>CACFQR010000003.1 GCA_902568465.1 uncultured Pelagibacteraceae bacterium | reverse complement strand
TAAAAGTACATGTTAAAAAAATTACAGTTGGACCAGATGTAAAACTAAGAACGATTGCTAGAGGTACACCAGGTTTTTCAGGAGCCGATTTAGCAAACTTAGCAAACGAATCTGCCTTATTGGCCGCAAGAAAAAATAAAAGAATTGTAACTATGTCTGATTTTGAAGAGGCCAAAGATAAAGTTATGATGGGATCAGAAAGAAGATCTATGGTTATGACAGAGGACGATAAAAAATTAACTGCCTATCATGAAGGTGGACATGCTATTGTTGCACTAAATGAGGAAGCATCAGATCCAATACATAAAGCTACAATAATACCTAGAGGAAGAGCTCTTGGTGTAGTATGGACATTGCCCGAAAGAGACAAATATTCTCATACAAGAGAATATATGGAAGCCAACATATCAAAAGCAATGGGAGGAAGAGTTGCTGAAGAAATGATTTTTGGACATGCTAAAGTTACTTCGGGAGCCTCATCAGATATTCAAATGGCAACTAAATTAGCAAAAGATATGGTTACAAAATTTGGAATGAGCAAAGATCTTGGACCATTAAGCTATGGAGCAAATGAAGATGAAGTTTTCTTAGGTAGACAAATAGCCAGACAGGAACATATGTCAGAAGAAACTTCAAAAAAAGTAGATGCAGAAGTTAAAAAAATAGTTGATGCGGGATATCAAAGAGCTAGAAAAATTTTAACAGATAAATTAGATGATTTACATAAATTAGCTAAGGCTTTATTAGTTTACGAAACCTTATCAGGAGAAGAGATAAAGGATTTGATTTTAAAAAATATTCAACCGCAAAGATCCAAAGAAGATGTAAATAAAGATGCCGAGGAAGAGTCTGCTCTAGGGTCTTTAGGTCTAAAGCCAAAACCAGCTCATTAAATTTAAATGCGAAAATATTACACAAGACCGTGTAATTTCTACTATGGAAATTACGCAAAAAAGCTTATTAAAAATAAAAAAGCGTATGCTGTTGCTGGAAATTTTAACATAGCCTTTGATCAAATAGAAATAATTCAAAGGAAAAGAGGAAAATCAATCAGTCAATTTATTTCAATAAAAAAAATAGGCTCATTAAAAGAAACAGTTAGATCTATAGTAAAATTAGATTTAAAAAAAATTGTTAATAAAAGAAAAAGCATATCAGGCTTAAAATTTGAGAATTTTAACTTAATGGGTGTTCTTAATATTACACCCGATAGTTTTTCAGACGGAGGATTATTTCTTAATTCAGATGATGCTTACGAACAAGCAGTTTCAATGGCAAAAAATGGAGCAGCAATAGTTGATATCGGTGGCGAGTCTACTAGACCAGGGTCAAAAACAGTTGTCAAAGAAGATGAGTGGGAAAGAGTTAAAAATACTATATTAAAATTAAAAAAAAATTTCCCAAGGATTAAATTATCTTTGGATACTAGAAAGTCTTATGTAATGAAAAAGGGTATAGAAAATGGTGTAAATATTATTAATGATGTTTCTGGTTTAAATTTTGATAAAAAATCTTTTCAAATTATTAATAGAAAAAAAATTCCTTTTATTTTACACCATATGCAGGGAACGCCATCAACTATGCAAAAAAATCCCAAATATTCCGACGCCATTCTAGATATATATGATTTTTTTGAGAAGAAAATTAACTTTTGTTTAAAAAAAAAATATAAAAAAGAATTAATAATAGTAGATCCAGGAATTGGATTTGGAAAAAATTTGGATCACAACTTAAGAATTATGTCAAAAATTTCATTATTTCATAGTTTAGGATGCCCTATACTTATTGGAACCTCTAGAAAAAGATTTATAGAACATATAGTAACAAAATTTGATACATCAGATCGCACTGGTGGCACTCTAGCCTCAGTGTTATATGGACTTTTACAAGGAGTTCAGTTATTCAGAGTTCATGATGTTAAAGAAATTAATCAAGGGATATTGGTATTTAATAAAATTTTAAGCAAAAGTTAATTAATGAATAACAAGTATTTTGGAACTGATGGTATTAGAGGTACTGTCAACCAAGGAAATATTACTGGCGAAAAGTTTTTTAGATTTGGTTTAGCCGCTGCTACTTATTTTAAAAATCAAAAAAAAACCAAACAAATAGCCGTGATAGCCAAAGATACAAGACTGTCTGGATACACTTTAGAGCCAGCATTAGTATCTGGTTTAACATCAGGAGGACTTCACGTGTTTACATTAGGTCCAATTCCTACCAATGGCCTTGCAATGTTAACAAAAACTATGAAAGCAAATATGGGCATAATGATTACGGCCTCACACAATCCATATTATGATAATGGTTTAAAATTGTTTGGACCAGATGGTTTAAAACTCTCAGACAAAATAGAAAAAAAAATCGAAAAACTAATAGACGCAAAAAGCACAAAGCAGCTTACTAACCCTAAGCTATTAGGAAGAGTTAAACGACTTGAAGATGGTAACGATAAGTATATTCAAATTTTGAAAAAAAATTTTCCTAATAATTTTCATTTAAGAGGAACTAAAATAGTTTTGGACTGCGCTAATGGAGCTAGCTATAAATCAGCACCTCAGTTACTTAAAGAACTTGGGGCAAAAGTTATATCAATTGGTGTTAAACCAAATGGATTTAATATTAACCATAAATGTGGATCTACATATCCATTAAAAATTCAACAAGCAGTAAAGAAACATAAAGCTCATGTAGGCATTTCGTTCGATGGTGATGCCGACAGAATAATAATGTGTGATGAAAAAAGTAAAATAATCGATGGAGACCAAATTATTGCAATGCTTGCAAACAGATGGAAAAATAAAAAAATATTAAAGGGAGGAGTAATAGGAACCTTAATGTCTAATTATGGCTTAGAAAGCTTCCTCAAAAAAGAAAAAATTAGATTTTATAGATCAAAAGTAGGGGATAGATATGTAAAAGAAAAAATGAAAAAGTTTAATTTTAACTTGGGCGGTGAACAATCAGGTCATATTATTCTGGGAAAATTTGCAACAACAGGTGATGGTTTGATGGTAGCTCTAGAAGTTCTTTTTTCATTAAGAAAAGGTAAAAAGGCCAGTCAGCTTCTTAATGTTTTTAATCCTTTGCCACAAATATTAGAAAATATGATGGTAAAAGATAAAAATGTAATAAAAAGTTTAAAATGTAAAAAAGCAATTAAAAAGGCAAATAAATTAATGCGTAGAAATGGAAGATTGTTAATAAGAAAATCTGGCACCGAACCTAAAATTAGAATTATGGGAGAGTCTCATAATAAAAAATTAATTTTAAAGTGTATAAAAATAATTAAAAGATCTATAAAATAGAATACTAAATTGATACCCAAATCAAAAATTTTAATAATAGCTGGATCTGATTCTTCAGGTGGGGCTGGTATTCAAGCTGATATTAAAACAGTAACTGCGCTTGGCAGTTATGCTATGACGGCTATTACAGCTGTTACAACACAGAACACTACTGGAGTAAAATCTGTGGTTTCTATAAATCCAAATGAAGTAGAAAAACAAATTTTATTTACCTGCAGAGATATAAAACCTGATGCTATAAAAATTGGAATGCTTCATTCATCGGCGGTGATTACCTCTGTTTTAAAAGCACTTAGAAAAATTAAAACTTCTAAGATTATTTTAGATCCTGTTATGGTTGCTAAGGGTGGATCTAAATTGATAAATTATAAAGCAATTAAACTTTTAAAAAAAAAATTAATTAAAGTAGCTTATTTAACTACACCAAATATTCCAGAAGCTGAGATTTTAACAAAAACTAAAATTAAAAATCTTAAAGATATGATTCGTGCTGCTAACATTTTATTAAAATTGGGTGCTAAAAATGTATTAATAAAAGGTGGGCATAAAAATTCAAAATACACCGAAGATGTACTTTTAAGTAAAAAAAAATTAAAAATTTTTAAAAATAAAAAAATTAAAACTAAAAATACTCATGGAACCGGTTGTACTTTATCAAGTGCTATTGCGACCTTTCTTTCTTGTGGAAAAAACTTAAACAAATCCTGTGAGCTTGGAATTAAATATGTTAATCAGTCTATTAGATCTAGTCTTAATTATGGAAAAGGTCATGGGCCAATCAATCATTTGAGTTCTATAAATATAGACAGAAAATTTAAATAATGAAAAATATAATTGTAGTAGGGTCGCAGTGGGGAGATGAAGGTAAAGGCAAAATAGTTGATTGGCTTTCAGAAAAAGCTGATGTTGTAGTAAGATTTCAAGGAGGACATAATGCTGGACACACTCTTGTAGTAAAAAATGTAACTTATAAACTTAAATTATTACCCTCAGGTATAGTTAGAAAAAAAAAGATTTCAATTATTGGAAATGGAGTGGTCATTGATCCTTGGGCCCTTGTTGAAGAGATAGATCAAATAAAGAAACTAGGAATAAAAATAACAGATAAAAATTTATATATTGCAGAAAATGCCCCTTTAATACTACCCATCCACAAAGAACTAGACGGAATACGTGAAGACTCGAAATCAACAGATAAAATTGGAACAACAAGAAGGGGAATAGGACCTGCGTACGAAGATAAAGTAGGAAGAAGAGCAATTCGTGTAATGGATCTTGAAAATAAAAGCAATTTATCAAAAAGGATAGAAATGATGTTGTATCATCATAATTCTATTAGGAAAGGATTAGGAAAAAGTAAAATAAATAAAAAAAAATTAATAGATAGTTTAATAAAAATTTCTCCAAAAATTCTTAAATATACAAAACCAGTTTGGATGAAGTTGGACGAACTAAAAAGAAAAAATAAAAAAATTCTTTTTGAAGGAGCTCAAGGAATACTTTTAGATATAGACCACGGAACTTACCCTTTTGTAACATCCTCAAATACAGTTTCTGGTGCAGCTTTGGCTGGTACTGGGTGTGGCCCAAGTACAATTAATTATATTCTTGGTATAGTTAAAGCCTATACAACAAGAGTAGGTGAAGGACCTTTTCCAACAGAATTAAAAAACGAGATAGGCATAAAAATTGGAAAAAAGGGAAAGGAATTTGGAACAGTGACAAATAGAAAAAGAAGATGTGGCTGGTTTGATGCTGTCTTAGTTAAACAATCTTGTACTATTTCAGGAATTAATGGTGTAGCCATTACAAAAATTGATGTTTTAGATGAATTTAAAGAATTATATGTGTGTATTGGATATAAGCTTAATGGAAAAAAAATTAATTATTTTCCTAGCTCTTTACAAGATCAAAAAAAAGTTAAACCAATTTATAAAAAAATGAGGGGTTGGTTGCAAAATACAAGTGGAATAAAAAAATGGAAACATCTTCCCACAAATGCAAAAAATTATATTAATTTTATTAAAAAATTTTGTAAAGTTGAAATATCGAGTATATCAACCAGCCCTAAAAGAGAGGACACTATAATGTTAAAAAATCCTTTTAAAAAAAATTAATTTCTAGGAAGTAAATTATTTGAATTAGCTGTGTTTAACATAGCTTTTTGCAGTTTTTCAAAAGCCTTGGTTTCTATTTGTCTAATTCTTTCTCTACTAATTTTATATTTTTTACTCAAATCCTCTAATGTAGCAGCATTTTCTGACAACCTTCGTGCAAACAATATTTCTTTCTCTCTCGCGTTTAAAACATACAAAGAGTCATTCATTAATTTTTTTCTTTCAGAAAGTTCCTGACTTTGAGATAATTTTAATTCCTGGTCTAGGCTATCATCTACTAACCAATCCTGCCATTCTGTTCCACTATCATCTTTTAAAGGAGCATTTAATGATTTTTCTTTTCCTATTAATCTTCTATTCATAGAAACTACTTCATCTTTTTTTACATTTAACCTATTTGATATTTCATCAACGTGTTCTGGTTTTAAATCACCATTACTATTTGGAGATATTTGGTTCTTTATTTTTTTTAAATTAAAAAAAAGTTTTTTCTGAGCTGTTGTTGTTCCCATTTTAACTAGACTCCATGATCTAAGTATATATTCTTGGATTGATGCTTTTATCCACCACATAGCATAAGTTGCTAACCTAAAACCTTTATCAGGATCATATTTTTTAACAGCTTGCATAAGACCTATATTCCCCTCAGAAACCAACTCGCTTACTGGCAAACCATACCCTCTGTAACCCATGGCAATTTTTGCGACTAATCTCAAGTGACTAGTTACTAATTTTTCAGCAGATTTTATGTTACCTCTATCTTTCCAGTTTTTAGCTAACATATATTCTTCTTCTTCACTTAAAATAGGAAATTTTTTTATTCTAGTAAGATAGCCAGATAATCCTCCGTCTATAGCTATAGATGGTAAATTAGGATTTATTGTTTTTGTAGTCATAACTTCACAGGATATGTATTATTAAATTAAGGCAAATACAAGATGCCTAAATGCTAGCTTTATTAAGGTTTTCTATAAGTATATTTAAATCACTAGGTCTTTCTGCTGTAAATAAAATTTCCTTTTGTGTTGTTGGGTGAACAAAACCGAGACTTTTAGCATGCAGTGCTTGTCTATTAAAATTATTTATTATCTTTTCTATATTAGGATTTATTTCCTTAAATTTTTTCTTAGATCTTCCATATGCTTTATCACCAACAATCGGTGTTCCCTTAAAATTCATATGAACTCTTATTTGGTGAGTTCTTCCAGTTTCTAATCTACATTCTATTAGACTTATTTTTGGTAAATTTGAATTTTGGAAGATTTTTATAGTTTTGTAATTAGTTATAGAGATTTTGCCTTTTTCTTTTCTTACAGCCATAAGCTGTCTATTTTTTGGGCTTCTAGAAATTTTTTCAATTATTTGTCCACTTTGCGGTTTTAGGCTTCCCCAAATTAAAGCTTCATATACTCTTTCTATTGAATGATCGCTAAATTGCTTTGATAAATTATTATGAGATTTATCATTTTTTGCAATGACAATTACTCCACTAGTATCTTTATCAATTCGATGAACTATGCCTGGTCTTAATTTTCCTCCTATACTAGAAAGATTATTTTGATACTTATGTAATAAACCATTAACAATAGTATTTTCATAATTTCCAGCGCCAGGATGAACTACAACACCAGGCGATTTATTTATAACAACTATATCATTGTCATCATACAAGATATCCAAAGGTATTTTATTTGGCTGAATAGAGGTTTGTTTTGGAGGTGGAAAATTTATTGATATTTTGTCTTCATTTCTAACTTTTTTAGAAGAGTTTTTAACTAAAATATTATTTACTTTTACTCTACCCTCATCTATTAAATTTTGAATTCTAGTTCTGCTATATTCTTTTAGTTGTGACTGCAAAAATTTGTCGAGTCTATAACTTTTATAATAATCAGGAACAATTGTATTAAATATATCTTTTTTCATTTATTATATTATATACTGTTTAAAATTGAATTTAAGCGCTCGTAGCTCAACTGGATAGAGCGTCTGGCTTCGGACCAGAAGGTTGAGGGTTCAACTCCTTCCGGGCGCACCAATTTACGGGTATCAAACAATCCAATTTTTATACTTATCTACATTACTCAATATATATTCAGGAAACGTATTATCTAAACTAATTTTTTCATATTTATAATTTCTTTCAAATATATCTATTTTTTTTTTTAATCTTTCTTCGATTTTTTTTTCATCAGTAAATTCAATTTTATTATATTCTTGATGAGAATAACCTTTAATTTTTTCTGCAATTCTTTGGGGTTCTTTTAAAAAACTAAAATGCCAGCCCCCATTATAAATTATTTGTGGTTGCTTTGGTTTATAGAACTTCCAAAAAGCAGGTTTAGAGGTTTTAATGTTTCTTAACCACTGGGGAGATTTAAGGTATTTTTTCTGAATTATTTTTGTACCCATCCAATTTTGGTCAGTGACATTTAATAAATTAATTTTTTGTTGAAAATTTTTTTGAATAAAACAAGCATATCTATTTTTAGTTTGAAATAATTTAATTTTTTTTGGATCGGGTATTTCATCAATATCAGAAATCATTATTAAATCATCTTCAGCACAGTTTTTGTACCCTTTTGCTAAAGCATTTCTTTGATGTTGGTCTCTTAAATGATTAATTGACCAATCTTTTTTGTAAGATTTTAAATTTGTCGGTAAATCTTTAACAACGATATAGATAATTTTATCTTTAAATTTTGTAAAATTATTAATATTAAAATTTAGCCTCTTATCTTTTCCCCCATGGTCCTTCGTAGCTTCCACAATGACAAATTTATCTACACAATCTTTTAATATATTGAAGCGCAGATCTAAAAGAAGATCTTCGTCAAAATACATACAACAATCATATAATTTCATTAAAATTTATTCCCCAACATTAATTAAAGTGCCTTTTTTTCTTGCACCATAAAAAGCAAAATAAAATAAGACAATTCCTGCTACAAAATAAACCATGTTTAATTGCAGAGCAGTTATAATATTTGAGTAATCCACCACGTTATTAACCAAAATAGATCTTACCTCTTCAAATATGTAAACAAGAGGCAACATCTTGGCTAAAACTTGAAGCCAGTCTGGTAATATACTCAAAGGATAGTATATACATCCTAATGGTGCCAAAAGGAAAAGAGATGACCAGGCAATATTTTCAAACGCAGGCCCATATCTTAAAAGTCCTGAAGTAACAAATAGACCTAGAGTTATTCCAAAAAAATAAAGACTTAAAAGAAGAAAAAATAAAGCTGAACCCAAGTCAAATAAGGAAACCCCAAACAAAGGCGAAGCCAAAATTATGGCTGGGACAATTCCTATTAATGTTCTAAGTAATGCAGTAAAGGTAAGAGCAGTTATTATTTCACTAACTTTTAATGGAGAAACAAACAAATTAGTGAAATTTCTACTCCAAATTTCTTCGAGAAATAACATATTAAAACTTATACTTGATCTAAATAAAAAATCGTACAGGATTGCTGCACTTAATATGATGCCTACAGTATGATTATAATAATCACTATGCATAGTAAAAAATTTTGAAATGAAACCCCAAAGAATAATTTGAATTGTAGGCCAATAAATCAAATCAAGAATTCTTGGCAACGAACCTTTAATTAAATATAAGTGCCGCAAAGACAAAGCTATCATTCTATGAAATTTCATTTTATTCTCTAACTATCTTTAAAAATACTTCTTCTAAATTTTTTCTTCCATGTTTACTAATTAAATCTGAACTTTTACCTCTATCTATAATTTCACCATTTTTCATCATCATTACTTCACTGCACAATCTTTCAACTTCATCCATATTATGCGAAGCAAGTAATATGGTTGCATTTTGATTTGAAGCATAATCTTCTATAATACCTCTTATATAATCCCCCACATCAGGATCTAAACTTGCCGTTGGTTCATCTAATAGAAGTATTTCAGGATTGTTTACTAAGGCTTTAGCCAGAGACACTCTATTTTTCTGACCAGACGAAAGCTCACCAGTTTGTCTTGATCTTAAATCATATAAATTTAATTGTTTCATTAAATCATTAATTTTTTCTTTAAAATTTTTTACTCCGTACAATCGCGCATAAACTTTTAAATTTTCCTCAACACTAAGTTTTTTAGGTAATTCGATATAAGGAGAAATAAAATTCATTTTTTCTAATAATTTTGTTCTATTACTTTCATTTTCAATATTTTTTTGATTTATCAAAACAGAACCAGCAGTAGGTTTTATCAACCCCAGCATCATACCAATAGTAGTTGATTTTCCACAACCATTAGGACCTAGCAAGCCAATTATTTTACCTTTTTCTATTTTAAAATTTAAATTTTTAACAGCTAAAGTATTTTTAAATTTTTTACTTAAATTATTAATTTCTATACTCATTTATTTGATGCCTTTTTTAGCCTATCATTTATTGCACTACCAATTCCTTTATTTGGTATTTTAACAATTGCTATAGACTTAAAATTATTTTTTTTTATTTTTCTCATTGTTTTGTATAGGTTATTTGCAGCTTCTTTCAAGTTACTATTTTTACTCAAGTTAAAATAATTTTTTGTTTTTTTAAATTTTTTACCAAAACCTATTAAAGCTTGATTTTTTTTAACATATTTTTTATTCATTTCAACTGGTATACCAGGAGAGTAATGAAGTCTAAGTTGTCCGGGAGCTTTAATCTTTCTATGGTGTTTTAGTATTTTAATTTTTTTTTTTAAAACTTTTTGTATATTTGCAACAGTTATACTTCCCAATCTTAAGATAGTAGGTTTTTTTGTTAAATCTATTATAGTTGATTCAATTCCAATTTTACACCGGCCCCCGTTTATTATAAAATCTAATTTATTTTTAAATTCATCTGCAACATCAAATGCTGAAGTAGGACTTAACCTAGAAGATACATTCGCACTTGGTGCAGCTAGTGGAAAATTTATAATATTAAGTAAATTTTTAGCTACCTTATGTTTTGGAATTCTAACTGCCACAGTATTTTTTCCTGCGGTTGCAGCTCTAGATATTTTTGATTTTTTTTTCTTTTTTAAAATGAATGTTATTGGGCCAGGGCAAAAAGAATCATAAAGTTTTTTAAAATTACTATTTAATGCAACATCTTTTTCTAAACTGTTTAAATTTTTATAATGTATTATTAAAGGATTGAAGTGTGGTCTTTTTTTTAATTTAAAAATTTTTTTAATAGATTTACTAGAATATGCATTACCAGCTAAACCATAAACGGTTTCTGTAGGAATTCCAATAATGCCATTATTCTTTAATTTATTTTTTGCTTTTTTTAAATTAACCAAATTTGATTTATATATATTTAAATAGATATTTTTCATAAATTAATTAGTATACGGATATATTATGAAATCAAAAAATATTCCAGTTCATATAAAAACAAAGTCAATAAAAGAGGCTCAAAATGAAATTAATGATATCATTAATAAGTTAGAAAATAAGGAAATAAATCTAAATGACTACAAGGACGAGTTTAATAGAATGATTATGCTAAATCATCATATACAGGAAGTTTTTAAAAAAAAGAACAGCGATCTAAGAAAATCTAAAACATCTAAAAAAAAAAGAAAATCTAAAAAATAAATCTATGAAAAGTTTTTCTTATAAATTAAACAGTATAAAAAAAACTACTGATCTATATTTAAAGAAAGTATTGTTAAACAAAAGAAAGCGTTCAAATTTAACCCATCCAATGAAATACGGAGTATTTTCAGGAGGAAAGAGGTTTAGATCAGCCATTATAGTTAATACTGGTAAAATTTTTAACATTGAATCCAAAAAATTAATTATAATCGGGTCTGCTATTGAATGTATTCATGCTTATTCTTTAATGCATGACGATCTTCCATCAATGGATGATGACGATCTAAGAAGAGGCAAGCCTTCTGCGCATAAGAAGTTTAATGAATTTACAGCGATGCTAGCAGGAAATTCATTATTAACCATGGCTTTTGAAATTTTATCTAGCAAAGATTTGAAATTAAAACAAAATATAAAAATTGATTTAATTAATACCCTATCTAATTGTTCAGGAAGTTTAGGCTTAGCTGGAGGGCAATACTCAGATTTAACATTTGAAAATAAAAAAATTTCTAAAAGCAAAATAATACAGATGCAAAAAAAGAAAACAGGAGAGCTATTTAGTTTTTGTTGCGAAAGTGTAGCGATAATTAAAAATTTAAATAAAAAAAAGAGAAATAATTTAAAAAAAATTGGTTTAAATGTCGGTTTGCTTTTTCAAATAACTGATGACTTAATAGATTATAAGGGAGATGTTTCAGTAGTTGGTAAACCTACAAAAAGTGATCAAAAGAAAGGTAAAGCAACATTAGTTAACTTATTGGGATACAAGCAAACATTAAATTTTGCATTAGAGTTAAAAAAAAAAATAGATAATGATATTATAAAGCTTGGTCCAAGAACTAAGGATTTACTTGAGGCAGTAAATTTTATATTAAAGAGAAAATTTTAACCACATTGGGCACGATTCAATAAATAGTGGTCTAACAATACGCATGCCATCATAGCTTCGCCGACTGGCACAGCTCTAATTCCAACGCAGGGATCATGTCTACCTTTAACTGAAATTGATGTGTTTTTACCTTTTTTATCAATGGTCTTTCTGTTTGTTAAAATTGAAGATGTGGGTTTTACGGCAAATGAAGCAATAATATCTTGACCAGAAGAAATACCTCCAAGTATCCCCCCAGCATTATTAGTTTTAAATTTTATTTTACCTTTTGCTTTATTCATTTCATCAGAATTTTCCTCTCCACTCAAAAACGCTGAACTCATTCCAGCTCCAATATTCACACCTTTAACAGCATTGATGCTCATTAGTGCGCTTGCTAAATCTGAGTCTAATTTTGAATATATAGGAGCTCCCAAGCCAGGAGGTATTCCAAATGCTTTAAGTTGTATTACAGCACCACAGGATGAACCTGCTTTTCTTACAGCGAGAAGATATTTTTCCCAAAGTTTAATTGATTTTTTATCTGGACAAAAAAAAGGATTTTTTCTAATTTCCTTCTCATTCCAGTTATTTTTATTACAACCAAGTAGGCCCAATTGAATAACTGCGCCTACGATTTTAAATTTTTTTCCTAAAAGATTGTTGAGTACTATCTTAGCTATTGCTCCTGCTGCCACTCTAGAAGCAGTTTCTCTAGCAGACTGTCTTCCACCTCCACGGTAGTCTCTTATTCCATATTTTGTTAAATAAGTATAATCAGCGTGGCCAGGTCTAAATTTATTTTTAATAGTTTCATAATCTCTTGATTTTGCATCCTTATTATAAATAATCATTGAAATAGGTGTGCCAGTGGTTTTTCCTTCAAAAACACCCGATAAAATTTCTACTTTGTCAGATTCTTTTCTCTGAGAAGTAAATTTAGATCTACCAGGTCTTCTTCGATCCATCTCAAATTGTATATTTTTTTCAGATAAAGCAATGTTTGGAGGGCAACCATCCACTACACAGCCTATAGCAATGCCGTGAGATTCTCCCCAAGTAGTAAATCGAAATATCTTTCCAAAAGTATTAAATGACATTAGATTACATTATATAGAATATTTTGACTATTTTATGAATCAAAAAAATACATTAGGTTTAAATTCGTGTTTTTTGGACTTAGATGATCCCATTGAGCTTTTCAAAAAATGGATGTCTGAGGCTGAAAAAAAGGAAATTAATGACCCAAACGCTCTATCTTTAGCAACAGCTGATACAAAAAATGAGCCGAGTGTAAGAATGGTTCTTTTAAAGGGTTTAAGTCACAAAGGTTTTGTCTTTTACACAAATTTGAATAGCCCGAAAAGTCAAGATCTACAAAAAAATCCAAAAGCCGCTATGTGCTTTCATTGGAAAAGTCTACAAAGGCAAGTAAGAGTCTCTGGGAATGTAAGTCAAGTATCCGATCATGAGGCTGACCTTTATTATAAAAGTAGACCTTATAAAAGTAAAATTGGAGCATGGGCGTCAGACCAATCTAATGTTATGCAAGAGAGAAAAGATTTATTAAAAAAGATAGAAGAGTTTGAAAAAAAATTTAATGATGAAACTAAATTATCCAGACCTGAATATTGGTCAGGTTGGTGCTTAAACCCTACTTCAATTGAATTTTGGTTAGGAGATGAGTTTAGGATCCATGAAAGGCTTAGATATAGTAAAGTTTCCAATAAGTGGAAAAAAGAAATTTTGTACCCTTAAAAGGATCTATTAAGACTGAATTCAGTTAAATTTTGTAAAACTTTTTTTTCTTCAGTATTTTGAAATATTCCAAGAGCATCATAAGAGACATTAACAAAATATTCCGCTCTTTTAAAACTTGCTTGTACTGCTTTATATTTATTTATTAGTGACAAGGTTTCACTAAAATCATCCTCGTTTCTATTTTTTTTTTTAAAAATTTCTTTTAGAAATTTTCTTTCCTCACTATTACCTCTTTGATAAATTATAATTAAAGGTAATGTAGTTTTTCCTTCATAAAAATCTTTACCTATTTCCTTGCCTAAAATTGTTTTTGAAGAAAAGTAATCTAGTGCATCATCTGCTATTTGAAATGCTAAACCAAGATTTCTTCCATATGATTCTAATGCATCTTTCTCTTTTTTACTTTTATCTCCTAGGCAAGCACCGACTTTTGCAGCCGCAGCAAACAAAGCTGCTGTTTTCATATTTATTATACTGAAGTAAGTTTCTTCTAAAAGGTCTATTTGCCCTTTATGCTCTAGTTGCAAAACTTCTCCTTGAGCTATTCTTGATGAAGTTGAGGATAACAATTTTAATATTTCTTGCGATCCATCCTCTACCATCATTTCAAAACATCGACTAAAAAGGTAATCCCCAACTAAAATAGAAGATTGGTTGCCCCAAACTGAATTAGTAGTTTTTATTCCTCTTCTTAACTCGCTATTATCTATTACGTCGTCATGAAGTAGAGTAGCATTATGTATTAATTCAATGCATGCGGCTAAGTTGATATCTCTATTTCCATTTTTGTATCCGCACAATTTAGCCGAGGCTAAAGTTAATAAAGGCCTGATTCTTTTTCCACCAGACTTCACGTGGTAATTTGTCATTTTATGAATAAGGTTTATTTCACTAGCAAGCTTATATTTTATACGCTGGCTAACCTCGTCTAATTTACTTCCAACTAGATTTTTAAGCCCTAAATATGAATTATCTATTTCTTTTTTGAGTGGTATTACCGATCCCATGTAAATAATTATATCTTTTATTTTATACTAAAAAAAACTCTTTTAGATCACTAGTGACGCACCCAAAAAATTACAACCTAAGGTAGCTTTAAAACTTTACATAAACTTTTAAAGGATCTAAAAACTATGATATTTAGAATATAAACCATCAAATGTTTTCAATTTTTAAAATTTTTAAAAAGAAAAAAATAGTTCCTCATGTGAGGCTAACAGGGGTAATAGGATCTGTAGGAAGATTTAAACAGGGAATAAACTTTGCTGGTCAACAGGAAATTATTGATAAAGCTTTTTCAATGAAAAAGGCTTTAGCTGTGGCAATTTCTATAAACTCACCAGGAGGATCGCCTGTACAATCTCATTTAATTTATAGCTATATTAAAAAACAAGCCAAAAAAAATAAAAAGAAAGTTTTAGTTTTTGCTGAAGATGTGGCGGCATCTGGCGGATATCTCATAGCTTGTGCTGGGGATGAAATTTATGCAAACTCTAGTTCAATAGTGGGATCAATAGGTGTTATTTCTGCATCTTTTGGATTTCAAGACGCCATTAAAAAAATTGGTGTAGAGAGAAGAGTTTATACTGCTGGAAAAAACAAAAGTACGCTTGACCCTTTTAAGGAAGAAAAAGAGGAAGATATCCAAAGATTAAAAAAAATTCAATTAGAGTTACATTCAGATTTTATTAATGTGGTTAAAACTAGCAGAGGCTCAAAACTAAAAGATGTAGAAAAAAATAATACTTTTACCGGAGAATTTTGGTCAGGTTCTACTTCATTAAAATTAGGCTTAATAGATGGACTTGGTAACGCTGAACAAATTTTAAGAGAAAAATTTGGCGAAGATATTGAAATTAGAAAGCTTGAGAAACCAAAAAGTTTTATAGCAAAAAAATTATCCGCATCACTTGATAATCAAGTTGATAGCATTGCAAATGTCCTAGAGGAAAGAGCTCAGTGGCAGAAATTTGGTTTGTAAATGCCTAAAAAAACAAGTGTGAAAAAGAAAAAAAATAAACCAACTCCGGTAAATTTTCAAGAAACGATACTTAATTTGCAAAAATTTTGGGGAAACTATGGGTGTGTAGTATTACAACCTTATGATATGGAAGTTGGAGCAGGTACATTTCACCCAGCAACTACTTTACGTTCATTAGGTCCTAAATCTTGGAAAGCTGCGTATGTCCAACCATCAAGAAGACCCACTGATGGAAGGTATGGAAAGAATCCAAATCGCTTACAACATTATTATCAGTTTCAAGTTATCATTAAACCTTCTCCAGATAATATCAAAAGAATTTTTCTGAACAGTTTATCAAAAATAGGAATTAATCATAAAGAACATGATATACGATTTGTCGAAGATGATTGGGAGAGTCCAACGCTTGGTGCGGCGGGTCGAGGATGGGAAGTTTGGTGTGATGGTATGGAAATTACTCAGTTCACTTATTTTCAACAGATGGCGGGTATAGAATGTAAACCAGTGTCAGTAGAGCTTACATACGGTTTGGAAAGGATATGCATGTTTACACAGGGAAAAAATAATGTATTCGAACTCATATGGAACAATGATGGAATTAAATATAAAGATGTTTTTCATCAGGCTGAAAAGGAGTATTCAGCATATAATTTTGAATTTGCTAACACTGAACATTTGCTAAAAAATTTTGAAATAGCCGAAACAGAATGCAAATCTTTATTGGAGAAGAAGCTTTCATTGCCAGCTTACGACCAGTGTTTAAAAGCTAGCCATATCTTTAATTTATTAGATGCAAGAGGAGTTATTGGAGTTGCCCAAAGAACTGAATTTATTTCTAGAATAAGAGAGTTAGCCAAAGGTTCAGGACAAACTTGGCTGGAAAGTCAAAAAGAAAATGGCTGAATTGTTTATTGAACTATTTAGCGAAGAAATACCAGCAAAACTTCAAAAGGATGCCAGAGAAAAAATTAAACAAA
The DNA here is from genome assembly GCA_902568465.1 of uncultured Pelagibacteraceae bacterium. Classification (GTDB taxonomy): domain Bacteria; phylum Pseudomonadota; class Alphaproteobacteria; order Pelagibacterales; family Pelagibacteraceae; genus AG-414-E02. The sequence goes on along the minus strand of CACFQR010000003.1, from coordinate 100,557 downwards.
CGCTTGATGAAAAGTTGAAAAAAAAAGGCATTAATTTTAAATCAAGCAAATCTTTTTCAACTCCTAAAAGACTAGTCTTTTTTCTAGAAGGAATTCCAGAAAAAATTAAACAAGCAGGAAAAATTATTAAAGGACCTAAAGTTGGGACCCCCCAGGAGGCGCTTGAAGGTTTTATAAGATCTAATGATTTAAATAAATCTGATATTTCTAAAAAAAAAATAGAAAAAGGAGAATTTTATTTCGCTAAAACTACTTCAAAAACAATAGATATTTTTAATGAACTAAAATCAATTATTCCCGAAATACTTCAAAGTTATTCATGGAAAAAATCAATGAAATGGGCAACTTATGATTTGAGCTGGGCCAGACCACTAAAATCTATTATTTGTTTATTTAATAGTAAAATAATTGATTTTAATTTTTATCATCTTAAAAGTGGAAATCAAACTTTTATAGATGGAGACAATGATGAAAAAATTAAAAAAGTAATTAATTTTAAAAGCTATTTGGATATTCTTAAAACACAAGACGTCATTTTAGATCAAGAAAAAAGAAAAAATGTAATTATTGGTAAAATGAATAGTATTTGCAATGCAAGGCAATTTAAAAAAAAATTTGATGAAAAATTAATAGAAGAAGTCGTTAATTTGGTTGAAAAACCTAATGTTATATTATGTAAATTTGATGAAATTTATTTAAAGGTACCTCAAGAGATTTTAATTGTAACTATGCAACAACATCAAAAATATTTTCCTATGTTTGATAGTAATGATAAATTAACAAATTCATTTTTATTGGTCGCTAATTTACCAGATAAAAAGGGTTATATAAAAATAGGAAATCAAAGAGTTGTAGAAGCTAGGTTATCTGATGCTAAATTTTTCTGGCAAAAAAATAAAAACCAAAGTCTAGTTAAACAAGTTGGAAAACTAAAAAATTTATCTTTTTTTAATCAATTGGGAACATTTTATAGCAGAACACAAAGATTGAGAAAATTAGCTGGAATGATTTCTGACCAGCTTTATATAAGTAAAGAAAAAGTTGAAATAGCCGCCTCAATTTGTAAAGCTGATTTAGTTTCAGATCTAGTGGGTGAGTATCCAGAGCTACAAGGTGTTATGGGAAAATATTTTGCAAAAGAGCAAGGTTTTGAAGATGATATCTCAATTGCAATTAGTGATCATTACTTACCAATTGGTATCAACAGTGAAGTACCTAAAAAACCAATTAGCTTAGCAGTTTCTTTAATTGATAAAATAGATGTACTAGTAGGCTTTTTTGGGATAAATGAAAAACCAACAAGTTCAAAAGATCCTTTTGCTTTAAGAAGAAATGCTATTGGTCTATTAAGAATAATAATTGAGAATAAATTGAGTATTCAGCTAAAAGATTTAATAAACTATTCTATTGCCGCTTACGAAGAACAAAACGTTCAATTTGTAAACAAGTCTATTACTAAAGAAGTTTTATTTTTTTTGAGAGAAAGATTTAAAAATTTGTTAAAAGATAAAAAAATTAGAAATGATATTATTGAAGCTACGTATAGTTCACAAGGTGGCCATGATTTTTTAGTACTTTATAATAAATGTTTAATTATTAATAAAAATATTTCTAAAGATATATGTAAAAATATTATAGAAACTTATAAAAGGGCCTCCAATATTATTGAACAAGAATTGAAGAATAAAAAAGAAGAGGTCTTAGGACAGCCAGAGTCGTTTTTATTTAAGAAAGATGAGGAAAAAAACTTGTATAATAAAATTAACGAAATACGCCAGTATTTTTCCAGCACAAAAAAAGATGAAAGTTATGATGAAACTTTAAAGGTTCTTTCCGCGGCAAAACATACAACTGACATTTTTTTTGAAAATGTAATTGTAAATGATGAAAATTTAGATATAAAAAAAAATCGTTTAGAATTATTACAAATGTTTTGTAAGACATATAATAACTTTATTGACTTTTCGAAAGTTGAGGGGGCGTAATTGAAAAAACTAATTTATAGATTTAATAATCAAGGAACGAAAAGCAAGTTTAATGATAAGAATATCCTTGGGGGTAAGGGTGCAAATTTAGCACACATGGCAAAACTTGGCTTGCCAGTTCCACCAGGATTTACAATATCAACTGAAGTTTGTGACTACTTTTACAAAAATAATAAAAAAATACCTAAAAAAGTTATAAATGAAGTTAAAAAAGAAATCTTATTAATTGAAAAAATATCAAAAAAGAAATTTGGAAGTTTGTCGAACCCTTTATTAGTTTCTGTAAGATCTGGAGCAAAAGTATCAATGCCTGGTATGATGGATACAATTCTAAATTTAGGTTTAAATGACCAAACAGTTATTGCTTTAAAAAATAAAACATCAAATGGAAAATTTGCAAAAGATAGTTATAGAAGATTTATACAAATGTATAGTAACGTCGTTCTTGGAATTGATTCATACGTCTTTGAAGATTTAATTGAAAATTTTAAACTTACCAAAGGAGTAATACAAGATACTGATCTTGAAGAAGACGATTGGGATGGTTTAATAAAAAATTTTAAAGAAATTGTTTTAAAAGAAACAAAAAAAAATTTTCCTCAAAATGTAAACGAACAATTGTGGGGCGCGATAAGCGCTGTCTTTTTATCTTGGAATAGTAAAAGAGCAAAAATATATAGAAAAATAAATTTTATACCAGACCATTGGGGAACAGCAGTAAATATTCAAGCGATGGTATTTGGTAATATGGGAGAAAGCTGTGCAACTGGAGTAGCATTTACAAGAGACCCTTCAACAGGTGAAAAAGAATTGTTTGGTGAGTATTTAATAAATGCTCAAGGCGAGGATGTTGTAGCTGGCACACGCACTCCTCAAAACATTACTAAAAAGTCGAAAAATAAAAATTCACAAACTAAATCATTAGAAGAAACTATGCCGAAGATTTTTTTACAACTTAAAAACTTTTTTTTACTATTGGAAAAAAAATATAAAGATATGCAAGATATCGAATTTACAATTGAAAATAACAAATTATGGATGTTACAAACACGATCTGGAAAAAGAACAGCTAAGGCAGCAATTAAAATTGCAGTTGATATGGTAAAAGAAAAACTTATTTCCGAAAAAGAAGCTATATTGAGAGTTGACCCAAATACACTTGATACCTTATTGCATCCAACACTAGATGAAAAAGCCGAAAAAAAAATTATAGCAACTGGACTACCTGCGTCTCCTGGAGCTGCAAGTGGAAAAGTTATATTTTCTGCTGATGAAGCTGAGAGATTAAAAGAACAGATGCAGGATGTAATTTTAGTTAGAATAGAAACCTCCCCAGAAGATATTAATGGTATGCATGCAGCAAATGGAATTCTTACATCAAGAGGTGGAATGACTAGTCATGCGGCTGTTGTAGCGCGGGGAATGGGAAAACCTTGTGTATCTGGATCAAATGAAATCAAAATTGATTATGAAAATAAGTTTTTTAAAGCTGGTGAACACAAAATTAAGGAAGGTGATATCATCACGATAGATGGCGGTAGTGGTAAAGTTATTCTTGGAAAAGTTCCAACAGTAAAACCAGATATATCAGGATATTTTTCTACGTTAATGAAATGGGCAGACAGATATAGAAAACTAAAAGTAAGAACTAACTCTGAAACACCAGCTGATACTAAAATAGCTAGAGATTTTGGAGCTGAAGGAATTGGACTCTGTAGAACTGAGCATATGTTTTTTGATGAAAAAAGAATTATTTCTGTTAGGCAGATGATATTATCAAAAACATTGGAGGATAGAGAAAAAGCTTTAGACAAACTACTCCCTTATCAAAAAAATGATTTTGTAGAAATTTTTAAAATTATGAGTGGTTTGCCTGTAACAGTTAGACTTTTAGATCCACCATTACACGAGTTTTTACCAAAAACTGATAAAGACATTGATGACATTGCTAAAGAATTAAATATTTCTAATGAAGATATAAAATCTAGAATTGTTGAACTTCATGAACAAAATCCAATGTTAGGACATAGAGGATGTAGGCTAGGTATATCTTTTCCTGAAATTTATAAAATGCAATGCAAAGCAATTTTCGAAGCTTTAATTTTTTGTAAGAATAAAAAAATGAAATTAGTGATACCTGAAATAATGATACCTCTTGTTTCTACCGCAGCAGAAATCCAAATACTAAGAAATTTAATTGAAAAAACAGCAGAAGAAGTTCAAAAAAAACATAAAACTAAAGTTAAATATTTTATTGGTACTATGATTGAACTTCCTAGAGCTGCTCTCAGAGCTAACGATATAGCAAAGTTTGCAGATTTCTTTAGCTTTGGAACAAATGATTTGACACAAACAACTTTTGGTATAAGCAGAGACGATGCTGGAAAATTTTTAAATGACTATGTTGAAAATAAAATTTTTAATAGAGATCCTTTTGTAAGCATTGATGATAGAGGTGTAGGAGAACTAATAAAAATTGCAACTGAAAGAGGCAGGGCTCAAAAAAAATCTCTTAAACTGGGTATTTGTGGAGAGCATGGAGGTGATCCAGCAAGTATTAGTTTTTGTGAAAAAGCTAAATTAAATTATGTTTCCTGCTCGCCTTATAGAGTACCTATTGCACGTTTATCAGCTGCTCAAGCTTATCTTAAAAAACAAAAAAAATAATTAAGTATTTACAAATTTTATTATTACTTACTGTACAGTTTTGTTTTCTTGGAAGTCTACAAGGTTAAAACTAATAATCTCATCTAACGTTTTAATCTTGTCTTCAATTTTAATTGTCTCAATTAATTTTTGTTTTTCCTCTACTGAAAAAGGAGAGATCATACTTACAGTGCTCACCAATTGATCCAAGCTTAATTTTGAAAGTTCATTCGAGTCAATCGGGTAGCCTATTTTTTGGAAAAAAGATTTTATTTTATTTAATAAATTTTTTTTATCATAGTTAACTATCTGGTTTTTTTTTTCATTTAAATCAGTTAAAAATTCCGAATAATTTACCTCAAAATTTCTATAGAGCTTTTCTTTCTCTATTTCTTTTGTAATTCTAAATCTGATTATGCCTGATAGGCTAATTATAAATCGTTTGTCTGTAGTTTCATTAAAGCTAATAATTTTACCCAAACATCCAATCTCATAAACTTCTGGTTTTTTATCATTTTTATTTTTTGGTTGTACCATACCGAACATTCTATTTTCAGACATACAATCGTTAATTAATTGAATGTATCTATCTTCAAATATATTTAATGGCAAAATTGTTCTTGGAAAAAATATTGCATTAGATAAAGGAAAAATTGCAATTTTATTTGGTAAATTATTTTCAATCATATTTCTAATTTAAAGTTAATTGCTGGCGCACTATGTGTTATTCTACCCACTGAAATTCTGTTTACTCCAGTAGAAGCTATCTTTCTCACATTCTTTAAATTAATTCCACCTGACGCCTCAGTTTCATAAAACTTATTTAACAAAATAATACCTTTTTTAATATTTTTAGCATTCATGTTGTCAAATAATATTCTATTAAATTTTAAACCTTTAATTTCTTTAAGCTGGCGAAGATTATCGACTTCGACTGTAATTTTTTTTCCTTTTCTATTCTTTATAGCTCTTATAACTAACTTTCGAATATTTCCATCTATTGAGATATGGTTATCTTTTATTAAAATTTCATCACTTAGGTTAAATCTATGATTTAGCCCCCCTCCAAGTTTAACTGCATATTTTTGTATTAATCTCAAATTGGGTGTTGTTTTTCTTGTGCAACAAATCTTGCAGTTTTTACCTTTGATTTTATCTACAAATTTTCTTGTTGTTGTTGCAACTCCAGAAATAAGACTTAAAAAGTTAAGCGCAACTCTTTCGCTTTTCAAAATTGATTTAGCTTTTCCATTTACTAAAGCTACAACTTGACCTTTTTTTATTTTTTTCCCATCTTTAGATTTAGCTTGAAAAGAAATTTTTTTATCTGAATATTTAAAGGCTTCCTTTGCATAATTTAATCCTCCAATTATGCAATTTTCATTTGAAATTATTTTAGCTTTTATTTTTTTATTATTTCTTATGAGTTGAGTGGTGATATCTCCAGAAGGTCGTAAATCCTCTGACATTGCATTTTTTACTATATTTTGAGTTATCACGTTTGGATAATTAACGACCTATGGCAGCCATTCTCTGTACAGATTTTCTTGCCATAGCAGCTATATTATTACCGATTTTAATTTCATTAGTTTCATTTTTTAAGCAGTCAAATATTTTATTAAGTGTAATTTTTTTCATGTGGGGGCAAAGATTACAAGGTTTTATAAATTGAACATTAGGATTTTCTATCTGAACGTTGTCACTCATTGAACACTCCGTTACTAGCAAAACCTTTTTAGGTTGTTTTTCCTTAACATACTTAACCATATTAGAAGTGGATCCAGCAAAATCAGAAGCACTAATTACGTCAGGTGGACATTCCGGGTGTGCTATAACTTTAATATCAGGATTTTCTTTTCTAATATCTTCAACTTCTTTTCCGGTAAATTTCTCGTGAACTATACAAGTACCCTGCCAAGAAATAATTTTAACTTTTGTATTTTTTTGAACGTAGTTTGCTAAATAATGATCTGGGAGAAAAATTACTTTATCTACACCAAGAGATTCTACAACTTTAACTGCATTTGCAGATGTACAACATACATCTGATTCAGCTTTAACTTCAGCAGAAGTGTTTACATAAGAAACAACTGGAACACCTGGATATTTTTCCTTAAGCATTCTCACATCTTTACCAGTAATTGATGAGGCTAATGAACATCCGGCACCCATATCTGGTAACAAGACTTTTTTATTTGGATTCATTAGTTTTGCTGTTTCTGCCATAAAATGCACTCCACACATTACAATAATATCAGCATTAGTTTTTTCTGCTTCAACAGCTAAAGCTAATGAGTCGGCAGCTATATCGGCTATACCATAAAAAATTTCTGGAGTTTGATAATTATGAGCTAAAACAACAGCATTTTTTTCTTTTTTTAATTTATTAATTTTATGAATCAGCGGTGCATGAAAAGCCCACTCAACCTCAGGGATAAGCTTAGAAACTTTTTTATAAATTGGATCAGTTTCTTTTTTTATTTGTTGTTTTATTTCCATACTAAAATCTACCAACTTGAATATAAGTTGTCATTAACTTATTCTGACGCAGAAGCGGCTATGCTGGAATTGGTAGACAGGCTTGGTTGAGGGCCAAGTGGGGTTTCCCAGTGAGAGTTCGAGTCTCTCTAGCCGCACCAGATAAAATGACATATTTAATATTAGGATTTATAACAGGATTAAGTTTAATTTTCGCAATAGGGGCCCAAAATATATTTGTAATAGAGCAGGGACTTAAAAAAGAATTCATTTTTATTGTTTGCTTAATTTGTGCTTTGTCGGATTTTCTATTAATTTTTCTAGGAATTTTTATATTTAACTATTTTCAGAATTTTTTTACTCCATTCATTGAATTAATATTAAACATACTACTTTTAATTTTTTTATTAAATTTTATATGGGGAAAAATCAACAAAGAAATTTACAATTTAAGTTTAAATTTTCCAAAAAATCCATATTCATTATCAGCTGTAATTTCTAAAACACTAGGTTTCACTTATCTTAATCCACACGTTTATTCTGACACTGTATTTTTTTTAGGAAATTTCTCTAAAGATTTTGCGCTTAATCAAAAAATTTTTTTTGGTATAGGAGCTTCAATATCCTCTTTTATATTTTTTTTTACTATTGGATATATGTCAAAATTTTTATCTAAATATCTTGAAACCGCAAAAGTTTGGAAAATAATAAATATATTTATAATAATATTCATGTCTATTTTAGCCATTTATGTTTTAATTAATATTCTAAATTTTTTTGACTAAATCCAATCAGGTTTTAAAACTTTGACTTTAGAGTTTTTACAAACAAGTTCCTTATTATTAAATTCTTTTAAATCAGGATCCACGACTTTAATTAAAGCAAACGAATAAGGCTTACCTATCATGATTTTGCCAATTTCATTATTTTTATACTTAATTATTTCATTCTCAGAAATTTCTCCAGAAATTATTTGAACAGGCAATATTCGTCTTCTCAGTTTATTTCTTAGTTTAATCCTTGACGTATTTTCTTGGCCCACATAGCAACCTTTTTTAAAATCAATACCCTTCAACTCATCTAAATTGTTTTCAATACCAAAAATTTTGTCTCTTAATTTGTTTAAATCAATCTGGGGTATACCTAACTCAAAGCTTTTATTATAATATTTTTTTTTATCTACAATAGTTAAGTTCAATTTCTTGATTGTAAGATACAAATTTTCTAATTTTGATATAATTTTTGCACCTAAATTTACATTTCTTGGATCAACATAAATCAGATCGTCTCGATAATTTATTCTTTTACCTATTGAAATTTCAGAATTTCCAATTTCTTTAAACTTTTCTAGAGATATAACTGCCGCAACATACTTTTCGCTTAAATCAATTAACTCAACTTTTGATCTTAATTTATAATAATTTAAGAGTTTTGTAATTTCTGGTGTGGATTTTTTTTCACACTCAATAAGGTAATTATCTTTTGATTTTATTATAAAAAAATCAAATAAATATTTACCTTGCGGAGTCAATATTGAAGAAAAAATTGTTGATTTTTCACTTACTTTCTCTATGTCGTTAGTAACTATATTTTGTAAAAAATCTTTTGCTTCAGGTCCCCTTACTTCTATAAATCCTCGATCTTCCAGAGTAATAACTTCGTTTTTTTCCATATTTGCAAATTTTAATTCTATAATATATTAAATACATTCAGAATGCCTGCTACTTTTGATCTTATTTTAAAAAATGGCAAATGTTTTATCGATGGTGAGTTAAGAACTATTGATATTGGCATTTCTAATGGGATAATAAAAAGCATAGATAAAATTGAAAAAACTTCAGATACAAAAGTTTTAGATGTTACCAATCTTATAATTTTACCAGGAATTATAGATACTCAGGTTCATTTTAGAGAGCCAGGCTCTACTGACGTTGAGGACTTAGAATCAGGAAGCAGAGCCGCAGTTATGGGTGGTGTAACTTCAGTTTTTGAAATGCCCAACACCAATCCACCAACATCTAATCAAAAAGAATTTAATAAAAAACTTAATTTAGCTAAAAATAGAATGTTTTCTAATTATGCTTTTTATTTTGGTGCAACTCCACAAAATATGGAAGATTTAAAAAAAGTAGATAAGCTCGAAGGATGTTGTGGAGTGAAATTATTTGCAGGTTCTTCTACCGGCAATCTTTTAGTAAAAGATGAAAAAGATATAGAAAAAGTTATTTCAAATAGTTCTAAAATTGTTGCAATCCATTCAGAGGATGAAGAGATCTTAAATCTAAGAAAAAAATTTATAAAAAAAGGAGATGTAAGCTCCCATCCAATCTGGAGGAATGAAGAATGCGCATTGTCTTCAACCAGAAGAGTGGTTAAAATTGCAGAACGTTATAAAAAAAAAATACATGTCTTGCATGTGACTACAAAAGAAGAAGTAGAATTTTTATCAAGGTACAAAGGTAATGTTAGCTTTGAAATTACTCCACAACATTTAACTATCAGCGCCCCACATTGTTACAAACTGCTAGGATCACTTGCGCAAATGAATCCACCAATTAGAGAAAAGAAACACCAAGATATGCTTTGGAAAGCGGTGAAGGATAGTTTAGTTGATACCATAGGTTCAGATCACGCTCCTCACAGTTTAGAAAATAAAAAAAAAGAATATCCTCAAACACCATCAGGAATGCCAGGAGTTCAGACACTTGTCCCGCTTATGCTTAATCACATAAACAATAATAAGTTAACTTTAAACCAATTCATAAAATTAGTTTGCGAAAACCCAGTAAGAATTTTTGGAATAAAAAATAAAGGTTACATTAAAGAGGGATACGATGCTGATTTAACCATCGTGGATATGAATACGAAAAAAGTAATTAAAAACGATTGGATTGCAAGTAAATGTGGCTGGACACCATTTGATGGTTATGAAGTAAAAGGTTTTCCTTTAGGAACAATTGTAAACGGCAAAGCAATTGTTTGGGATGGTAAGCTTATTGAAAAAGCTAATGGTAAACCGTTAAAATTTTAAAGTAGATTTTCTTCAGTTTCACTTATAAGCCAATTTACTGCTGTTTTTAAATCACTATTTTCTATTTAGATATTAAAACAATCACTGTATACTTATTTTTAAATTAAGGGGGGAATCTATGAAAACGAAGAGTTTATATAGAGTACTATTAACTTTACTATTAGCTTTTTGGGTTTCTTCAGCATGGGCAGCAAATACAATTAAGTGGTCAATGCAAGGTGATAGTTTGACACTTGATCCGCATGCTCAAAATGAAGGACCAACAACTATGGTATCAAGACAAATCTACGAAGCGCTCGTTACACGAGGGCTAGACATGTCAATTGGACCTCAATTGGCAACAGACTGGAAAGCTACAAATCCAACAACTTGGGTTTTTAATCTTAGAAAAGATGTAACTTTTCATAATGGAGATAAGATGACATCAGAAGATGTTGTGTTTAGTTTATTAAGAGCTCAACAACCATCGTCTGACTTTAAAGAATATATAAGTACTATTACATCAGTTAAAGCACTAGATGAGTACACAGTTGAAATACAAACAAAGGATCCAAATCCAATCCTTTTAAATCAATTATCAAATATATTCGTTATGTCTAAAAAATGGGCAACTGAAAATTTTGTTATAGTTCCACAAAACTGGGATGCGGGGCAAGAAACTTTTTCAGCAAATAATGCAATGGGAACTGGTCCTTTTAAAATTACTTTAAGAGAGCCAAACACTAAAACTGTTTTTAAAAAGAATAAAAAATGGTGGGGTGAAGTTCAACATAATCTTGACGAAATACATCTTCTTCCGATAGCTAATGCATCAACAAGAGTTGCGGCATTATTATCAGGTGAATTGGATATAGTAACGGATGCTCCAGTACAAGATTTAGATCGTATTAGAAGTTCTGGCGATCATAAAGTTTTGAGCATAGAGCAAATGCGTACTATCTTTTTAGGTATGGACCAAGCCGCAGATAAACTTAGATCTGGTAATACAGGCGATAATCCATTTAAAAAGAAAGAAGTTAGACAAGCGTTTTATCAAGCCATTGATATTGAAGCTATAAAAGAAAAAGTAATGAGAGGTTTAAGTTCACCAGCTGGAATCATTACATTTCCTGGCGTAACAGGCTATACAAAGGAACTTGATGAAAGATTACCTTACGATGTGGCTGCTGCAAAAAAACTTCTTGCAGATGCTGGTTATCCAGATGGTTTTGATATTGAACTAAGATGTCCAAATGACAGATATGTAAATGACGAAGCTATTTGCACAGCTGTTGTAGGAATGTTAGGAAAAATAGGCGTTAATGTTTCTTTAAATGCCCAAACTAAAAGTAAACATTTTAAAGAACTTAAAGACAACCAAGGTGATTTTTACATGTTAGGCTGGGGTGTTCCTACTTTAGACAGTCACTATGTATTTCATTATTTATATGAAACAGAAGCAAGCTGGAATAAAGTTAATTTCAGCAACGCAGAAGTTGATGCTGCTGTTAGAGTAATGGAAGGCGAAGTTGATCTAGAAAAGAGAAATGCTGCAATAGCAAAAGCTTGGAAAATTGTAAAAGATGATATTGCATATCTACCTTTACACCACCAAGTAATTTCTTGGGCATCAAAAAGAAGTGTTGATGTTCCTATAAGACCAAATAACGAACCTTTGTTCCGTTTTTCGAACAAAAGATACTAAATTAATTTATAAGCCCTCTTTAAAAAGAGGGCTTATATAAAAGAAAATTTCGCATTGATAAAATATTTTTTCAAAAGATTGTTTCAATCAATCATGGTTATGATTGTCGTAGCCTTCGTTTCATTTTCTCTATTTAATTTTGTTGGAGATCCAATCAATAATATGGTTGGTGAAGAAACTTCTGATGAGGAAAGAGATCAAATAAGAGAAGATTTAGGACTTAATGATGCTGTTCATGTTCAATTTTTAAGATTTACAGGCAATGCTTTGAAAGGTAATTTTGGTATTTCTTATCAATTAAGAAGACCGGTATCAGAACTAATCGCTGAAAGATTACCGGCTACACTAGAGTTAGTAATTATATCGGCAATAATAGCTTTAGTTAGTGGGACTTTGTTAGGAGTTTATACAGGAATAAATCGAAAAGGTTTTTTAAGTGATGTTATACTAGCCATTTCATTATTGGGAGTATCACTCCCCACATTCGTTATAGGTATACTATTTATATATTTGTTTGCAGTAATCTTAGGAGTGTTACCCTCGTTTGGTAGAGGAGAAGTCGTTGATCTTGGTTTTTGGTCGACAGGCTTTTTAACATTATCAGGATTGAAAGCCATAATTCTTCCCTCTGTAACTCTTAGCCTTTTCCAAATGACTTATATCATAAGACTTGTTCGAGCTGAGATGATGGAAATACTTCAAACTGATTATATTAAGTTTGCAAGGGCTAGAGGAATAAACGAAAAAAGCATTCATTATAAACATGCATTAAAAAATGGTTTAATTCCTGTTATCACAATTGCAGGAATAAACATTGGAACATTAATAGCTTTTTCAATAATTACAGAAACAGTTTTTCAATGGCCAGGAATGGGTTTTCTTTTTATACAAGCAGTGAAGTTTGTAGATATTCCCATTATGTCTGCTTATTTAGTTTTTATAGCTTTTGTTTTTGTAATGATAAATTTTATTGTTGATATTTTGTATTATTTTATTGATCCAAGAATCAGAGTTAAATCGGAGGCAGTCAGTGGATAGTCAAAGATTAACTTTATTAAGTAGAATTAAAGATAGTGATATTTATTTTAGCTTTATAAAATCTCCAACTGCTATTGTATCAAGTGTTATTTTAGTAATTATTTTTTTCTGTTCTTTTTTCGTTGAGTTTGTTGCACCCTTTAATCCATTTGATCCATCAAGTTTGTCTTTAATGGAAGCGTTTACACCTCCCTCATGGTCAGAAAAAGGTATGGCAAAATATATTTTAGGGACTGACGGACAAGGTAGAGATATGTTATCAACAATTCTTTATGGATCGCGAATTTCATTGATCGTAGGCTTTTCTGCAATTTTGTTCAGTTTGCTGTTGGGTGTAACTTTAGGTTTAACAGCAGGTTATTTTGGTGGGAAATATGAAATGATTGTTATGAGGCTAACCGATGTTCAGTTAACAGTTCCAAGTATTTTGATGGCTTTATTAGTAGATGGTATCGCAAGAGGAATTATTTCAAGAGAGTTGCACGATGAAATGGCAATTTATGTTTTAATTTTTGCTATAGGTATTTCAGAATGGCCTCAATTTGCAAGAGTTTCACGTGCAGCAACTTTAGTCGAAAAAAATAAAGATTATGTTTCTGCATCAACAATTATTGGAGTTTCAAACATACTCATTATGTTTAAGCATATTTTACCAAACATAATGAGACCAGTTTTGGTAATTGGAACCATAGGACTTGCACTTGCAATAATAGCGGAGTCAACATTAAGCTTTCTGGGTGTAGGCGTTCCACCCACAACACCTTCGCTTGGCACCTTAATCAGAATTGGTAATGATTTTTTATTTTCTGGAGAATGGTGGATAACTTTTTTTCCAGCAATTTTTTTAGTTCTTTTAGCATTTTCAATTAATCTATTGGGAGATTGGATGAGAGATACCTTGAATCCAAAATTAAATTAATGAGTTTTTTAAAAATTAAAAACCTAAGTGTTGATTATAAAATGAGGAGAGAGACAATTAATGCTGCTAAAAATGTAAACATAGATGTGAGCAAAGGAGAAATTCTAGGACTTGTTGGAGAATCTGGATCAGGAAAAAGTACGGTTGGCAATGCAATCATAAATCTTATTGATGAACCAGGAAGAGTTTCAAATGGTTCTATAGTTTTAGATGGAATAGACATCCATGCAGATGCAGAAAATATTGTAAAATATAGAGGGAAAAAAATTGGTTTAATTTTTCAGGACCCTCAAACTTCCTTGAATCCAATTTTAACAATTGGTGATCAACTAATTGAAACTATACAAGCTCACTTAAATTTAAGTGCCAATGATGCAAAAAATAAAGCAATCAATTTATTAAAAGAGGTTGGTATTAAGGATGCAGAGACTAGATTTAATAATTACCCTCACCAGTTTTCTGGCGGAATGAGGCAAAGAGTAGTTATTTCTCTAGCGCTTTGTTGCGAACCGGAACTACTAATAGCTGATGAACCAACAACAGCCTTGGATGTTTCAATACAGTCTCAAATTCTTGACTTAATCAAAAAATTAACAAAAGAAAGAAACTTAGCGGTGATATTAATAACTCACGATATGGGAGTTATTGCTGAGACGACAGATAGAGTAGCAGTAATGAAAAATGGTGACTTAGTTGAAATAGGACCCACAAAAGAATTGCTAACAAAACCCAAGGAAATTTATACAAAAAGTCTTGTAAGTTCCGTACCACCAACAAATAAGAAAATTTCAAGGTTTAAAATTATTGAAAAAGAAAACAAAAAACAGAGTGATACTAATATTAAAATTTTAAATAGATGGGTTAAAAAAGAAATTAGCGATAAAGATTTAGTTAAAGTTGAAAGTTTAAGCAAAACATTTGATGACAGTTTTTTTACAGAAAGTTCAAAAAATTCAGTTATGGCTGTAAATGATGTTTCATTTAGTATTAAAGAAGGACAGTCATTTGGTTTAGTAGGCGAGAGTGGAAGTGGAAAATCAACAATTGCTAAGATGATTGTTAATCTATTTAAACCTAGTTCAGGAGATATTTATTTTAACGATGTTTGTATAACAAAAATTAAAAGTAATAAGGAAATGTTAAAGTTTAGAAAGCAAATTCAAATGATATTTCAAGATCCTTATTCTTCATTAAATGGAAGATTAAAAGTTAAAGACATAGTTTCTGAACCAATAAAACTTCACAATCCATCAGTTACTTCTAAGGATTTAGATGATTACATATATGACTTATTAGAATCTGTCGAACTAACACAACAATCTGCTGAACGTTATCCTCATGAATTTTCAGGCGGTCAAAGACAAAGAATTTCTATAGCAAGAGCCTTGGCAACCCAACCAAGATTGCTAGTCTGTGATGAACCAACTTCTGCTTTAGATGTAAGTATCCAAGCACAAATACTCAATTTATTAAAAGATTTACAAGAACAGCTTAATTTAACAATTTTATTTATTAGTCATGATCTTCCCGTCGTTAGACAAATGTGTGATCGTATAGCGGTACTTAAAAATGGGAAATTGTGCGAAATTTCAAATACTGAGGATTTATTTATAAAACCCAAACATGACTACACAAAAGAATTACTTAAGCTAATGCCAAAAATTGAGTCAATTTATAATTAATTTTAAACCGTTAAAATTTTAGAGTAGATTTTCTTTCCAAAACTTAAAGTAACCCTTTCTGAACGATCCCCATTTATTTCCACCTTCGTAAGCACCTGTACCAATACATTTTTCTGCATAGTAAGCGTCCCAGTTTTTTACAAGAAATAATCTTTTATCTTCTTTAAAAAGTTTATGAAATTCTTCTTCAGATTTAACTTCACCATGTTTTATCATAAGATCCATCTGTTCCTTGTTCCAGCTTCCATCATCTTCTGTATAGTAAGGTGGACAATTATAAAAGGTTTGTGGTTCTTCCTGATATGAAGCTTTCCAATTACCAAGGAATCCATGACCCCATCCTTTTTTAACCGTTATTTCTATATCTCCTCCATTTGCTTTAATTTTTTCGCCTTGGATTACACAATGTTCTGCTAGTGTATAGTCATCCTTACCACCTAGAACCATCCAGGTTTTAGTTTCTTTTACCGGCTGAGGATTTCTAAACATTCCTATACTCCAACAATCTGGAGATCTAGGTTGTGCAGCAGCAAAATATAAATCTTTACTAACAATAGCATCTCTTAATCTTTTTTCAGAAATCATAAGTGAAATCATCCCGCCTCGTGAATAACCAGAAATACCAACTTTTTTTATATTAATTTTTGGATCCTTTGATAAATGTTCAAGCACCATAAATGCATCAATATAAGTTGACCAATGTGTTGCTTGTTGCTGATTTGCGTATGTATTTATTACACTTCTTCCAGAAAAATTATCTAAGTACATTACCGCTATTCCCATTTTTAACAATGGCTTTAGTTGCTGTCTATAATATTTATACCATTTGTCCATAAAGTCAGAAGCTCCACCGCTCGAATGAGTTATTATTAAAACTGGGAACGGACCTTCACCCTTGGGATAATGAATTAACGCATCCACTTTGACTGGGCGATCTTTATATCTTCCTTCTTTTATTTCCAAATAATCTTCCGCATTATATGATTGAATTTTTATCAACTCAGCATCTTTATGAATTCCATATTTTTGCTTCATTACTTTTAATGGGGATCTAAATCCCGCAAATGCAGTGTTTGCAATTAATAAACAAATTAAAAATATTAATATTTTTTTCATTTTAGTATGTTATGTTTTTTTAAATCCCCTTTTATTTCATCGAGTATAGCGGGATCATCAATAGTTGCTGGCATTTTATAAGGCTCATTATCTGCGATTTTTCTAACCGTTCCTCTTAATATTTTTCCTGATCTTGTCTTTGGAAGTCTTTTTATAACAATCGCAGTTTTAAAAGCCGCAACGGGACCAATTTTTTGTCTAATCATTTGTACACATTCTTTTGAAATATCTTCATGTTTTTTAGTAACACCAGCTTTAAGCGTTAATAAACCAATGGGTAATTGTCCTTTTAATTTATCTGCAATTCCTAAGACTGCACACTCTGCAACGTCTTTATGTTCTGCTAAAACTTCTTCCATGGCACCTGTTGATAATCTGTGACCGGCAACATTAATGATGTCGTCGGTTCTAGACATAATCCAAACGTAACCATCTTCATCAATATGTCCTGCATCATAGGTTTGATAGTAGCCAGGATAGTTTGACATGTAAGTTTCTTTATATCTTTGATCAGCACCCCAAAGTGTTGGAAAGGTTCCTGGGGGAAGAGGAAGTTTAACAACTACATCTCCCATTTCATTTGGCTCAGCTTGTTTACCATCGCTTTTTAAAATTTGTACATCATAACCAGGTACCGGTTTACACGCAGATCCATATTTTGTTTTTTCTAGTTCTATTCCTGCGCAGTTTGCACTGATTGCCCAACTTGTTTCTGTTTGCCACCAGTGATCAATTACTGGAACTTTTAATAAACCTTCCGCCCATTTTAATGTATCGGGATCAGCTCTTTCACCAGCAAGAAATAAAGATTTAAAACAAGATAAATCATATTTTTTGAAAAAAGTTCCATTAGGGTCCTCTTTTTTAATTGCACGAAACGCTGTAGGAGCCGTGAAAAGTGATTTTACTTTGTGTTCAGAAATAATTCTCCAAAAAACTCCAGCGTCAGGAGTTCCAACGGGTTTACCTTCAAATAGCACAGTTGTACATCCATGGAAGAGTGGGGCATAAACGATATAGGAGTGTCCTACTATCCAACCGATATCACTCGCTGACCACCACACATCATTTGGATCAATGTTATAAATATTTTTCATAGTCCATTTAAGAGCTACTATGTGCCCACCTATATCTCTAACAATTCCTTTAGGAACTCCAGTTGTGCCTGATGTATAAAGAATATAGGCATAGTCATTAGCATTCATTTCTACACACTCTACTGGTTTTGCATCTTTTATTGCATCTTTCCAATCAATATCATTTTTATCTAAGTCAGCTTTAAAATCTTTTCTTTGATAAATTATACATTTTTCAACTTTATGTTTTGCTAATTCAATTGCTTTTTTAAGCAGAGGTTTATATTTGATTGTCTTTCCAGGTTCATAACCGCATGATGCTGATAAAATAATTTTTGCTTTAGAATCATCAATTCTACTTGCTAGTTCATTTGCTGCAAATCCACCAAAAACTACAGAGTGAATTGCTCCAATTCTTGCACACCCAAGCATAGCAATCACTGCCTCAGGAATCATTGGCATATAAATTATTACTCTGTCTCCCTTTTTGACTCCTTGATTAATTAATGCACCAGCAAATGTTGAAACATGATTTTTTAATTGATTGTATGTTATTTTTTTTTGTGAATTAGTTATTGGACTATCATAAATTATAGCTATTTTGTCGCCCTTTCCATTATTTACATGTAGATCAACTGCGTTATAACAAGTATTCGTAGTCCCATCTGTAAACCATTTATAAAACGGCGGATTGTCCGAGTTTAAAATTTTGGTTGGTTTTTTGTACCAAAATATATCATCTGCTACTTCTGACCAAAATTTTTCACCATCTTTTATAGATCTTTGGTAAATTTCTTTGTATTTCGATGTCATAGATAAATTTAAAAACTATTTAAACATAAGATTTTATCTATTGCATTATCTTATTTAGTGTATATCTAAAGTACATACAAAATGCCAAAAATTACATACATTGAACATAATGGAAAATCACACACGCAAGAAGTTGCAAATGGATTAACTGTAATGGAAGGAGCAGTGCAAAATAATATACCAGGAATCGATGCTGATTGTGGAGGGTCATGTGCATGTGCTACTTGTCATGTTTATGTTGATGAAAAATGGTTTGATAAATTACCAAAAAAAGAAAGTGCAGAAGAAGATATGTTAGATATGGCTTATCAACCAAATAAATATAGTAGATTAACTTGTCAGATAACTGTATCCGATGAACTAGACGGGCTAGTCGTAAAAATGCCATCAAAACAGGGATAATTAAATTATGATTAAAACAGATGTTCTAATAATTGGAGCTGGGCCTGTAGGTATTTTTGCAGTTCATCAGCTTGGTATCATCGGATTAAAAGCAGAAGTAGTAGACAATTTAGATAAAATCGGAGGGCAATGTATTGAACTTTATCCAGATAAACCTATTTATGATATTCCTGCAGTCCCAGAATGTACTGGCGAGAGTTTAACACAAAATTTATTAGACCAAATTAAACCATTTAAAACAAATTTTCATCTAGGTGAAAGAGTCGAAGAAGTTATTAAAGATAAAAACAACTGGAAAGTAACAACAAACAAAAAAAAAATATTTATTGCTCCTAATATAATTATTGCAGGAGGCGTTGGATCTTTTGAACCAAGAAAATTTTCAATTAAAGATGCTGAAAAATTTGACAACAGAGGCATCTTCTACTCAATAAAAGATAAAAATTATTTTAAAGATAAAAAAATTTGTATATTTGGTGGAGGTGATTCGGCTTTAGATTGGGCAATTGATTTATCTAAATTATCTACGGTTACACTAATTCACAGAAGAAATGAATTTAGAGGAGCAAAACATACAGAAGAAATTGCAAGAAAACTTGAAAAAGAAGGTAAGCTAAAAATAAAAACACCTTATCAAATTAATTCAATCGAGGGTGACGATAAAATAAAATCAATATCAATTAAAAGTGAAGATGGAAAAAACGAAAAGATTGAAACTGACTGTATTCTAGGATTTTTTGGTCTAATTATGAAATTAGGACCAATAGCTGAATGGGGTTTAAATTTAGATAAAAAAACAATACCAGTAAATACAGAAAATTTTCAAACAAACAAAGAAGGAATTTTTGCTATAGGAGATATTTGTTCGTATCCTGGAAAATTAAAATTAATATTATCAGGTTTTCATGAAGGAGCTCTTGCAGCAAGAGCTTGTTTTAAATTAGCTAGACCAAATGAAAAATATAGATTTGAGTTTACTACAACTTCCAAAAATGTGCAGGATAGATTAGGAGTTAAAAAGAGTGATTGAATTATTTTATGCAAACACTCCAAATGGAAGAAAAATATCTATTATGCTTGAAGAGATTAAATTTGATTACAAAATAACAGAAATAAATCTCTCTAAAGGTGATCAATTTAATCCCGAGTTTAGAAAAATAAGTCCCTTTAGCAAAATACCAGCAATAACTGATCACAAAAATAAAATTAGTTTTTTTCAATCGGGGGCTATTTTAATTTATTTAGCTGAACAAAGTGGTAAATTTTATGATTCCAATAATAGAAATTTAATTAATCAATGGTTGATGGCACAAATGGGTGATATTGGTCCCTTGTTGGGACAACACCATCAATTTCATCATTATAATCCAGGGAAAAGTAAGTTCGGTGAAGAAAGATATTTTAATATTGCCAAAAGAATTTACAAGGATTTGGACGAACATTTATCTGCGTCAAATTTTTTAGCTGGAAAGGAATATTCCATAGCTGATATAGCAACATTTCCTTGGATAGCCAGACATGAGTGGCATGATGTAGGGCTAAAAAAATTTAAAAATTTAAGTAAATGGTATGCAAAAATTTCTGAAAGAGATGCTGTGATAAGAGGATATGATTGTCTAAAAAAAGGAGAGATTATTCCAAAGGTTTAAATATCAGCAAATATTTTTTCGTTTTTTTCGTGTTTTTCTTGAGCTTCTATTGATAGCGTTGCAATAGGTCTCGCTATTAATCTTTTTATTCCAATCGGTTCACCAGTCTCTTCACAATATCCGTATGTGTTATCTTGTATTCTTTTAATAGCACTCTCAATTTTATTTAAAAGTTTTCTTTTTCTATTAAGTGTACGCATTTCAACATTTTTCTCAGTCTGCGATGTTGCTTGATCAATTATGTCAGGAGAGGAAATTTCATGATCAACATCATTCATATACATATTTTTGGTATTTGCTTGTAAAATCTCGTTTTTCCACTCAATTAGTCTTTTTTTGAAATATGTCTTTTGCTTCTGACACATGTATTTTTCTTTTTCAGTTGGAATATATTTTTTTACCATATGATATATATAAAATGTTTAAGGTCGGTGAGTATATTCACGTTTTTCTGGGTGTCAAGGGACCTAAACTTGTATAAATTCTAGATAATGCAAATCAATAAAAATAAAATTAATAAATATTTAGCAGTTTTTTTATTTTCACATATTTTTATTTGGACATTAATTCCAAGCTTATCGAATTCAAATCTTCCTTTAGATACCATTGAGGCTCTTGCGTGGGGAAGCGATTTAGCGTGGGGGTTCAATAAACATCCACCATTAAGTGCATTTGCAGTTGAGATTTTTTATCAGATTTTTGGCAATCAAGATTGGGCATATTATTTTTTAAGTCAAATATTTGTTGCTTCATCTTTTTTCATCATCTTTAAATTTTCTCAAGATTTTTTAAGTGATCCGAAGCATAGTCTCATTTCAGTTTTATTATTAGAAGGAATTTATTTTTATAATTTCACTACCCCTGAATTTAACGTTAATGTTTGTCAGCTTCCTTTTTGGGCTCTTACAGTTTTATATAGCTGGAGAGGAATTAAATACAACAAAACATCAGATTGGTTATTATTTGGTATATTTGCAGCTTTAGGTTTTTTGTCAAAATACTTATTCATCTATTTGTTGTTTGCACTAGATATATTTATTATTTATTTAATAATTAAGAAAAAAATTAATTTTCAATGTTTTGTTTCATTGTTTACTTTTTTATTAATTTTGATCCCACATATAATTTGGTTAACAGAAAATAATTATACAACAATTACCTATGGTCTTCATAGAACCAGCGTGGATGAAAATTTTTTTTTAAGTCATCTCACACAACCATTAATATTTATTGGGAAGCAAATAGGTATATTGATTCCTTTTTTTATTATGCTTTTATTTTTAATTAATAAAATTAAATATAAACTTAATTTTAAAGATAAGAAGCTAACATTTTTGTTAGTTATTAATTTAATTCCTATACTTTTAGTTTTTTTAACTTCTATGTTAATGGGAGCAAAAATTAGAACAATGTGGATGACTCCCTTTTATCTATTTTTTGGCGTTTTGGTTATTTATGTTTTTCAAAACCAAATTTCTTTAAAAAAAATTAAGTATTCATTTTCAATATTTCTAGTATTATTTATATTTTCACCTTTAGCATATTTTTATATTTCAGTGACAGAAACAAATAAAAGAACTGACTACCCTGGAAAAAAAATCGCAAAAGGAGTTGAAAAAATATGGGAAAAGAACTTTATAAATAAAATTGTATTGGTAGGGGGAGATGAGTGGCATGGAGGTAATTTATCTTATCATCTTAGCGACAGACCCAAATGGGATAATATTTTAGAAAATAAAAGCGAAGTAAGTTCTAAAAATATTGATGGGGGATTTATTTTAATTGGAAATACTAATATTTTACAAGAAATTTGTAGTGGAATTTTTGCCGAAGTAGAAAAGCAAGGTGTTTGTATGATAGGTAAAAAGAAATGAAAAATTTTTTAATATTGATGCCTCTATATAATGATTGGAAATCAGCATCAAGACTGCTGAAAGAAATTGATGTACAAATAAATAAATGGAACGCAGAAGTTTCTGTAGTGATAGTTAATGATGCATCTACAGAAAAAGTCTCTGGAATGAAATTAGATTTTGAAAAAATAAAATCTATTAAAATTTTGAATATGAAAGAAAATAGAGTGCATCAAAGATGTATTGCTGCTGGATTAAAATATATTTATGAAAATGAAAATTTTGATCATGTGATCATCATGGATTCTGATGGAGAGGATAGGCCAGAGGAATTAAATGATTTCCTTAAAAAATCTCAAGAAAATCCTGATAAAACTATAACAGGAAATCGCTTTAAAAGGTCGGAGGGTCTTATTTTTAAAATCTTATATGAGGTGCATAAAATTTTAACTTTCGTATTTACTGGAAAACTTATTAAATTTGGCAATTTTACTTGTCTACCAAGGAAACATGTAGAAAAATTAATACAAGCCCCCGATTTATGGAACTCTTACTCTAGCTCAGTTGTAAAAACTATTGATAACCGAACTTCAATTCTTTCTATAAGAGGTCGTAGATATGTTTTTCCATCAAAAATGAATTTTCTTGCTCTAGTTTTTCATTCTTTTGCTATTATTTCTGTGTTTAGAAATTTAGTTATTTTACGAGCGACTGTTTACTTAATCTTTTATTTGTTTTTAATATATAACAACATTTCTTTTCTTACTCTTATTCCTGTTTTATTTTTATTTGTATTTGTGTTTATTATTTTAAAGATATCAATGCGTTCAAACATAGATGGGTTTAATAAATCTTTGGATAATGTGGCAAATATTGATATTTTATCAAGCTCTGACAGCAGGCAATAATTCAAAACAAGCTGTGTCAATTTTAGAAGAGTGTTGCCTTTTGATATTCCACTTTTTTTTTAAACCAGCTTGAGCAATACTGAGAGCGTTTCTCCCATACTTAATATTTGTGTAATCAATTGCTTTCATTAATTTTCCTCTTTTTTCTTCATTAGAGATTGTTGAAAATAAATTTTTTTTATAAATATTTATATCTTTTAGACCAGAAAGAATTATACCAGCTTTTTGATATCGGTATCCATTTTTATAAATACACTTCAGTACAATCAAAGCTTGTTTTACTAATTCAATACTATCATTGGTTTCAAAAGGCAAATCTACATCTTTTGCATTAGCATAGTAGTTTCGATCTTTTTGAAAAGGACTTGTTCTTATGAAGACAGTTATTTTTTTTGTTGTTTGACCATCAATTCTAATTTTTTCCGCAGCATTAAGACAATGTGTTGTTATAGCTTCTTTAAGCTCTTCTAACCTTGTAACTTTATTTCCAAATGATCTTGAAACACAACAGTTTTTTCTTTTTTCTTGATGCACTTCTAAAGAAATGCAAGATACCCCTTTCAGTTCCATTGCTGTACGAGATCCAAAGACATTAGTATTTTTTTTTATCCAGTTATTAGACAT
This sequence comes from uncultured Pelagibacteraceae bacterium, assembly GCA_902568465.1. Taxonomy (GTDB): domain Bacteria; phylum Pseudomonadota; class Alphaproteobacteria; order Pelagibacterales; family Pelagibacteraceae; genus AG-414-E02. Next base: position 76,653 of record CACFQR010000003.1, on the reverse strand, counting down.
ATTTTTAAGTTGATAAGCTGTATTAATTTTATTTTTTATGTAAAATTTAGTTAGTTGTCGCCCCACTCCCCAAACATCATTTATTTTTATTTTTTCAAGGATTTTATCTATTTCTTTTGAATTTATTAAATTTATAACTCCAGACTTCTCTTTTTTTGCGATATGGTTTGCAGCCTTGCTCAAAGTTTTTGTTGAAGCAATACCGATACTCGTAGGTATACCTGTCCACTTCAAAACAATTTTTCTAATTTGATTACCAAATTCAAGCAAATCATCATCTTTAATCGAAGATAAGTTTAAAAATGCTTCATCTATAGAATAAATTTCTATTTGTGGAGAGAACTGTTTTAAGGTTTTCATAACCCTTCTTGATATATCTCCATAAAGTGAATAATTTGATGAAAAAACTTTTATATCATTTTTTTTTACTATTTTTTCTACTTTAAAATAAGGTTCTCCCATTTTAATACCCAGGAGTTTAGCTTCTGTTGATCGTGATATCACGCAACCATCGTTATTTGACAATACGACTACTGGTTTTTTAATTATAGAAGGATTAAACAATCTTTCACAAGAAACATAGAAAGAGTTACAATCTACCAAAGCTATTTTATTTTTACTGTAAATCATGAATTACGTAAGTTACGACACCCCAGATAAAAATTTCAGGATTTTCGGTTAGAAAAATTTTATCTTTCAATTTTTTTGATCCAGAAGTTAAAAAAGATTGATCTTTTTGTTTTATAAAAGTCTTTACAACCAATTCTTCATTAATGTTGGCAACTACAGTTGAAAAGTTTTTTGGATTCAAACTTCTATCTACTACCAAAAGATCACCATCGTGTATTCCCACACTGTTCATAGATTTTCCCTGAACTCTAATAAGAAAAGTAGAAGGTATGTTTTTTATTAAATGAGTATTTAAATCAATATCGTCTTCTACATAGTCTGTAGCCGGAGAAGGGAAGCCAGCTCCAACTTTATTCAAATGAAATGGTAATAATAATTTCATAATGTTCTTCTTTTGTTCTAATTTATAATAATAATTGATTTATAGCAATATGCAGAAAAGCATCTAATAAGTTGTATTTTGAGTCCAAAAAAGAATCTAAAGTGAATCAAAACATGAACATTTAAACTAGATCTGGCTATGATGTGGATAACTATTAATACAATATCAAAATCATGCTAAAAAAATTAAATTAAAAAAATGAAAAAACTAACTTGTCATTGTGAAGGTGTAGAAATTCAGGTGAGGTTACCTGATACGGGATTTGAAAAACTTATGAGATGTAACTGTTCTCTTTGCAAAAGAAGAGGCTATATAATGACACCAGTAATTCCAGAAAATTTTAAAATTATCAAGGGACAAGATCTTTTGACACTTTATCAGTATCACACAAAAGTTGCTGAGCATTATTTTTGTTCAAAATGTGGAATTTATACTCATTCAAACCCTAGAAGTAATCATGATAAAGTCTATATGCTAAATATAGCGTGTATTGAAGGAGTAAAACCTTTTGAACTAGAAAATATCAAGGTTAATGATGGTGAAAATCATCCATTAGATCAAAAAAAAAATTAACTTAATGCAATTAAATAATGAATGCTTTCTTAAGGTAAAGAAAGATTATTTGAAATTTTTAAATAAAGAGAAAATTTTTAATAAATCTAAAGCAACAAAATTGAAAAGTCTAAAAAAAGTTTATATACCTATTTCATTCTGGATAGAAGAAAAATGCAAAAAGAAAGGCAAACCTTTAATTTTAGGTTTTTCTGGAGGTCAAGGCACAGGAAAAACAACAGTTACAAAAATTTTAGAAATTATTCTAAAAAAATTTTTTAAAAGAAAAACATGTGTTATTTCAATAGATGATTTTTATAAAACTTTAAAAGATCGAAATAAAATGTCATATAATATCCATCCCTTATTTAAAACAAGAGGAGTACCAGGAACACATGATATCAATTTACTAAAAAAATTTTTAAATTTAGCAAAAAAAAAAAATTTCAGAAAAATTAAATTACCAAAATTTGGAAAAGCTGAAGATGATAGATTAAAAAGGAATAATTGGTATAATATTGAAAAAAAGCCAGAAATAATAATATTAGAAGGATGGTGTATAGGAGCTAAGCCTCAATCAAATTCTTTGATAAAGAAGGCAATAAATATCCTTGAAAAGACAGAAGACAAAAAAATGATATGGAGAAAATATGTAAACACTAAACTAAAAAATGAATACAAGAAAGTTTTTGAACAAATTGATCATTTTATTTTTATGAAAGTGCCAAACTTTAATATGGTGTTTAAATGGAGGCTATTACAAGAAAAAAAATTGAAAAAAAAGTCGCATTTAAATAAAAAAATAATGTCATACAATGAAATAAAACGATTTATAATGTTTTATGAAAGAATTACTTTGCAAATGATTAAAGATTTAAGTAAATCTGCATCAGTGGTTATGATATTAAAAAAAAATCATGAATTAAGAAAACTTTTGTTTAAATAAAATGAAATTATTTTTCAAAATTTTTATAGTTTTAATTATTTTTTTTGGAGCAAATGAATCCAAAGCTGATAGTTTGTTAGATTCATTAAATTCTGCTTATTTAAATAATTCAAAACTAAATGCAGAAAGAGCAAGCATGAAAGCTTCAAAAGAAGAAAGACGCGAAGCAGTAAGTGAATTTTTACCAAGTGTTACAATTTCAGGTTATGTAAGCGAACAAGAAAATACAAACCCAGGTGATGATACTAATTTTAGACCTTCCGAAAGTTCTATAACCGTCGAACAAAAAATTTTTCAAGGTTTTGAAGGAGTTGCAAATTTTAAAAAGAAAAATTATGGTTTTAAGTTAGCTGAATATAAATTAAAAAAGATGGAGCAAGAAATTCTTTTAGAAGCTGCTAAAGCCCATACTGATTTATTATTAAGTAAAAAAAAGGTTAATATTAATTTAATAAATATAGACTTGTTAGAAAGACAAGTCGAAACAGATCAAAATAGATTAGAAAAAGGTGAAATTAGCTTAACAGATCTAGCGCAGTCAGAGTCTTCACTTGCTGGCGCAAAAGCACAGCTAATAGCTGCTCAAAATGATTTAGTTACTAGTAAAGCAAATTTTGAAAAGATAATTGGAAAAAGTCCACCTAACAATGTTCAGGAAATTAAAAAACTAAAATTAAATTTACCAGAAAGTCTAGCTTCTGCATATCAAATATCAAATTTAGAAAATCCAAAATTACAAATTGCTTTAATAGAATATGAACAATCCAAAATGGATGTAATTATAGCTGGCTCAGAACTTTCTCCATCTGCTACTTTGTCATATAAACTTGCTGAACAGGATGATTTCAGTGCTACGGTGAAAGACAGAACTCAGCAAACTGTTACTGCGACAGCATCTTGGCCACTATTTTCTGGAGGAGGAAATTTATTTAATTTAAGAAAAACACAAGAATTAAAAAATCAAAAAGAACTTCTTTTAGAAGATAGCAAAAAAACGGTCGAAACAGATGTTGCTAATGCATGGTCTACTTATCAATCTTCAAAAAGTGTATTAGACTCAATTAGATCCCAAGTAAGAGCTGCAGAGATTGCAAATGAAGGTATTACTTTAGAATATGAGTCAGGAAGCAACAGAACAACTTTAGAAGTTATTCAGTCTAGAACAATCTTATTGAATTCAAGAATAAATTTAGCAACTTCTGAAAAAAATTTTTTAGTATCCCAATTTAATCTTCTTTCAGCAGTCGGCCAATTAACAGCTCGGCAATTGAGTTTAAAAAAGTAGGTTTATATTTACTCCCTTAAAACTATTGATTTTAAAGGATTTTATTAGCTATTGATAAAAAGAACAAAATGTGTACATTTAAATACATGATTCGTTAACTAAATTTATAAAAAAAAGGAAAAATATGACAAAAAATAGCTTAAAGATTGTGAAATCAACTAAAAACCAAGAGAGCGAAATTAAAGAAAAAAATAAGGCCCTGGAAGCTGCAATTAGTCAAATAGATGAAAATTTTGGAAAAGGTTCAGTAATGAAGCTTGGTCAAAAAGTAAATGTAAACGTTGATGCAGTATCAACAGGTTCATTAAGCCTTGATTTAGCACTTGGAATTGGAGGGCTTCCAAAAGGAAGAATTATAGAAATTTATGGCCCAGAATCTTCGGGAAAAACAACACTAGCATTACAAGTAGTTGCTGAGGCTCAAAAGACTGGTGGAATTTGTGGTTTTGTTGATGCTGAGCATGCTTTAGATCCAGTTTATGCTAAAAAATTAGGTGTAAAAACAGAAGAGCTTTTAATATCTCAACCGGATACTGGTGAGCAAGCTTTAGAAATAGCAGATACACTAATTAAATCAGGATCTATTTCAGTTTTAGTAGTTGATTCAGTTGCGGCCTTAACACCAAGAGCTGAACTGGAGGGAGAAATGGGAGATCATCATGTGGGTTTACAGTCCAGATTGATGAGTCAAGCTCTTAGAAAGTTAACTAGCTCAATAGCAAAAACTAATACAATGGTAATATTTATTAATCAAATCAGAATGAAAATTGGAATAATGTTTGGGAATCCAGAAACTACTTCAGGAGGAAATGCATTAAAATTTTATTCTTCAGTAAGAATGGACATCAGAAGAATAGGGGCGATTAAGGAAAAAGAACAAATTATTGGAAACTCAACAAGAGTTAAAGTAGTTAAAAACAAAGTTTCGCCTCCATTTAAGGTGGTAGAATTTGATCTAATGTATGGTAAAGGAATTAGTAAATCTGGCGAGTTAATAGATCTAGGCAGTAAAGCAGATATAGTCGAAAAATCAGGAGCTTGGTATGCCTATAAAGGAGAAAAAATTGGCCAAGGTAGAGAAAATGCTAAACTTTTCCTTGAAAAAAATCCTAAGATAGCAGCAGAGATAGAAATGGCAATTAGAACAAAAGCCGGTCAAATTTCTGAAAAAATCGAAGGTAACCCAACAGCAGAAAAAGCAGAAACTCCTAAAAAAAGCTAAACAAATAGTCTCTCAACTCTCTTAAGAAAGGCGCCTATTTAGGCGTCTTTCTTCCCGTCTAGACATAATACTAAAAAACTGTATTTATAAGATAAATGGCTCAAAAAACATTAAAAGACGTAAGAAAATTATTTTTGCAATATTTTAAAAGCAAGAATCATAGAGTTGTAGATTCGAGCAATTTAGTACCAAGCAATGACCCTACGTTAATGTTTACAAATTCTGGCATGGTTCAATTTAAAAATGTTTTTACTGGCCTTGAAAAAAGAGAATATAACAAAGCAGTCACATCTCAAAAATGTGTTAGAGCGGGGGGAAAACATAATGATTTAGAAAATGTTGGCTACACTCCAAGACACCACACTTTTTTTGAAATGTTAGGAAATTTTTCATTTGGCGACTATTTTAAAGATGTTGCTATTGAATTAGCATGGAATTTAATAACTAAAGAATTTCAAATACCTAAAGACCGACTTAGTGTGAGCGTGTATTCGGAAGATAAAGAGACTTTTGATCTATGGAAAAAAATTGCCGGTTTGCCGGAAAGTAGAATCTACAAAATATCTACAAGTGATAATTTTTGGTCCATGGGAGATTTAGGTCCTTGTGGACCATGTTCAGAAATATTTTATGATCATGGTGAGCATTTAAAAGGAGGGCCACCAGGCAGCAAAGATCAAGATGGAGATCGTTTTATAGAAATATGGAATTTAGTATTTATGCAATTTGAGCAGATTTCAAAAGATAAAAGAATAAATTTACCTAAACCATCAGTCGACACTGGCATGGGTTTAGAAAGAATTTCAGCTTTACTCCAAGGGACTCACGACAATTATTCAACAGATCATTTTAAAACCTTAATTGAAACTTCATCAAATTTAACAAAAACTAAAATCACGAAAGAAAATATATCTAGTCATAGGGTTATAGCAGATCATCTTAGAGCCAGCACATTTCTAATTGCCGAAGGAGTTTTGCCCTCAAACGAGGGCAGAGGTTATGTACTAAGAAGAATTATGAGAAGAGGAATGAGACATTCACATACTCTTGGTAGCAAGGAACCTATTTTTTATAAAATGATTCCAACTTTAATAAGAGAAATGTCAGACTCTTATCCCGAATTAAAAAGGGCAGAACCTTTAATTACTGAGACGCTAAAAACAGAAGAAGAAAAATTTTCTTCTCTACTTAGCAGAGGTATAGAAATTTTAAATGAGAATTTAAATAAAATTAAAAATAATTCTTTCCCTGGTGAGGTAGCTTTTAAACTATACGATACATATGGTTTTCCGCTAGATCTCACAGCAGATATTTTAAAAAATAAAAATATAAAAGTTGATAATGCTGGCTTTGACAGAGAAATGGAAAAAAGTAAAAAATTAGCAAGAGCCAATTGGAAAGGTTCAGGCGATAAATCTGTAGAGGAAAAATGGTTTAAAGTTAGAGAACAACTTAATCCCACAGAATTTTTAGGATACGAATTTGATAAACTTGAGGGAATTGTTCTTAAAATTTCAAAAGGTAAAGATTTTGTTAATGAAGCAAAAACTGGTGATGAAGTTGAAGTAGTTACTAATCAAACACCCTTCTATGCAGAGTCCGGAGGACAAGTTGGAGACCAGGGAACAATTTATTCTAATAACTGTAGAGTTAAAATTTTAGATACTCAAAAGAAAATAGGGGACCTACATGTCCATTATGGAAAAATAGAAGAAGGATATTTAAAAGTTAATCAAAATATTAACCTAGAAATTGATGTCCAAAAAAGAAATAATGCCAGAGCTTACCACTCAGCTACTCATTTACTTCATGAGGCTCTTAGAAGAACACTCGGAAAGCATGTAACCCAAAAAGGTTCTTTAGTTAGTCCTCATAAACTCAGATTTGATTTTAGTCACAATAAACCTATAGAAAAAAAGGAAATTGAGAAAATAGAGAATTATGTAAATGATATGGTTAAAACAGGCGCAGATGTTAAAACTAGAATTATGACACCAAAAGAAGCAGTAGAAAAAGGTGCTCTAGCAATGTTTGGAGAAAAATACGGAGATGAAGTAAGAGTTTTATCCATGGGTAAAGAAAATGGAGGATATTTTTCTACTGAACTTTGTGGAGGCACGCATGTTAAAAATACAAGAGATATTGGAAAGTTCAAGATAATAAACCAATCTTCGATTGCTGCTGGCGTCAGACGGATAGAAGCTTTAAGGGATAAACAATTAGAAGATTATGAGAAATCTTTACTAAAAGAAAAATTCTCAAAAGAAAAAAATCTAAAAGATCAAATAGATTTAATTAAAACCGAATTGTTAAAATATAAAGTTGAACCAGATTTTAAAGAAGATTTAAAAATATCTGAAAATTTAAAAAATTTAAATAAACAATTAGATAAAATAAAAATTCAAAGTATTGTAAAGGATAAAAATAAAAATGTTATCAAAGACAAAAAAATTGGATCTTTTATTTTAAGGTACCAAGTTCTTACTGGCTTTCCACCAAAGGAATTGAGAAATATAGTAGATCAAAGTAAAAAAGAAATTAAAGAAGGTATAGTTGTAGGCTTTTCTACATTTGAAGATAAAGTTGGTGTAGCTGTAGGAATTACAAATGGATTAACAAAAAAATACGATGCTGTATTACTAGTAAAAATTGCATCCGAGGTGCTGGGTGGTAAAGGTGGTGGAGGAAGAAAAGATTTTGCACAAGCGGGTGGAACAAACAAAGATAAAATTGAAGAGGCTTTTAAAATTTTAAGTAAAAAAATTAGTTAAGACTTTTTCTTAGATTAGAATCTATGATTTCCAAAAATTCATTTGTAGTTAAATACTTTTGATTTTTATTGATTAACATAGCAAGATCTTTTGTCATAGATCCATTTTCTACAGTTTCTATACAAACCTTTTCCAAGGTTTTTACAAATTTTTTTAAACTTTCATTGTTGTCTAGTTTTCCCCTATGATACAATCCTCTTGCCCAAGCAAAAATTGAAGCTATTGGATTTGTCGAGGTTTCTTTACCTTGTTGATGCAGTCTATAATGTCTTGTTACTGTACCATGAGCAGCTTCAGACTCTATAGTATTACCGTCAGGTGACATTAAAACACTAGTCATAAGTCCCAATGAACCAAAACCCTGAGCGATAGTATCGGACTGCACGTCTCCATCATAATTTTTGCAAGCCCAAATATAATTTCCATTCCATTTCATTGCACAAGCGACCATATCATCTATAAGCCTGTGTTCATAAGTTATTTTTCTTTCTTTAAATTTATTTTTAAATTCTTTTTCATAAACTTCTTCAAATAAATCTTTAAATCTTCCATCATATTTTTTTAAGATGGTATTCTTAGTCGAAAGATACACAGGCCACTTTCTGTTCAAGCCATAATTCATACACGCTCTAGCAAAATCTCTAATAGATTGGTCTAAATTGTACATAGACAATGCTATACCAGGTCCATTAAAATTAAAAACTTCAAACTCTTTTTTTTCCTTTCCATCCTCTGATGTCCATTTTATTTCTAATTTTCCTTTACCTGGAACTTTAAAATCTGTTGCTCTGTATTGATCACCAAAAGCATGTCTACCAATCACAATTGGGTTTGTCCAACTTGGAACTAGTTTAGGAATATTTTTACAAATTATTGGTTCTCTAAAAACTGTTCCTCCTAAAATATTTCTTATAGTCCCATTAGGAGATCTCCACATTTTTTTTAAATTAAATTCCTTTACGCGATTTTCATCAGGAGTAATAGTTGCACATTTAATACCTACACCAAATTGTTTAATAGCTTTTGCACAATCAATGGTTATCTTGTCAGAGGTTTTGTCACGATTTTTGATACCTAAGTCGTAATATTTAATATCCAAATCTAAATAGGGTAAAATCAATTTTTTTTTGATAAAATCCCATATTATTCTGGTCATTTCGTCGCCATCAAGCTCTACTACTGGGTTTTTTACTTTAATTTTAGTCATTATATTTTCATTTTATCAATTGAATTAAGTTACTTAATATACATATTAACGTAAAATTACAAAAGATAATGATATGTTAGATATTTTGTTTCCAAAGTTACATAAGGAGGGCTATAGGTTTTTAGCTATAGCTGGCATTGTAACATTTGTACTTCTGTTAATCTCCAAATTTTTTGGAATTATAAGTTTAATGATTACTATATGGATTTATTATTTTTTTAGAGATCCCGAAAGATTTTCAATCAATGATGATAATTATTTGGTGAGTCCGGCCGATGGAACAATCTCACAAATAATAGAGACTAACGGACCAAAAGAATTAGGATTAGAAAATGAAAAATTTAAAAGAGTAAGTATTTTTATGAATGTCTTTGATTGTCATGTAAACAGAGTCCCAAGCTCTGGTAAGATTAATAAAATATTTTACAAACCTGGAAAATATATAAATGCTTCTTTAGATAAAGCTAGCGAGGAAAATGAGAGAAATTATATTAAAATGACAACTTCAAATAATGAAGAAATAATTTTAGTACAAATAGCAGGTTTAATAGCAAGAAGAATAGTTTGTGAAATTAGTGAAGAAAAAGAAATTAAGCAGGGTAATAGATTTGGTATTATAAGGTTTGGTAGTAGAGTTGATTTATATTTTAAAAATTATGAACTGTTAGTTAAACAAAATCAAAAAACTATATCAGGTGAAACTTTAATAGCTAAAAAAAAGTAAAAGCATGATTGAAAACAAAAAAGAATTTAAAATAATTGAAAAAAAAAATCCAAAATCACTTTTGCCAAATGCTTTGACTATTTTAGGAGTTTGTTTAGGCCTAAGTTCAATAAAATTTGCATTAGATTTAAATTATTCAATGGCAGTAATAGCAATTGGGTTTGCAGCAATTCTTGATACATTGGATGGCAGAATTGCGCGCCTCATTAAAGGAACTTCAAAAGTAGGAAAAGAGCTAGACTCTTTAACTGACGTTATTAGTTTTGGTGTTGCTCCAGGTTTTATAATGTATTTTTGGACTTTAAATGAAATAGGTAAGTTTGGATGGATGTTCGTTTTAATTTATGCTGTATGCTGCGCTCTTCGTCTTGCTAGATTCAATCTAACAAATATTGATGAAAACGAAATATGGAAAATAAATTTTTTTGAAGGTATTCCATCTCCTGCTGCGGCCGGGCTTGTACTATTACCTCTTATATTTAATCTAAGTGGCTTTATACAATTAGAAAGTTATGCGCTAATAAGTTCCATAACAATCTTAACAACATCTATTTTAATGGTAAGCAAAGTGCCAACTTACTCATTAAAGAGAATTTTAATTTCTAAACATTCTGCAATTTTTTTGTTACTTGGAATAGGTATTTTTGTAGCTTTTTTAATTTTTTATACTTTTGAAACCTTGTTCTTAACAGGAGTGGTTTATATTTGTTTAATACCTATTAGTTATTTTCATTATAATCAAAAAAATAAAAAATCAATCATAGCAAAAGTCGAAGATGATGATGAAGAAGTTTTATAAAAATTGAATAAAAATTTTAAAAAAAATAAAATTTCAAAGAATTGGTTGATTAAACAAAAAAAAGATATTTTTTTTAATAAATCAAAAATTGAAGGATTTAGGTCTAGATCAGCGTTTAAATTAATTGAAATAAATAAAAAATTTAAGTTTTTAAAAAAAAACACAAGACTTTTAGATTTAGGCGCTTCTCCAGGAGGATGGTCGCAGGTAGCAAGCAAAGAAATAACTAACGGAAAAATTTTATCTATTGATATAAAATTAATAGACAAAATAACTAACGTTGACTTTATTCAGGGAGATTTCCAGGACCATGCTATTCAACAAAAAATTGTGGCTTATTTTAATAATAAGGCAAATGTAGTTATTTCAGATATGGCAGCAAATACAACTGGTAACAAAAATTTAGATTCTTACAGAACAGGGGAGCTTTGCTTAAATTCTATGAATTTGGCTTTAAAAATTTTAGAGAAAAAAGGTGTTTTCGTATCTAAAATATTTATGGGTTCAATTTTTCAAGAGATTAACGAGAAAGCAAAAAAAAACTTTAAAAAAGTTATTAAATACAAACCTTTATCAAGTAAAAAAGAATCAAAAGAAATCTACATTTATTGTGAGGGAATCTCATAAATACTTTAATTTTTCCAAAGTATGATAAATAATGCTATTAAGATAACAAATAAACAGTTTTAATTATGAAAAAAAAATACTTTGTACAAATAATAATTACCATTGGATTATTGACCGTAACTAGTGCATTTGGAGCATCTAACAATTTTTTTGCCAAAGGAAAAAATCTTTTTGATAAAAATGAACTTGAAAAATCAAAGATTTTTTTTGAAAGAGACATAGTATTTAATCCTAAAAGTGAAAAATCATATTTATATTTAGCTAAAATATTTAACAAAAAAGAGGAAGATGAAGAACAAGAAAAAAATTTAAATAATGTGCTTTTACTTAATCCTAAAAATGATGAAGCTATTTATATGTTAACTATACTTAAAATTAAGCAATCTAATTATGAGGAAGCAAAAGAACTAATAAAAAAATTTACTTTAGTTTGTAATGATTTTTGTTCAAAGCAGAAAGAAATTAACTCAAAACTAAAAAAAATAACTCCAGAAAATGAATAGAAAAAAAATTACAAAAATCTTAAATAAAAAAGGTAAAACACCAATCACATGTTTAACAGCTTACTCAAAATCAGTAACAGAAATTGTAGATAAGTATTGTGATATAATTTTAGTAGGTGACTCATTAGGTATGGTTCTTTATGGTATGAAAACAACCAGAGAAGTTAGTCTTAGCACGATGATATTACACACAAAAACAGTAAAAAAATTTGCAAAAAAAAGTTTAGTAGTATGTGACATGCCTTTTAAAACTTACTCTAACAAGTTTGAGGCTTATAAAAATGCCAAAAAAATAATCTCAGCATCAAAATGTGATGCGGTAAAATTAGAGGGAGGAAAGCGTATAGCAAAGACTGTTAAATATCTCACCACCAAGGGTGTGCCAGTAATGGGCCATGTAGGACTACTGCCCCAATACGCAAAAAACTTTAAGTTCGTAGGAAAAAGTTTAGACCAAAAAAAAAAAATTTATGAAGATGCTATAGCACTTTCAAATTCTGGTGCTTTCGCGATTGTAATTGAATGTACTGTAGAAAGCCTAGCTAGAAAAATAACAAATAATGTCCCTATACCAACTATAGGAATTGGTGCATCAAAACATTGTGATGGCCAAATATTAGTTACAGATGATATTATTGGCTTAAGTGACTTTAGGTCACGATTTGTAAAAAAATATTTTAATGTAAAAAAATTTATACAAAAAAGTGTAAAGAAATATTGCAATGATGTAAAAGAAAGAAAATTTCCTTCTTCATTACATGTTTATAAATTTTAAAGAAAGTAGATAAATGAACCAAGATTCTTTTGAAATACAAAAACCCTTAACTACTAGTAGAAAAGTATTAAATTTATATAAAAATAATAAAATTTTAATTATTTCAATTTCATTTATTATATTTTTTTTATTTGTGATATTTAACTTATATTTATCAAAAAAAGAAAATGAAAATTTAATTTTTGCTAATGAATATGTGCAAGCAAAAGTTTATGTAGAAAATAACGAAAGAGATAAAGCACTAAAAATTTTAAATAAATTAGTATTGGATAGCAAAAGTACATATTCAGTGTTAGCCTTTTTTTTAATATTAAATGAAAATTTAATAGACGATAAAGAGCAGCTAGTTAAGATGTTTGACCATATTTTAAATAAAAATAAATTTGATACAGAGATTAAAAACCTAATAATATTTAAAAAAGCACTTTTTCAGTCAGATTTTACTAATGAGGAAAAGTTGTTAAGTACATTAAAACCTTTGATAAACAGCGAAAGTATTTGGAAGCCCCATGCTTTACTTTTATTAGGAGATTATTTTGTACAAAGAAAAGAGTTTTTAAAAGCTAAAGAATTTTATCTACAAGTTTTGTCTATAAAAAATATTGACCAGGAGTTTTATAAGACTGCAAATTCTAAACTTTCATTAATAAAAAATGAGTAAAATATTCAAAAATCTTTTTATTATTATATTTTTGTTTTTGCTATCAAGCTGCTCTTTAGATAATAAAACAGGAATATGGAGTGGTGGTATAGACGAAAAAAGGAGAGTAACAGAGTTAGAGCAGCAACAAAAACAAAGAGTAGAAGTAGTTAAAGTTTATTCAAGCTCGTCTGAGGATCATAAAGAAATAATTTACAACAAAAATATTAAATTAAGTTCAGCAAAGAAAAATTTATCATGGGAAATGTCAAATTTAAATCAGCAGAATTTCCTAGGACATCTTTTTTTTTCTGGCGAAAATAAAATTTTTTTAAAAAAGAAAGTAGGGAAAAATAAATTTGATATATCTAAAAATATATCTTCCCCATTAGTCTATGATGACAATATTTTCTTTTCAGATAATACTGGAACTGTGTTTAGTGTTAATCAAAATGGAAAAATAAACTGGAAAAAAAATATTTACAAAAAAATATATAAAAAATTATATAAAAAATTATCCTTTATTATTTATGATAATAATATTTTTGTATCAGATAATGTTGGCTTTACTTATTCTCTTGATTTACAAACAGGTGAACTTGTATGGATAAAAAATCTTAATGTTCCAATAAAATCAAATATTAAAATATTTGAAGATAAAATTTTTTTGGTTAATCAAGATAATAGAATTTTATGTTTAAGTATAAACAAAGGATCTTTAATATGGGATATTCGTTTACCTGCATCATTTATTAAGTCACAAAACTTTTTGGCTTTATCAATTTCTAAAAAGGGTAACCTGTTAGTTCTTAATTCTTCAGGTGATTTATTAAATATATTAATAAAAAAGGGAGTGATAATTTGGTCAATAAAAGTCCTTAGCTCAATGTATTCTCATGATACAGATTTTTTTAGATCATCGGAAATTGTTATATCAGATAATAATATTTTTTTTTCAACTACTGATAATTTATTTTCAGTAAATTTAAACACTGGTGTCGTTAATTGGAAAAAAGAGGTAAATTCTATAAGCACCCCTATTGTTGATGGTAATAATATTTTTGTGATTTCTGAAAATGGTTATTTTATAAATTATGATATATATTCCGGGAAAATATTTTGGTCTACTAATATTTTAAAAGTATTAAAAAGAAAAAAACAAAATACAAAAATAACTGGTTTTGTTTTTGGATCAAATAAAATTTATGCTACTACATCAAATGGTTTTTTAATTATATCCTCTGCATTATCGGGTAAAGTAGAAAGTTTTAAAAAAATAGGTGGCACGATTAATTCAAGTCCAATTATAAGTAATGGAAATTTATATTTTCTAACTAATAACTCTAAGATATATGGAATTAGGTAATATTTTAAGAACCTAATATAAGCGAAGACAAATTATCTTTATTAATATTAATGTCTTTATTATCAACATCAATAGGTTTAACAGGGTAGTCTCCTGTAAAACAGTGATCAGAAAACTCAGGGTATAATTTATTTCTTTTTGCATAACCCATAGATTTGTATAAACCTTCGATGGATAGGAATTTTATTGTTTTTACATTTAAAAATTTTCTTATTTCCTCCAAACTAAATTTTGATGCTAATAGTTCATTTTGATTAGGGGTGTCTACACCATAAAAATCTGGATATTTAATTGGTGGTGAAGCCACTCTAAGATGCACTTCCTTTGCGCCAGATTCGTATAACATTTTAACGATTTTAAGTGATGTGGTGCCTCTAACTAAAGAGTCATCAATTAAGACTATAGATTTATTTTCGATTAAAGTTTTATTAATACTATGTTTTAGCTTTACTCCAAAACTTCTTATTTTTTGGGTTGGTTCAATAAATGTTCTTCCTACGTAATGATTTCTAATTATTCCTAGTTCAATATTACTTTTAACTTGTTCAGCATATCCTATGGCCGCCGGCACACCAGAATCTGGAACTGGAACAATCAAATCACAATCGATATTTGACTCTTTAGCTAATTCAATCCCAAATTTTTTTCTATACTCATATACACTTATTTTATCTATGAGGCTGTCAGGTCTAGCAAAATATATATACTCAAATATACAAGGTCTTTCTTTTACTTTTCTAAATGGTTTTATACTTTCCAACCCATTTTCAGTAATAACCACTATTTCACCATTATTAACTTGTCTCACAAACTTAGCCCCAATTATATCTAAGGCACAAGTTTCCGATGCTAAAACAAAAGAGTTTTTAAGTTTTCCAATTACCAATGGACGAATTCCAAAAGGGTCTCTTATTCCGATCAATTTTTTTTCAGTTAGAATTGTTAATGCATAACCTCCCTCAATTTGAAAAAGAGAGTCTATAATCTTATCAACTATTTTAGCTCTTTTTGATTTAGCTATTAATTGAACAATGGTTTCAGTATCAGATGTTGTTTGAAATATAGAACCTTCTTTAACTAATTTTTTTTTTAAAAATTTTGCATTACTTAGGTTACCATTATGAGCAATAGAAATTCCACCTGTATGTAGATCTGCAAAAAATGGTTGTATATTTTTTATTAAATTATTTCCCATTGTAGAATAACGATTATGTCCAATAGCAGAATTTCCAGGCAATCTTTCTAACACTTTTCCTTTTGTAAAATTATCTCCTACTAAACCAAGTCTTCTTTCTGAATAAAAATTTTTTCCATCAAATGAAACTATTCCACATCCTTCTTGACCCCTATGCTGTAAGGCGTGTAAACCTAATGCAGTTAAAGCAGCGGAATCTTTATTATCAAAAATTCCAAAAACTCCACATTCTTCTTTCAGTCTATCCATTTAAATATTTTCAATTTTTTCTTCTGTTTCTTTATAATAATCTTCACTATTTGGAAACTCTTCTATCAAAAATTCACTTCCCTTATATATTATTTGGAATGAATAAGTATCTTCAGTTTTTATTGGCCATTTTTGAAATGGATAAAACCAATTAAACAAAGAAAAGATACATACACAAACAACGTATCCCTTAAATATACCAAAAACCAAACCAAACGTTTTATCTACACTTCCTAAGCCAGACCAAGTTACTACTTTACTTATTGCTTTTCCAATATTTATTATTATAAAAAGTGAAATTATATATATAAAAATTCCTAGCCCAACATCAGCTACAAATTTTGATTCTATAAAATTTTCTACATAAGGATTTACTTTTGGAACTAGTATTATTGTAATTATCAAAGCAAGAAGCCACTTAGAAAATGATAGCAAACTTCTCATAAAACCAGCTGCTAAACATTGAGCCATAGAATAAGCAACAATCAAAAAAACAATTAGATCAAAAGCTGAAATATTATTTTGTATAAATTCTACCAAATCACTCACTACCAAAAGGTTTTACTATTAAAATTAATTTAGGCAACAGCGTTAAAACTGAGAGCATAGCTAAAAGCATGGCTATACCTGTAAATACTCCAAAATAAATAGTTGGTATAAAATTTGATAAAACCAAAATTGAAAAACCAAAAACTATAGTTATTGAGGTATTTAATATTGCAACACCTACAGTATCATGACATTTTTCAAGAGTTTTGTTATAGTTGTTAATATTTTTAAATTCCTCTTTAAACCTGTAAATATAATGAATGCTGTTATCAACAGCGATACCTATCGTTATCGCAGCAATCGTAATCGTCATCATATCTAACGGTATGCCTAACAATCCAATTATACCCAGTATTAAAAATGCAGCCATGAAATTTGGAACAACCCCGATTAAAGACAATGTTATATTTCTAAATAAGACTAAAAACATTAAAGTTATACCAGCCATAACAACACCAAGAGTTAATATTTGTGATTTAAATAGACTTTGCAAAAGATTATTGAAAAGAATGAGGACACCAGCTAATTTAAATTCGTCCTTATTTAAGCCAAGCTTGTTTTCCAAGTCGTAATTAATTTTTTGAATTAAGTCATTTCTTCTAAGCTCTTCTCTTGAATCTAATATTCTTAAACTAATTCTAGCCTCATCATTTTTTATAGAGATATAAGGATTGATTATTTCTTTTTTAATAGACTCAGGAATTTTTGTGTATAAAACCCCCATTTCTAAGCCTTGTAACTTTTTGCCATCATTTAAATCTTCAGCGACTCTAACCATTGATGCAAAAGATATGACCTTACCAACAGAGTCCAGACTATCTAAGTAATCATGAACTTGAGTAATTTTATCAATTTTATTTCTTGTAAACCAATACTTCTCATCATCTTGGTCATCATCATCCCAACTATCAAAATCATCATCTGCTTTTTCTGTATTTTCTTGTTCAGGAAATTTAATAATTACATCTAGCGGAGTTGTTCCTCCTAATTTGTCATCAATTAGTTTCATCCCTTTATAAATTTCAGTTTTCTTATCGAAATAATTAATAAAACTATTTTCTACTTCCAGTTTTGTAATACCAACTAGGCTCACTAAAATAACTATAACTGCTGATGTAAAAATAGTTTTAGTATTTTTTTGGGACACTCTACTTAAAAATGTAGTAATTTTTGACTTTTCATCATCCCTATAACTTATGTTTTTTTTACTTAAAACATTTAAAATTGCTGGCAACAAAGTGAATGTGATTGATAAAGAAACTAATAGTCCCACAGTCATCATCCACCCAAAATCTATTATAGGTTTGATGCCACTAAAAATAAGTGAAAGAAAGGCACAGATCGTAGTAAGTACAGTATAAAGTATTGGCCAAAACATTTTACTAGCTGTCCATAAAATGGCTTCGTTGTTAGAGCTATTTGGATTTTCTTTTTTAAATTGTAAATAACGAACACTCATATGAATATTCATAGCCATAGTCAAAATTAACATTAAAGCTATAAAGTTTGATGATATAACTGTAACTTTCCAGCCTACCAAGCCCAAAAAACCAACCATAATTAACACTGCAAAAAAACAACTTAAAAGTGGAATAAAAACCCACAATAAACTTCTAAAAAACAAACCAAAGTGTACATACAATAAAAATAAATACTCCAGCGCCAAATACTATTATATCATTTTTAATATATGACATCATATCGTCCGCGATCATTGGGATGCCACCCAAGTGAATTTTTGAAGTATCTTTATAATTTTCTATAATTTTTCTAATTTCATTTATATTTTGGTGATTTTTTTCATTATAAGATTTTTTATATTGGTCATATATTTTTAAAAATTCTTTATATTCTTTTTTATCCTGCGAACTTAGTTTACCGCTATCTTTTTTATCTAAATATTCATTTTTTTTTTTTATAAGTTCAGCCAATTTTTGGTCTGTCTTTATATAAACAAGTATGCCGCTTGTATTACCATCATTGCTAATGACAAATTCTTTATAGATTGGGCTATTCATGATCTCATCAAACCCTCTTTCTTTATCAGCATCTTCACTTGATAAAGTCTTAAAATTTTTAATTCTATCGGTTAAGGGATCATCATTATTTTTAAGCAAAGGGACGTCCAAAATGGTTATTACATTATTTGCCCAAGCTAAGTTTGCTAAATCATTTTTTAGATTTGTAAGATTTTTAATTGTATCTGGGTCTAATAAATCTTTATTTGGTGTATAGGTAAGTACTAAAAAATCTTTGGATCCGTATTTGGAGTTTACTTCTCTCAAATATTTTAAATCTGCATCATTTTCTAACAACAGTGTGTCTGACGAGGCATCAAGTTGGAAATTCTTAGAATAGTATCCAAATATTAATAATAGAGAAAAAAGAATTATTAGAGTAATTTTAGGTTTTTCAATTATTAAATTTTTGTATAATTTTACGAACATTGAATAGTTAAAGTTATTTATTATCTAAGTCTTTAAACTTAGTATACATTGCTTCAAATTCAACTTTAACATTTCCAGTAGGACCATGCCTTTGTTTTCCAATCATTATTTCTGCTAAACGAGATATTTCATCCATTTTTTGTTGCCATTCAGCATGTTCTATTGAACCTAAAGTTGGTTCTTTTCTTTCAAGGTAGTAAGCTTCTCTATAAACAAACATTACTACATCAGCATCTTGTTCAATAGATCCCGACTCTCTTAAATCTGCTAGTTGTGGCTTTTTATCATCCCTTTGCTCTACTGCCCTTGAAAGTTGAGATAGGGCTAATACGGGAACATCAAGCTCTTTGGCTAAAGCTTTAAGTCCCTGAGTAATTTCTGATATTTCTTGAACTCTTCCATCATACTTTCCATTTCCTGCTCTCATTAATTGGATGTAATCAACAACGATTAACTCTAAACCAAACAACCTCTTTATTCTTCTAGATCTATTGCTTATAGCCGAAATAGTAATAGCTGGGGTTTCATCTATGTATAAAGGCAAGTCTATAATATTTTTAGATGTTTGGATGAACTGCTCCATTTCCTTCTCTGAAACTTTTCCTCTTCTAATATCATTAGATCTAATTCTAGATTGCTCGGCTAAAATTCTTGTAGAAAGTTGTTCCGATGACATTTCTAATGAAAAGAAGGCTACAGTTGATTTACTTCCTTTTTTTTGAATATTTTTTGCTGCATGGAAAGCTATATTTGTTGCAAGGGCTGTTTTTCCCATTGAAGGTCTTCCTGCTATAATGACCAAATCTTGTTTATGCATACCACCTAATCTAGCATCTAAATCTGTCAAACCTGTTGGAACGCCAACTAAACCATCTTCGTTTCTAAAAGCATTTTTTGCCATCTCAATTGTCTGTTTAAGAGCTTGGGTAAATTTCACAAATGATCTGTTAAAGTTTCCTCTTTCAGCTAAGTCAAATAAAGATTTTTCTGTGTTCTGAATAATTTCACTTCCGGACAATTTAATTTCGTTAGTATTAGAAGCGTCAGTTAAAACTGATTCTGAAATTTTAATTAACTCTCTTCTTAAATAAGTTTCATAAATTATATTAGCGTAATCTATAGCTTGTTTTACAGATGTAGTTGAAAACTTGGTAATTTTTATTAGGTATTCTTGACCTCCAAGTTCTTTTAAACCTTCATTATTTTCAAAAAAATTTTTAAGTGTAATTGGGTTAGCTAGTAGGCCTTTGGATATCAAGGTTTCAATAGTTTCAAATATTTTTACATGAATAGGATCAAAAAATTTGCCTGAATCAATTATTGATGAAATTTCATCATATATCTCATTTGATACTAAAACAGAGCCGATGAGAGCTTGCTCCGCCTCAATATTGCATGGCATTTGTTTTTCAAAATTTGATACTATTTTTAAAGCTTGAGGAGTCATTATTATTAAAAATATATATAATACTATTTAACTAATAAAAAAAACAGCAAAGTTATACACTTAAAATTATTTTCTGTGGAAAAAAATTTATGCTTTGTCTTCTTCTTTTACAACCTCAATATGAATTTTTGATTGTATTTCTGCGTGAAGATTAATTGTAGCTTCGTAAGATCCAATTTTTTTTATTTCTTTATTTAAATCAATTTGAGATGCTTTAATTTTAATATTTTTAGCTTCTTCTATAGCCTTAGTTAATTCTAGAGGTTTTAAAGAACCATATAGTTCACCATTCTCTTTGGCTCTTTTAGAAAATTTGAAAGATGCTTTATTTAGTATATCGTTAATTTTTTTAGCTCCTTTTTTAAGTTCCAAATTTTTTTCATTAAGCTCTGATTTTTTTTTGTTTACAAATTCGATATTTTCTTTAGAGGCCTTTAGAGCTTTACCATACTTAATTAAGAAATTGCGAGCATGACCTCTTCTTACTTTTACAATTTCTCCTATTTGTCCTAAATTTTTAATATTTTCTAATAGTACTACTTCCATAATAATATTTATATTAAAGCTAATAACCTAGCTCTTTTTATTGCTTTAGAAAGTTCCTTTTGTTTTTTTAAAGAAACATTAGTTATTCTTGATGGTAATATTCTTCCACTTTCAGAAATATACTTTCTTAATAATTTTATATTCTTATAATCAATTACAGGTGCATTTTTACCTGATAAAGGACACGGTTTAAAAAATTTAATTCCAGGTTTTTGAAATAAACTCAATTTTGAAAAGGATGATCCTCTTTTTTTATTATCTTTTTTTTTATTTCTTCTTTTCATTGAAAATTTTCTTTATTCCTTTTTCTCAAAAAAATTTGTTTCTAGGTCTAGTTTTTTTACTTTGACTGTTAAGTATCTAATTAACATTTCATCAATATTTTCTGCTTTCTCAAGTTCTTGTATTGTTTTTCCTGAGCCTTCAAATTTGATATGGAGGTAATAGCCTTTTTTATTATTTTTTATGCTATGAGATAAAGTTTTTAAACCCCATTCTTCTAGTTTAATTACTTTTCCTAAATTTTCATTGATTATATTTTTATATTTATCAATTAAATTTTTGCTTTGGGATTCAGATATATCTTGTCTTATTATTAACGTATGTTCGTAACTATTCATTTCTTTTTCCTTGGTTAATTCGATATTACTTTCGAAAAATCCACCTTTTTTTAGGTAGAGGCCTGTGTTTTATACTATTAAAATTTTTAATATACAACCAATAAAATATAACTATATTATATTTTATTATCACATGCGCGCAGTTCTATTTCCAGGTCAAGGTTCTCAATATGTCGGGATGGGGGCGGACTTTTACAAAAAATTTGATTTAGTTAAAAAAACTTTTGATACTGTAGACAAAACTTTAGGTTTCTCTCTTTCTAAATTAATATTAGAAGGTCCTGAAGACAAGCTTAAACTAACACAAAATACACAGCCAGCAATAATGACGATCGGAGTCTCTATATTTAATGTACTGAATAATGAGTTTAATTTTAATTTAAAAAATTCTAAATTTTTTGCTGGACATTCTTTAGGAGAGTATACAGCATTAGTTTGCTCAGGATCATTAAGTCTAGAGCAAGCAGCATACCTTTTGTTCGAAAGAGGTAAGGCTATGCAGGAAGCTGTACCTTATGGGCATGGTGCTATGACGGCTGTCCTGGGAATGAGTATTGAAGAAGTCCAAAGTGAAATTGACTTAATAAAAGATAAAAAAATTTGTGAAATAGCTAACGATAACAGCAATGCCCAAATTGTTGTAAGTGGCAATAAATTAGATATAGAGAACCTCAATAAAAATTTAAAAGCAAAGAGAAAAAAAAGTATAATCTTGCCAGTAAGCGCACCATTTCATTGCTCTTTAATGTTAAAAGCTAAAGAAAAAATGCAGGAAAAAATAAATAATACTAAATTTTTAAAACCAGAACCTTCTATTATTAGTAATGTTACAGCACAAATGGAAAATGATATAAACAAAATTAAGCCACTATTAATTGATCAAATTACTTCAAGAGTCAGATGGAGAGAAAGTGTGAATTATATGGTAAAACAAGGTGTTTCAGAATTTTTAGAAATTGGTCCTGGTAAAGTGCTTTCCGGTCTAGTAAAAAAAATAAATAATGAAGTAAAAATATTAAATATTAATTCATTGGAAGATATTAAATAATGATAGATTTTAAAAATAAAAAAATTTTAATTACAGGAGCTAGTGGAGGCATAGGTAATTCACTAGTTAAAAAATTTATTTCACTTGGTGGTAATGTTTTAGGCAGTGGAACAAAAGTAGAAAAATTAGACTCTTTAAAAAAACAATATCCAAGTATTAAAATTAAAAAATTTGATATCAATGAACATTCTAGAATTGAAGAATTCATCGAAGATGTTTCTTTAGAATTGGGAGGTTTAGATATTTTAATTAATAATGCTGGAAGAAATATAGATAATTTATCTTTAAGAATGAAAGATGATGAATGGAAAAAAGTAATTGATGTTAATTTAACTTCAACATTTTTATTAACAAAATATTCTATAAAAAAAATGCTTAAAAATAAATTTGGTAGAGTTGTGAATATCACTTCTGTTGTAGGCCATACTGGAAATTTGGGCCAATCAAATTATGCAGCTTCAAAAGCTGGTATTATTGGAATGTCCAAAAGTCTAGCTATAGAGTACGCAAAAAAAAATATAACCATAAATTGCGTTTCCCCTGGATTTATAGTTTCAGACATGACGATGAATATTGCGGAAAAGGTAAAGCTTTATTTAACATCAAGGATACCCATGGGTAGACTTGGGTCAGGAGAAGATGTTTCAAATTGTGTAGCTTTTTTATCTTCAGATCAGGCTTCATATGTTACTGGAGAAACCATTCATGTTAATGGTGGCATGTATATGTCTTGACAAATGTCATTAATAATTTATTAAGAACTAATAACATTAAATTTAGGGTTTAAAATGACAAAAGATATTTCAAGCAAAGTAAAAAAGATGATCAGCGATCATTTAGGTGTTGACGAAGCAAAGGTTGTAGAAGAGGCAAATTTCATCGATGATCTTGGAGCTGACAGTTTAGACACAGTTGAACTAGTAATGGCTTTCGAAGAAGAGTTTGGATCAGAGATATCTGATAGTGAAGCAGAAAAAATTCTTACCGTCGGAGATGCTATAAAATTTATTGAAAGCAAATCAAGTTAAAATACAAGTTGCCATTAAATAAATATTAGTCAAAAAATTAACTATGACTGCCAGCAAAAGCGGTACAATTTTCGTTTTATCGTCACCGTCAGGTGCAGGTAAGACTACTTTGACCAAAAAACTTGAAAAAAATAATACAAATTTCGTTATATCTATTTCACATACAACAAGAAAAGCTAGACCAGGCGAGGTAAATGGTAAAGATTATTATTTTGTAAATGAACAAGAATTTAATTCTTTAGTTGAAAATAATAATTTTTATGAGTTTGCAAAAATATTTGGCAACTATTATGGAACTTTAAAAAAACCTGTAATAAAACATTTATCAGAAGGCAAGGACGTACTGTTTGATATTGATTGGCAAGGAACACAGCAACTAAAAAAAATTTCAAATTTATCTTTGGTTACGTTTTTTATAGTTCCTCCGAATATAGAGGTTTTAAAAAAAAGATTGCTAAATAGGCACAAAGGACAGGAAAGTTTAATCAAACCTCGTATGATGAAATTTCATGAAGAGCTTTCACACTGGAAAGAATATGATTATGTTGTAGTTAATGATGATTTAGAAATTTGCTATACAAAAATATTAAAGATAATTACAAACACAAAAAATGGAATAAATGAAAAGCAAGATTTATCAGTAATTGAAAAAAAAGTAAAAGAATTATTCAGTTAATTGTTCATATTTAACTGCAATCTTATAAAAAATTTCACTAGCAAGTTCACCAGGTCTTTTTTTCAGATCTAAGTCTAATTCTTCTGCTACAGAATAACTATTTTTAAATAACTTTTTAAAATTTTTGTTAATCATTTTTCTTCTATTTGAAAAAAGAATTCTAGTAACTATTTCTAAATTTTCTGGATTTTTTATTTTGTATATATTTGATTTTGGTTTGAAAGAAAGCAAGGTTGAATTTACCTTAGGAGATGGCGAAAAACAATTTTTTGATATTTCAAAATGTTTTGTAACATCTAATCTCCAATTAGATATAACTGACAATCTACCAAACTGTTTTGTATTATGCTTTGCTATTATTCTATCAGCTACTTCTTTTTGAAACATAAAAATTAAGCTTTCATACCACGGCGGCCATTTTTTTATTAAAATAAGTGAAGTTAGTACTTTTGTAGAAATATTGTAGGGTAAATTACCAAAAACTATTATGTTATTATCTACGTTATTATAGTTAATTTCATTTAAAATATCTTGATTGATCACTTTTATATTTTTTAAATGGGCAAATTGTTTTTTTAAAAATATTGATAATTTTTTATCTTTTTCAATCAAAATTAGTTTTTTAGGATTTAGACCAAGAATTTTTTTTGTCAGACTTCCATATCCCGGTCCTATTTCTACAATAGTACTATTTTTTTTAATTTTTTTAACATTAACAATTTTATTTATTATATTTTGATCGATCAAAAAATTTTGTCCGAGGCTTTTTTTTGGAGCTAAAAAAAATCTCATTTACTACTTTATATTATTAAAAAATGTAATAGATTTAATTAAACTTAATGGGTTAGCAATTTTTTTACCTAATATATTTTTAGCAACGCCATGATCTGGTGATATTCTTATATATGGCAAACCTAGAGTAATATTAATTGCATCGTAATTAAATAAAGCTTTAAAAGGAGTTAAAACTTGGTCATGGTACAAGCCAACCATCACATCGATTTTGTTTTTTTTATGAAGCATAAAACTTGTATCAGGTGAAAGGGGACCTTGTATTTTTATTTTTAAATTTTTTGCTTTTTTGATTGCTGGAGAAATTATCGTTTTTTCTTCATGATTCTTTTGAGGTGAAAAATTGTGAGGGTTTAAACCCAAAATAGCAATCTTTGGATTTTTTTTAAAAATTTTTTTGTAAAATAGGTTAATAGTTTTAATTTTTTTATGGATTTTTATTTTCTTAATTTCGTAGCTAATCTTTTTTAAGGGAATGTGAGTTGTTAATGGTACAACAGATAATTTTTTGTTATATAACAGCATAACTTCACTTCCATAAGAATTATTTTTTTTTGATAAAAACTCAGTAACACCTTGATATTTATTTTTAAATAAACTTTCTTTTGCAATAGGACAGTTTATAAATCCAATAATTTTGCGATCTTTATATAAACTTATAGCTATATTAAAACTTTTCAAAATATAGCTGTTTGATTTATTTGATATTTTTTGAAAAGCCTTAGCTTGATTATATTCAACGTTTAGAACTGGAATGGCATTTCCAACTAAATCTTTATAAGTAAAGTTTTTTTTAATTTCTTTAATCTTAATATTATATTTTAATTTTTTTTTTTGAAGTTCCAACAAATCTATACTTCCAATAATAAAAAAAGGTTTATGAGCGAAACTTTTTCGCAACTTCCAACTTTTAAATATTATCTCTGACGATATACTATTTGGTTCACCTGCAATTATTGCAATAGATTTATTCATTTATTAGATAGTTTATTGTAATTGTTCTTCGTAAATTATCATAGTGTGATAATGAATACATATTTAGAATTTTTGATTTTTCTGCTGAAATAAGTTGATTTTTAACTTCTACTAAATTTTTATTTTTTTTTGTTTTTCTTTTATCCCTAACTTTAAAAATTACTATTCCCTCTGGCAGGACTACCGGTTCTGAAATTTCTCCAACGGGAGTATTTATTATTTTTGATTTAAAATTATCTGTTATTAAGTTTTCATTAATCCATCCTAAGTTTCCACCTTTTAAAGATGTCTCGGATATACTAAAATTTATTGCCACTTTTTCAAAGCCGTCAACAGCAATTTTTTCTTTTATTTTTTGGATCTCATTATCCACTTGGTCAATAGGTACTGACTCTAATATTATTTCAGAAATTAAATACTCATCAATATCTTCTTTTTGCTGAAAAGATTTTAACTGCTCATTTATTTCTTCTTGATTAACAAACAATCTGTCTTTATATATTTCAAATATCAAACTATTCCACAAAACTTCTGTTTTAACTTGCTCTCTAACAACTGAAAAATCTAAATCATTAGTAATAAATGTATTTCTTAACGTATCTAGATCCATATTCACATTAACTGCCAAATTATTTAACTCAATATTTAAATCATCATTACTAAATTTTAAATTATCGTATTTTTCAATTTCAATCATTTTTATATTTCTTTTAATAATTGATTTAATAGCTGCAGACTGCAATTCTTCTCTTCTATCTTCGGTAAAGCTTTGGCCACTTAAAATCAAAATCGTTTTTACCTCGTTAATAATATCTAATTGGGTTATGGCTTTATCTCCAACGGTAGCAAACAATGTAGCCTTCATTGCAGAAGCAATTTCTGCATAATAAATAAAAAACACAAAAATTGATAAAATTATTTTCTTACTTTTCATTTTAGTGGTGTTCTAACACTTGTAAATGGCACAAAAGTAATTTTAAACATTATAGAATCTTTTTGTTCTACATCACTATCTTTATAAAACTCTCTCCTAAAAACAAGTCCTGCAGTCAAACAATCATTGTTGTATTGATAACTGATATCATAGAACTCTGTACTTTCAGTTTTAAAATTTTTCTTTGTTTCAAAACTTAATTTATTATTATCTGTGAAATTTAAACTTAATCCGCTATTTACATAATTTTCCCTACCAACATGATTTTGTTCTTCTAAATAGTTTAAGTTAAAGGCAACTTTTCCAAAATTTAATGTAGTAGAAACTTCGTTATAATTTAAATCATTATAGTTATGATCTAATGAAAATTTATAATCAATTTGCCCTATTTCTGAAAAATTATAATTTATTTCTCCAACTAAATCAGACATTCTTTGATCCAAAGAACTCTGAGAAGGAATATCCCTATTTTTTTCTGCATTGAAAATTTGTCCCATAGATATAGATAATTTTTGCTTATCACCCGTTTTTTTATCTTTTTCATTTATTTTATAATCAAAACCTAAAATAGCGCTCAATCCTCTTTCAACTTCTGATGTCTTATTAGCACTATATAAATTGGAGTAATTAAGAGTTAAAGTTTCTGAGTTTATGTCTCTCATATGAAATGGAGCATATCTAATCATAAAATTTGGTGAGAATAATTTTGTTATATCTGTTTCAATTTTTTGCATGGGCAAAGAACTTTTAAAGCTTATAGAGCTACTTAATTCATTTATAGTTCCATCATTTTTATAATCTGTTGTATTTTTTGCATCGTAGTTTCTATTTTGTATTAATCCCTCAAAACTATTTACAAACCCCTTTGAAGTAATGGCGCTATTTGAGTTCCATATTATTTCATTTGTTAAAGATGTTAAGTGATTATTAACATCATAATTTTTATAAAGTGCATTTGATTTTAAATTAAAGGTACCCAAACTTTCACTAAAAATAGATTTACCAATTAGTATATTTGGCAAAATATATTCATATCTATCATTTGCTTTTTTTCTTAAATTCTCATAAACAGAAGCGGAGAAGTTTAAATACATATCATTTTTACTAAAATTATAATTAATTTCGTTTTTTAAATCTGTATCAGTTGAGTCAACAAGAGCAGTATTTATATCGTGCACCCTAAAATAAGTGTCATTTGATGTTCTTTGCACTTTAAAATTTAAATTGCTTTCGTATTCTTTTCCCTCTCCCAAATCAATATTTAGATTGGCAAAAACATGATTTCTAGAACCATCAGTTTTTGTTTCGGAGGTTTGTTTATAACCTTGGTTATAACTGGTATCTATCGTTAAATAAGCATTTCTAAATGCTTGCCTGTATTCATTTAAAAATAACATATTTTCATTAGCGTAAACTTTAGGGGCAAAAGTAAGATCTTTATCAATACCTATGGCCCAAAAATAAGGCAAAGCAAAACCAGTTCCTGTAGTTGTGGTATCAGTAAAAAAAGGATTTAAAAATCCAGATTGTCTTTTGACTGTAGGATCTGGGTGAAAAAATCTAGGAAAATAAAAAACTGGCACATCATAAACTCTTAACACAGCATTTTCGTAATATATTGTTTTTTTAATTTTATCATGGCTAATTTTTTTAGCCTTCAATGACCACGGCGGACATTTGCCTTTTCTTTTTTTACATACGGTGAATACACCCTTAGATAAGTCAGATCTATTTTCGGACATAAAAATATTGTTAGCAACAAAACGTGGATCATTTTCCTTACTAAGCCCAAAATTTTGTTGATTCAATAAAGCACTTACATCTGATCCAATCATTTCCTTTTTTTTTGTATCAATATGAAGTTCTTTAAAAAAATATATATTTTTATCTTTGTCTTCTATTTTTATTTTTCCTACTGATGAAAAAAGGTTTTTTTCTATATGAAACTCAAACATTTCAACTTCTATTAAATTATTATCTGGGTCAGTTAATGTAGAATTTTGATCAGAACTTATTATTTTTTTCAAGTTATCATATAATATTTTATTTGAAATAAGTTTATATCCATCTGTTTGGAAAAATTCAGAATTTTTATAAGACAAAATTATCTCTTTTTCTTTATCGTACGTAGCCTTTTCAGTTATTAATATATTTCCTTCTTTATCAGTGATTTTTACTGAACCTTCAGCGATCAAAAATTCTGTTGATTTTTTATAAGTTATTTTGTCTGCATTAATAATTTTTCCTTGAGAGTCTACTGCTTTAACTTCACCTTCTCCTATTACAATATTTTTTTTTTTATCAACAGTAATTTCTATTGCGGATATATTAAATTCATCACTATAAACATTTTGATTTAGAAAAAAGACTTTTATTATAATTAAGAGCAATAATTTAACTTTATTTTTGATTTGCATGTATTAACCCCACTGAGCCAAAAATAAAAATAATAACAATAGGCATCCAAACAGAAACTTCCACAGGCAATTTTTCAGTTTTGCCTAAAGCTGCCGAAAAATCATTGAAATAAAATATAATTACGGTCGTAATTATAGCAATAAATATGTAGGTCAAGTTGTTGTCCTTAAAATTCATACCTAAAGTAAAAACACCACTTAGTAATAGCATACTTAAAAGAAAGAATGGAAAAGCCAAAGATCTTTGAAATTTTGCCTCTACTTCTCTTGGTGAATAGCCTCTTTTTTCTAACAGTTCAATTTCAGTCTGCAGACTCCAAAATGAAATTGTATCAAGGTTACTATATAAACTTCGAATTTTTTTAATATCGTACATACTAATATATGAAAGGTTTTCAATATTCTCAGATAAAACCGCACCTTCATTATCAATTATACTAACTTTATTTAATTTCCAATTTAGTGTTTTGATATCTGCAGAGTCTGCTTCAATTCGTCTAACAAAATCAT
This sequence comes from uncultured Pelagibacteraceae bacterium, assembly GCA_902568465.1. Classification (GTDB taxonomy): domain Bacteria; phylum Pseudomonadota; class Alphaproteobacteria; order Pelagibacterales; family Pelagibacteraceae; genus AG-414-E02. Next base: position 46,791 of record CACFQR010000003.1, on the reverse strand, counting down.
TATTTTTATCAAATTCATAAATAGTAACATCTAGAAGTTTGTCATTTTTTAAATTCGAAGATCGGATAATATTATTTTTTGTCAAATCTTTTTCTTTAATCCATATACCATTTACAGTAACCGCAGCTAAATATTCCTGATCTTTTTCATAAACACCTTTTATACCTTCATATTTTTTTACCAAAACTGAAGTAATTGGATTAACTGTTGTTACAAAAAATATGCCTAAAATTATCGATACTACGCTTGGTACAACTATTACAGAAAAATTAGATAGTCCCGAAACTTTCATGGCAATTATTTCATCTGTTTTTTTAATTTTAAGGAAAAACCAAATACCAGAAAATAAAATAACAAAAGGAAACATATTATAAAATAAGCTGGGTACAAATAATAATGAAAGAAAAATAGGAATATTTATACCAATGTCATAATCTTTAAAAAAATTAATTTCTTCGAAAAGATTCAATATGAAAGCTAAACAGAAAAAGGAAAAGCTAATATTAATAACAACTTTAAAAAATTCTAAAGCAAGGTATTTATTTATTACAAAAGATCTAATCATATCATTAATTCAAATTTTCATATTTAAATGTTTTTATTAAAAAAAGGTAAACTAAAGGAGGCAATACAAAAGGTATAAAATAATATACCAAGGTATTATTAAATGATGTACCAGAATATCTTACAGCTATTTCAGAAAATATAAGTATTATAAAGCCTATAGAAAAGTATATATATTTTTGAAAATCAGAAAATTTTTTCTCTTTTCTGCCTGAAAGTAGAAAACAAATTATCATACCAATTAAAGGTATGAAAGTAGGAATCCCTAACCTTTTATTTATTTCAATTTTGAAATTTTTATCTTCATCTCTGTGAGAGCAATTGTCATTTTTTAATAAACAATTTATAATATTTATCGTAGAAGTCTCTTGTATTTTTATTTCAGAAATACTTTTAGTTGTGAGACCAGAAAGATTTAAAGTTGTTTTTTTAAATGCCACAACACTAACTTCATTATTTTTTTCTGTTTTTTGAATATTGCCATCAAATAAAATAAGTTTTTTTTCATTAGACAATATATAACCTGACTTTGCAAAAATTGTTGAAGAACCAGTCGATACTTGTGTTAAGATTTTACCATCATCTCTTATAAAAATATTTTTATAAGTGCCATCAATATCTTTTTCTTCAACAAATACTGTTAAACCTTCAACTGTATCATTAAACTGTTTTACTTTAAGCAAAGACGGAATAAATTGTAATTCTGAATTTTTGATTACGTTTCTCGAAATATTCAAAGTGTAAGGATTTACAAATAAAGATAAAACTAACTGCAAAAACATTATTATTAAGGAAATTCTAAATATAAGGTTAACTATGTGAATTTTGTTTAAACCCGAAGTCCATAAAATTATTAATTCATTATCTTTTTCTAATTTTAAAATTGTTAAAATTAAGGATGATAAAAAAGCAAAAGGTATTAGTTTAGTAAATATTTTAGGTATAGTTAGTATAGAGTACCAAATGTATGTTCTAAAGGCATGACCATCATCGGTTACTAGATCTAGAAAATTTACAGCCTGAATCGTCCAAATAACAGCAACTAAGGCAAAAAGCACAATCACAAAATAGTGGATAAATTCATTAAAAAAATATGTGTAAATTCTCTTTTTCATTATCATTATTTGTAATATATAGTTAATAAAACAACTTCGATTAGAATTCAATTTTTACGTTAAAGGATTAAAATGTTGAGATTTACGACTAGTTTAAACGCAGATAGTGAGGCATTTGCTGTATTTGTAAGCGATAAATTTGAATACAGCAACAAGTCAGACACTTTGAAAAACAGTGTTGAACAAAGAATCAGATCTAATTTGAATGTACTAAAAACTAAAAAAAGAGAAGAAGAAATAAGTTCTTTTGATATTTCAGACCACCAAAAATGTTTTGTTATCAAAGTAAAAAGTAAATACGAAAATTACTATCCTCAAGAAACTGGTGGAGCTTTTTATTCATATTTAAAAAAATTTAGACATATTAAAAAAATTGATCTTTGTGCAGATACTTTAAATTTTGAAAAAGAAAAAGTAGTTAATTTTTTTTCAGAATTTTTATTAGGTTTTAATTTGAAAAGCTATGTATTTGGAAAATACAAAACTTTAAAAAAAGAAAAAGAAAAAGTAGATAACAAAATTGATTTTAATATTGTTTCATCTCTTAAAAACAAAATAGAAAAAAAATACACTCACTTAGATGCAATAAAACAAGGTGTTTTTTTCACAAGAGATTTAGTATCTGAGCCTGGGAACATTTTACATCCTGACGAATATGTTAAGAGACTAATTAAATTAAAAAAAATTGGCCTTAAAGTAGTAGTATATGATGAAAAAAAATTAAAAAAATTAGGATGTAATGCTTTACTAGGTGTAGGACAAGGAAGTATAAGAGGATCTTATTTGGTAACTATTGAATGGCAAGGAAAAAAAACAAAATCTAAACCTTTAGCATTTGTTGGAAAAGGTGTTTGCTTTGACACAGGTGGAATTTCTTTAAAGCCTGCTAAATTCATGGAAGATATGACATATGATATGGCAGGATCTGCCGTAGTGGCAGGTCTAATGAAAAATTTTGCTCTAAGGAAAGCAAAAATAAACGCAATTGGAGTAGTTGGACTTGTTGAAAATATGCCAGGCGGCAATGCGCAAAGACCTGGTGATATAGTGAAATCTTATAGTGGTAAGACTATAGAAGTGTTAAATACTGATGCAGAAGGAAGATTAGTATTAGCTGATGCTATAACTTTTACAGAGAAAAAATTCAAACCTAATCTTATTGTAGATTTAGCGACATTAACAGGAGCAATAATTGTTTCTTTAGGATCAGAATATGCAGGACTTTTTTCGAACGATGATAAACTATCAAAACAGATTTTTGATGCTGGAGAAAAGGTTGATGAAAAAGTATGGAGATTACCACTACATAAAAACTATGACAAACTTATGGACTCTAAAAATGCGGATATGCAAAATATAAATTATGTTGGAGGCGCAGGATCAACTACAGCAGCACAATTTTTACAAAGATTTATTATAAACAAAACACCTTGGGCTCATCTTGATATAGCTGGAATGGCTTTTTCAAAATATGGAGGAGCTTTAAATCCAGGAGGAGCAACGGGGTATGGAGTAAGACTATTAAATAAATTTGTTGAAGAAAATTATGAGTAGTATAGAGGAAACACTTTCGATTATTAAGCCTGATGCTATTGAAAGAAATTTAGAAGAAAAAATAAAAAATTTTTTTCTAAAAAATAATTTAAAAATACTTAAAAGTAAAAAAGTAAAAATTACCAAAGATGAAGCTTCAGAATTCTATAAAGTACACCAGACCAAACCTTTTTTTAATGATCTGTGTGAATATTTATCATCAGGTCCGATAGTTGTAATGGTTTTGGCTGGAGATAATGCAGTATTGAAAAATCGTGAATTAATGGGAGCTACTGACCCCAAAAAGGCAGAAGAGGGAACTTTAAGAAAAATGTATGGCATTTCAATAGATAAAAATTCTGTTCATGGTTCAGATAGCGTTGAAAATGCTAAAATAGAAATAGATTTTTTTTTTAAATAATTATTTAAATATTGATATTATTGATTGAGGATAAAGTTTATGCTCCTGTTTAAGAATTTTTTCCTGCAATGATTTTTTTGTTTCATTTTTATCAATAGAAACTTTTTTTTGTAAAATAATTTTACCAGAATCTAACTTAGAATTTACAAAATGGACCGTGCAACCAGAATATTTATCTTTAGTATTGAGAACTCTTTTATGTGTATTTAAACCTTTAAACTTTGGCAATAGTGAAGGGTGTATATTTATTATTCTATTTCTAAAACTATTAATAAAATTGTTAGAAAGAATTTTCATAAATCCAGCTAAACAAATAAATTTAATTTTTCTCTTTTTTATTTCTTTTAAACAGTTTCTTTCAAAATTTTTTTGATTAGATGAAGAAAAAAACTTAAAAGGTATACCGTATTTATTAGCATATATGAGACCTTTAGCTTTAATATTATTAGAAATTACCAATTCAATTTTTATTGGAAAATTATAGTCACGGCTATATTTTAGTATAGATAAAAAATTAGAACCTCTTCCAGATATAAATACACAAGTTTTAATTTTATTTACCATTTAAGTTTTCCTGATAATTTAAAATTAGGTATATCTTTCGAAACATAACCGATTTCATATGGCTGATATTTTTTTGAAAAGAATTTTTTTATATATTTTATATTTTTCTTATTTGTCAATAAACAAAATCCAATCCCACAATTAAATGTTCTAATCATTTCCGATTCACTTATATTATTTCTTTTTAACCATTTAAAAATCGATTTAATTCTGATTTTAGATAAATTAATATTTAAACAAAAATTTTTTGGAATAATTCTTCCTAAATTTTCTAATAAACCTCCGCCTGTTATATTAGCGCAACCGTTGATTAAATTTCTATCAGAAAGTTTATTAACTTCTTTAACATAAATTTTTGTAGGTTTAATTAATTCATCTTTAATTTTTTTTAAAAGTTTATTTGTTTTCTTTTTTTTTAAAATATGCCTCACAAGCGAAAAACCATTTGAGTGCAAACCGGATGAAGGAATCGCTAAAATGATATCATTTTTTTTTATTTTATTTTTTATTAATAGTTTTTTCTTTTCAACGACCCCAACCGCAAATCCCGCTAAATCAAATTTATTTTTTTCATAAGTTCCTGGCATTTCTGCAGTCTCTCCACCAATCAGAGCGCAACCTGCTAGTTTGCATCCTTTAACAATACCATCTAAAATTTTTTTAACTTTATTTATTTTAATTTTATTTACAGCTATATAATCTAAGAAAAAAATAGGTTTAGCGCCCTGTACAATCAAATCATTTACACACATTGCTACTAAATCAATCCCAATCGTATCAAATTTTTTTATTTCATTAGCTATTTCTATTTTGGTTCCAACTCCGTCTGTAGAAGATACAATTATTGGTTCTTTCATTTTTAAAGTATTCAAATCAAACATAGAGCCAAAACTGCCAATATTTTTAGCTGATTTCATCTCAGTGTTTCTTTTGTAAGTTTTTCTTGATATTTTCGATATGTAATTTACTAATTTATTAGCAGTTGCCATATTAACACCGCTTTTTTTATAAGTATTATAGGTTTTTTTCATGATTTTATTAACTAAAGCAAAAGAATATATTTTTATTATTTTAACAGTAACTATACTTTTATTTGCTACATATTCAAAAACATATTCAGAAGAAAATGTTTTTGTTGTTGATAACATCAAAGTACAAGGAGCTGTAGATTTAAATTTTTCTAGAGATAAATATATAAATAAAGCATTCATCGACTCATTTGAAATACTTAAATCAAGAATTTTGTTATCAAGAGATTTAAATAAAATCAAAAGTATTAAGCTTAATAAAATAAAAACTCTAATCGAAAGCTTTCAGATTAACGAAGAAAGTTATCGAAATAACGTTTATAACGGGAGTTTTAAAGTATTTTATAATAATAATAGAACAAAGAAATTTTTGAGGGAAAAAAATATTTCTTTTTCACAACCAAAAAATATATCTGCTGTTTTTTACCCTATCTTTTTTGTTAATGGCAATATGCAAAATTTTAGTGAAAATTATTTTTATAATCAATGGTCTGAAATTAAAATTAAGAATGAACTAATTAATTATATACTTCCATTAGAAGATTTAGAAGATATTTTAAAAATTAAGGAAATGAAGGATAACATTGAAAACCTTAATGTAGATGATTTAGTTAACAAGTATGACATTAAAAATTACGTCTTTACATTGATGGATTATCAAAAAGGTAAATTAAATATATATTTAAATACAAATTTTAATAACAATAAAATGGCAAAAAACTTTTCTTATAATATAGAAAATATTAACAAAGAATCAAATCTTGAACCAATATTAAAAGATTTAAAAGTTCAAATTACTGATCTTTGGAAATTAGAAAATATTATTAATTTTTCTTTACCTTTAAATTTAATAATTAAGTTTGAACATAAAAATATAAATAATTTAGATCATTTAAAGAGAGCTTTAAACAAGGTTAGTATTATAGATAGCTTTTCTCTTCAGGAATTAGATATCACTAATTCTTATTTTAAAATAAAATACTATGGAGATCCTAAAAGGTTAAAAAAAGAGTTGTTTATTCTTGGATATAGACTAGAGAATGACGGAAGGAATTGGAGATTATACGCAAATGGTTGACCAACTAATATTAAATTTTCCTTCCAACAAAGTATATCTAAATGAAGACTTTTATGTTTCTACAAGCAATAAAGAAGCATATGACCTTATCAATAATTGGCCAAGGTGGATTAAAAAAACTGTAAACCTATATGGACCAAGTGGATCAGGAAAAACTCATTTGGCAGCACTTTTACAAAACAAAACATCAAATTTAAAAATAGAAACAGCTGAATTAAATGAAAAAATTTTATATTCTTTTAAAACGAAAGAAATTTTAATAATTGAAAATTTTATGGAAAATATTAAAGAAGACTTGCTCTTTTCCCTTTGGAATCTTGCGTTGCAAGATAATAAATATATTTTAATTACTTCAACAAAACCTATTACTCAATATAAATTTAAACTGCCAGATTTAAAATCTAGAATTAATAGTTGTATAAATGTTGGTATTAAACTTCCCAATGATGATTTAATCAGCGTTATACTTGCAAAAAACTTTTCAGACAGACAAATGAGTGTTGAAAAAAAACATATTGACTACATTATAAAAAGAATAGATAGATCTTATGAAAAAATATCGCAATTTATTTCAAATTTAGACAAATATTCTTTAAAAAAGGGCAGTTCATTAGGCTTAAAATTAATTAAAGATGTATTAAAAATGATATAAATTTTAAAAAATAGAGAATCAAATTGCATAAATATAGAACTCATAATTGTTCAGAACTGACCATAAGTCATGCTGGAAAAAAAGTTAAACTTTCTGGATGGATACATAGAAAAAGAGATCATGGAAATCTTCTTTTCTTTGATATTAGAGATCATTATGGTTTGACACAGTGTGTTACAGAAAATAGTAGTGACTTTTTTAAAGAAGTAGAAAAAATAAAACCCGAGTCTGTTGTTAGAGTTACTGGAGAGGTAGTTAAAAGATCATCAGAGACAATTAACAAGGATTTACCTACTGGCGAAATAGAAATAAAAATTTTAACTTTTGAAATACTTTCCGTTTCAAAAGATTTACCAATGCCAGTATTTGGTGAACAAGATTATCCTGAAGAAACAAGATTAAAATATAGATTTTTAGATTTAAGAAGAAAAGAAATGCATGACAATATTATTCTTAGATCTAAAATAATTTCTTCTATAAGAGAAAAAATGATTAAAAAAAATTTTATTGAATTTCAAACACCTATTTTAACAGCTTCAAGTCCGGAAGGAGCTAGAGATTTTCTTGTTCCGAGCAGAATGCATCCTGGAAAATTTTATGCATTACCACAAGCTCCACAACAATTTAAACAAATGGTAATGATTTCAGGTTTCGATAAATATTTTCAAATAGCACCTTGCTTCAGAGATGAAGATGGCAGAGCAGATAGGAGCCCAGGGGAGCATTATCAATTAGATATTGAAATGTCTTTTGTAGAACAAGAAGATATTTTAAAAACAGTTGAACCTATTTTTTTTGAGATTTTTTCTGAATTTACCAAAAATAAAAAAATTTCTAAAACACCTTTTAAAAGGATAAAATATAATGATGCAATGCTTAAATATGGCACTGACAAACCTGACTTAAGAAATCCATTAGAAATTTGTGACGTTACTGAAATTATTAAAGACAAAGATGTTAAATTAGATATTTTTAAAAAATTAATAGATAAAGGAGCTGTTGTTAGGGCAATTCCCGCACCAAACACTTCCTCTAAACCAAGAAGTTTTTTTGATAATTTCAATAATTGGGCAAAAGAAGAAGGTGGAAAGGGCTTAGGTTATCTAACGTTTGATAAGGAAAAAGGAAAAATTATTGCAAAAGGACCAATCGCAAAATTTTTTTCTGAAAATGCTATAAACAAAATATTAAAATTATGTAAATTAAAAGAAAATGATGCTGTCTTTTTTTCTTGTGATAGAAAAAATGAAGCTGAAAAAATATCAGGCTTAGCAAGACAGAAATTAGGAAATGAGCTAGGTTTGATAGATGAAAGCAAATTTGAATTTTGCTGGATAGTTGATTTTCCAATGTATCATTTTGATGAAGAGAAAAAAAAGATTGATTTTAGTCACAACCCATTTTCAATGCCACAAGTAGATCCTAATGATTTTGACAAACTGGATCCTTTATCTATAGTCGCTTATCAATACGATCTAGTTTGTAATGGATATGAAATTTCATCAGGAGCTATAAGAAATCATCTACCTGATTTGATGTATAAAGTTTTTTTAAAGGTAGGATACTCTAAAGATGATGTAAATTCTAAATTTGAAGGAATGATAAAAGCACTCTCATATGGAGCTCCACCGCATGGTGGTATGGCACCTGGTATCGATCGAATAGTCATGCTTATTGCAAATAAATTAAATATAAGAGAAGTAACCTTATTTCCAATGAATCAAAATGCACAAGACTTACTAATGGGAGCGCCGTCAAAAGCAAGTGACCATCAATTAAACGAATTAAGTATTAAAGTTATAGATAAGAAAAAATAAGCTTACTTTTTACTTTTCAGATTAATTCTCACGTTACTAAGATCTACAAGTTTTTCTTTATAGCTACTTCTCACAAAACCTTTGCTTGTTATATCTTTAACTAGTTTTAAAAACGTATCTTCTTCACTTTCGCTGGCAATTTTATCACTAACATTTTTATTAATTAGAGGTGTATGCGCTAAATCTTCACGATCTAGATAAGAAATAGCTAGTTCTCTAAAGATATAATCTAATATAGAAGAGGCGCTCAATATTCTGTCATTTCCTTTAACTTCTCCAGAAGGTTCAAATTTGGTTTTAATAAAAGCATCTACAAATTCTTCTAAGGGCACTCCGTATTGAAGTCCTAAAGAAATAGCTATAGCAAAATTATTCATTAAGGCTTTAACTAATTCTCCTTCTTTATTCATATCAATAAAAATTTCTCCAACTTTACCGTCATTATACTCACCAGTATGTAAATAAATTTTATGATCTCCAATCGTAACTTTTTGAATATACCCTTTTCTTCTATCGGGCATTTTTGATCTATCAGTATTTAATTTAATATTCTTCTTATTATTTAAGTTTCCCAAATTAAATTGATTTTGGTCACGCAAATTACTAGAGGCTTGAATCGTATCATTTACCGCTTTAGCAATATGTGGAGTATTTTCAATAAAAGAATCATTAGACGATTCACTTTCTAAATTATCTTTATTAATTTTTTTAGTTTTTCTATTGTTAAGTCTGACTTCAATTACTTCAACTTTTCCGTCTTTTCTGCTATCAATTTCAGAAAGTTTTTTTTCACTTAATTCATTTAATTTATGCGTCATTTTAAATGTGCATGTGTAAAAGGTTTCAACTAGGAATTTTGACATTTTTTTACTCCAAAATTTAATTATTAAAGCTCTTTTAGATATGATATATACTAAATAAATTTTAAGTCTAATACATTGTTTACAATTTTTGATTGTGTGAATTTAATACTTTAAAATTAAAAATTAAAAATAAAACTAAAAAGATGAACATAATTAAATGATTAACTTTTTTAAACAGATATTTATTTGGTGGCATAAACAAACGATCGGTACATTTATATTTACGCTATTTACTGGAAAGTTAGCTGGCGAAGATGAATTTGGTAATAAATACTACTCTAATAAAAAGGGAAAAAGATGGGTAATTTATAAAGATAAAGTCGAAGCTTCAAAAATCCCTCCAGAATGGCACTTATGGATACATTTTTTAAGCAATGATAAACCTTTAAATCATGCTAAAAAATATCCTTGGCAAAAAAAACATCAAGAAAACTTAACTGGTACATCAAAAGCATACAGACCAGAAGGCTCACTTTTATCTGATTCGAATAAAAAAATTAGAAAACCATATGAAATTTGGAAATCTTAAAGTTATTGTTTTTATTATTATTATTTTTTTTTTTAATAATTTGTTTCCAGTATACTCTGAAGATAAAATTGAAACAGTTCCATTAATTAACTTAGAAGAATTATCACCAACGTTTGAAGAAGAAAAAGAAGAGTTAGAAAAGATAGAAAATAAAAGTACAATTTTAGAAAAAGAAGAAAATTTGTTATCTGAATCTGAAATAACCAACAAGGAAAAAGTATTTGTTAATTTGACTGCTCTAGATAAAATAACTGCTAAAACATCTTCTTTTAGAATAGCGGTAGGAGATAAAAATTTTTTTGGACCGTTGGAAATTAAAGCATTAAAATGTCAAGTTTCTGAAGCTGAGGATAATTCAGATTTAGTTGCATATTTGCAGGTAAAAGATTTGTCAAACAAAGATAACAATCAAGTTTTTATATTTAATGGATGGACATTCGCTTCTAGCCCAACATTAGAGTCTATAGACCATCCTATTTATGATTTATGGATTACTGGGTGTGAAAACATTTAGTAAAAAGACTCTTTCATAAGCCAATTTACATCAAAATCTGAGTTTATAAATTTTTTGTGATTTAATATTTTTTTATGAAGGTCAATGGTAGTTGTAATTCCTTCAATAACAAATTCGTTTAAGCATCTTTGTAATCTTTGTATTGCTTCTTCTCTATCTCTTCCTTGGCAGATCAATTTACAAATTAAACTATCATAGTAAGGTGTTATTCTACATCCTTGAAAAATAGCTCCATCTACTCTGGTTCTGAATCCAGAAGGTTGATGACAAACACTTATTGTACCTGGACTAGGCTGAAAATTTTTACTTGGATCTTCAGCATTAATTCTACATTCTATAACATGTCCTCTGAAACTAATATCAGATTGTTTTAATGCAGTTTTTCCTTTTGAGGCAATTTTTATTTGTTCTTTAACTATGTCAATACCTCCTCTAATTTCCGAAACAGGATGTTCTACCTGAATCCTTGTATTCATCTCTAGGAAAAAAAATTTTCCTTTATCATAAATAAATTCAACAGTTCCAGCACCTTCGTAGTCAAGTTTACTTACCATATCTACAGTTTTTTTTAATAAATCTTGTCTCACATTTTCTTCAAGCACTGGACTAGGAGATTCTTCTATAAGTTTTTGATGTTTTCGTTGGACACTACAATCTCTTTCGCCTAAATGAATGGTAGTTTTTTTATCTGATAAAATTTGCACTTCTATATGTCTAGGATTTTCAAAATATTTTTCTATATAAACAGAATCATCAGAAAAATATTTTTTTGCTTCTTGTTTTGCCATAATCAAAGCATCATCTAGTTCGCTTTCGTTATTAACTAATTTCATCCCTTTTCCTCCGCCACCAGCAGCAGCCTTTATTAAAACTGGATATCCAATTTTTGATGATATTTTTTTTGCTTCATCTACAGAATTAATATTGCCCTCAGATCCTTCAATAACTGGGAGACCAAGTTTCTTTGCCGTTACTTTTGCTTCTATTTTATCTCCCATTTTTTTCATGATATATGCACTTGGACCAATAAACTTAATTTTATTTTTAGTAACAATTTCTGCAAAACGATAATTTTCAGACAAAAATCCATATCCTGGGTGAATAGCATCCGCTCCAGTTACATCGGCAGCAGACATTATGGCAGCTATATTTAAATAACTGTTTTGTGGTTTATGTGAACCTACACAAATACTTTCATCAGCTAATCTTACATGCATTGAGTCCGCGTCAACATCTGAATGAATAGCTACCGAAGGAATATTTAATTCCTTGCAAGCCCTAATGATACGTACGGCTATTTCACCTCTGTTAGCAACTAGAATTTTTTTAAACATTATTTAATTGAAATAAGTGGTTGACCAAATTCAACAGGTTCACCGTCTTTGACCAAAATTTTACTAACTATACCTTCTTGAGTTGATGGCACGTGATTCATTGTTTTCATTGCTTCAACAATCATTACAGTTTGTCCTTTTTTTATTTTTTGGCCAACTTCAACAAACTTTTTGCCACCTGGTTCAGCGGCTAGATATGCTGTTCCTACAATAGGAGAGGTTATATTTGTTCCGCTGCTATCAATTATTTCTTGTTTTTTTTTGACTTCGCTAGGCGCTATAGAAGGAGAACTTATAGATCGAGAAACTTTTACTTTAGTGCTTCCTTCAGCGTATTCAATTTCGGTTAGATTAAATTCTTTTAAATAACCAGTTAATTCTTCGATGATTTTTTTGTTTATCTTCATTCTTGCTTGTTTAAAATTTCATTAATTGAGTCCAAAGCCATAATATATCCTTTTACACCAAATCCACAAATAATTCCTGCAGCTGCCTTGCTTATCAACGATTTTTTTCTAAATTCCTCACGATTATATATATTTGTGATGTGCACTTCTATAGTTGGTAGTTTGATCGCTAATAGAGCATCCAAAATTGCAACCGAAGTATGTGTGTATCCCGCAGCATTAATAATTATTCCATTAAATTCGTTTTTAGCTTTTTGAATCATAGTCACTATTTCACCTTCTATATTTGATTGCTCAAACTTTATTTGTAATCCAATAGACTTTGAGTGAGATTCACAATTTTTTCTAACATCTTCTAAAGTAGTTTTTCCATATTTTGATTGTTCACGATCTCCTAGAAGATTTAGATTTGGTCCATTTATTATTAGTATTTTTTTTGTCATTTAAATAAGTTAAAATAATTCAAATGAATAACTTAAATGTGGCAAAAATACAATTAAATGGCAATCCTTATGAAATTAATAACGGGACTAACTTAGATCAATTGCTAAATAAGCTTAAAATTCAAAAGAATAAAGTAGCAGTAGAGGTAAATGGTGAGATTGTGGAAAAAAATAAATATCCTAATTTAATTTTAAATAAAAATGATAAGGTTGAAATAGTACAATTTATTGGTGGCGGATAAATTTTTATGGAAGATACTTTTACTATAGCTAATAAAAATTTTAATTCTCGACTAATAGTGGGAACGGGTAAATATAAAAATTTTCAAGAAACTGCAGAAGCAGTAAAAGCTTCTGGCGCAGATATAGTTACAGTAGCTGTTAGAAGAGTAAATATTTTAAATAAAGATGAACCTTTGTTAATGGATTATCTAGATCCAAAATCTATTACATACCTTCCGAACACAGCTGGATGCTACTCATCCGAGGAAGCTCTAAGAACATTAAGACTAGCTAGAGAGATGGGAGGTTGGCGATTAGTTAAACTTGAAGTATTAGGAGATAAAAAAACATTATACCCAAATATGATAGAAACAATAAAATCTACAGAAGTTTTAGTTAAAGAAGGTTTTGAAGTAATGGTTTACTGCACTGACGATCCAATAATGACAAAAAAATTAGAAGACGCCGGTGCTTGCGCAATAATGCCGTTAGGAGCTCCTATAGGTTCAGGCCTTGGTATACAGAATGAAATAAATATAAAATTAATTAAAGAACAATCTTCTGTTCCAGTAATAGTTGATGCTGGAGTGGGGACTTCTTCAGATGCAACAATTGCAATGGAATTAGGTTGTGATGGTGTTTTAATTAATACTGCTATTGCTGAAGCAAAAAATCCAATTCTAATGGCTGAATCCATGAAACATGCAGTTATAGCAGGAAGAAAAGCTTTTAAAGCTATAAGAATGAAAAAAAGAAAGTATGGAAGTCCGTCCTCGCCAGAAAAAAATTTAATTTAATTTTAATAATTTACAAATTTTTTATTTTCTCTATTTTTGTTTTCATAACCAAATTTTCTTTTAAATCTTCCTTTTTTCGAAAAATTTTTTCTAAATTTTTTATTCTTTGGGTTATGTGAATGTTTAAAAATAAATGAATTTTTTTCAACTTTTTCTATATTTTCAAGTTTTTGCACTATTTTTTTATTTTTATTTAATAGCTCAATTTTATATTCTGGAAGTATCATATTTTTTTCTGCAATTAAGTTGAAATCAAGTTTATATTTATTTTTGTAATGTTTAATTTCTTTATCATGGTTTTTTTCTATAAAAGTTTTGACTTTTTCAGGGATACCTATATTTATAAATTTAGCTTTATTGGTAAATGCTGACTCTTCAGCCTTTTTTAGTATTTTTAGAGCAAAAGAATCTATAGATAAGTTCATATTCCATTTAACTGAACTTTCTCTTAATCGTTGTCGTGTCATTTCCAAAAGACCAAAATTACTAATTCTTCCAAATTGAATTCTTGCTCTGTCTTCTTTTAGCTTTTCCTTCAACTTTCTTTCTACCATTTTTTTGTTATAAAAATTCATCATATCTATAAAATCGATGACAATTAAACCAGACAAATCTCTAATTTTTATTTGTCTTGAAATTTCTTCTGCTGCTTCAATATTAGTTTTAACAGCTGTTTTTTCTATATTTACCTCTTTAATTGATTGACCAGAGTTAACATCTATTGATACTAGTGCTTCAGTAGGATTTATCACTATGTATCCACCTGATGTTAATTTTATAGTTGGTTCAAAAATTCTATTTAAACTTTTTTCAATTCCAACACTATGGAAAAGTGGTATTTTCCCCCTATATTTTTTTATTCTTTTAATATTTTCTGGCATTAAAAGTTTCATAAAATTTTTAGCACGTTGATAACCTTCATTGCCTTCAATAATTATATTTTTTGTATCATTATCAAATAAATCTCTCAAAGCTCTTTTAATTACATCACCTTCCTCATGGATTAAAGATGGAGCAATAGACTCTACAGCTTTAGATCTAATATTTTCCCAAATTGAAATAGTATTAAAAAGGTCTTTTTCAATTTCATTTTTTGTTTTATTTAAACCTGCTGTTCTAACGATTAATCCCATATTTTCTGGTATTTGAATTTCTTGAAGAATATTTCTTATCTTTTTTCTATCATCAGAATTAACAATTTTTCTTGAAATACCTCCTCCTTTAGATGTGTTTGGCATCAAGACACTATATTTACCTGCTAAAGATATAAAAGTAGTTAAGGCAGCTCCTTTCATTCCTCTCTCATCTTTTAGAATCTGAACTAAAACAATTTGGTCAGGCTTTATAACCTCCTGTATTTTATATCTTCTTATGCCATATCTTTTTTTTAATTCATTAAACTGATTATTTTTATCATCAGGTGCATTTATTTTTTCTTTTTGTATATTTTGTTCAGTATTATTTTCATTAGGAGAGCTTTCTAAACTGTCTTCGTTTGGCTTTGTACTTTCTTCAACTGATTTGCTTTTTTCTTTAAGTTCGATTCTTAAATTTTCCTCTTCTTTTTTAAGTTTTTCCTTGTCGTCATGTGGAATTTGGTAATAATCTGACTGGATATCATTAAATGCTAGAAACCCATGCCTTTGTTTTCCATAGTTTACAAAAGCTGCTTGAAGTGATGGTTCAACTCTACTAACTTTTCCTAGATAGATATTATTTTTTAAATAAAGTTTATTTTTATTTTCGTATTCGTATTCTTCAATATGATTTTCTGATTTGAGAACGACTCTAGTTTCTTCTGGATGCGATGCATCAATATATAAGTTCTTTTGCATGAATTATTATTCCTGTTTGTAATGATAAATGTGTTCATAATAAAAATTTTGTTTAATAAATATTCTCTTACAGTATATTAAAATTGTTAATAAATACATGCAATTCTAGCTTGAAGATTAATCAATAAATGTAAAATGCCTTGAGAAAGCCAAAATTCTATTATTTTCTATAAACTATGTTAGTTTTGTTAAAAAAAGCATCAAGATTTATACTGGCCATTTTATTCTTAGGTTTTTTAGCTATTTTTGCAGTTCTTTGGTATTTTTCTTCTGAGTTACCCGACTATAAAATACTATCAAAATATAAACCTCCAATTTCAAGCAGAGTTCATTCAGGGGAAGGTCAATTAATAGCAGAATATGCCCTTCAAAAAAGGCTTTTTATTCCTTTTGAGTCTATACCAAAAATTGTAATAAATTCATTTTTATCAGCAGAGGATAAGAATTTTTTTTCACATCCTGGGGTTGATGCAAAAAGTGTAACTCGTGCCGTTATTAAAAATACAAGAAATATTTTTACAAATAAGAGATTAGAAGGAGCTTCTACAATTACACAACAAGTAGCTAAGAATTTTTTATTAACGAATGAAGTATCAATGACAAGAAAAATTAAGGAAGCTATCTTAGCTTTTAGAATAGAAAGAGCTTATTCAAAAGAAAGAATTATGGAACTTTATTTAAATCAAATATATTTAGGACAAGGAACTTATGGAATAGCAGCTGCTAGTTTAGAATATTTTGATAAAGCTGTTAATGATTTAAATTACCAAGAAGCTGCCCTTCTTGCAGCCTTACCAAAAGCACCTAGCAAATATAATCCTTATAAATCTATTGATAGAGCAAAATTAAGAAGAAACTTTGTTTTAAAAAACTTATATGAAAATTCTTATATAACAAAAAAAGAATATGAAAATTTAAAAAAAAAGAAAATAATAACAAAAAAAAGAAAGATAAAGCTATTAGAAGAAGCTAATTTTTATACTGAAGAAGTAAGAAGGATAGTAAGTGATAATTATGGATATGACAATTTATATAAAGGAGGCTTATCTATACGAACACCATTAAATTCCTTTTATCAAATTCAAGCAATGAAAGCATTAAGAGGAGGGCTTGAGGCTTATGATAAAAGGCATGGTTGGCGAGGTCCGCTAACAAATATTAAAAAAGAAAAATGGAAAAAAGATATTATTAAATTCATTCCTGACAAAAGTTTAGATTGGAAGGTAGCTAAAGTAATTGAAATAAATAAGTTAAAGATTACAATTGAGACAGAAGACAAAGAAATAGGATATATAAGTTTTAATTCTGCTAGCTGGACAAGAAAAAAAAGTTTTGAAGATTTTTTAATACTCAACGACATAATATACGTAAAGAAAATTTCAGAAAAAAAATGGGAACTAAAACAATTACCTAAAATTAATGGTGGAATAGTTGTTATGGATCCACACACAGGAAGAGTTTTAGCTTTAGCTGGAGGGTTTAGCTTTAAATTGAGTGAATTTAATAGAGCCACTCAAGCCCAGAGACAACCTGGCTCAGCATTTAAACCTTTTGTTTACGCAGCAGCTTTAGAAAATGGTTTTAACCCATCCTCTTTAGTCTTAGATGCTCCTTTTGTAATAGAACAAGGAGAGGGATTAAAAACATGGAAACCAGAAAATTATGGTAAAAAATTTTACGGTCCTTCTACTTTAAGAACTGGAATAGAAAAGTCTAGAAATTTGATGACAGTGAGAGTGGCACAAAAAGTAGGTCTTGAAAAAATCTCAAAAGTTACAAATAGTTTCGGTATATATAATGATATTCCTGAACTTTTATCTGTGTCACTAGGATCAGCAGAAACTACTCTTGTAAAACTTACAAATGCATACTGCACATTTGTAAATGGTGGCAAAAAGGTTTCTCCAATTTTTATTGATAGGATTCAAGATCGCAGAGGTAAAACAATTTATAACGCAGACAAGAGGAATTGTATCGGTTGTAGAGAAATATCATATTTAAAAAATGAAATTCCAAAGATAAAAGATAATAGGGAGCAGATAATTTTGCCTGAAACAGCTTATCAAATAACATCTATGATGGAAGGAGTTGTTAAAAGAGGCACAGGCAGAAAGTTAAGAGACTTAAATTTAGTACTTGCAGGAAAAACTGGAACTACAAATAAAAATATGGATGCTTGGTTTATAGGTTTTACTTCAAGGATAGTAATAGGTGTTTACGTTGGCTTTGATGAACCTAAAAGCTTAGGAAAATACGAGACAGGAGCTAAAGCAGCTTTACCAATTTTTAAGAATTTTGTGAAAAATGTTGTAAAAAAGAGAGATGATCACCCTTTTAAAATTCCTAAAAACATAAATCTAGTAATGGTTGATGTAGAAACTGGATTACCTGCAAATAAAAAATCAAAAAAGGTGATATATGAATCTTTTAAACAAAATGATAATTTTATAGCTGGCCTTGAAAAAATAACTAATCAGGATAAATTGGAAAATATTGATTCTAAAGAAGAGGATAAAATTTTAAAATTTTACTAACCATGAGCGATTTAAAAGATACAATTACTAAAACAAAAAAGATTATGAGTAATGTTAGGGGGTATCTTTGAACAAAATAAAATTGAAGAAAAAATAAAAAATTTCGAAAAAAAGATTCTCGACGAAAATTTTTGGAAAGACAAAATAGTAGCTCAAAAAATACTTAAAGAAAAAAAGTTTATAGAAAATATACTTCAAGATTATAATTATAGTATTACTGAAATCGAAAATTTAGAGCAGTTATTAGAATTAGCAAAAAAGGAAAATGATAAATCTGTAGAAAAGGACTGTGAAGAAAAAATAAATTTATTATTTAAAAAAATAAAAAAAGCAGAAACTTTGTGTTTTTTATCTGGAGAAAATGATCATCTAGATGCTTATTTAGAAATACATGCTGGAGCAGGCGGAACAGAAAGTCAGGATTGGGCTCAGATGTTAAGAAGAATGTATTCTAAGTGGATAGAAAAAAAACATTTTAGTTTTGAATTGATTAGTGAGCATAAAGGCGAAGAAGCTGGTATCAAATCTAGCACGATTAAAATTAAAGGATCTTATATTTATGGTTGGTTAAAATCTGAATCCGGAGTTCATAGATTGGTAAGAATATCACCATTTGACTCAGGAGCGAGAAGACACACAAGTTTTGCTAGTGTCTGGGTTTATCCTGTAGTTGATGACAGTATTAAAATTGATATACAAGAAAAAGATATAAGAGTTGACACTTATAGGTCTAGCGGGGCCGGAGGTCAGCATGTTAACACTACTGACAGTGCAGTAAGAATTACTCACTTGCCTACCAACATTGTGGTTCAGTGCCAAAATGAAAGATCCCAACATAAAAATAAGGAAACTTGTTTTAATATGTTAAAGGCTCGACTATATGAGCACGAAATTCAAAAGAAGGAAAAAGAATCAGAAAATATTGCAAAATCAAAAACGGATATAGGGTGGGGTCACCAAATTAGGTCATATGTTTTACAGCCATACCAATTAGTTAAAGATTTAAGAAATAGCTTAGAAAATACTGATCCAGAGAGCGTATTAAATGGAGATATTGATGAGTTTTTAGAGATAGCTGTTTACAAGAAAAAAGGAAAAAAATAATTATGGGTAAGTTTTTTTCAAGATTTTTTATTACGATATTTATTTTAATATCTTTAATAGTATTTTATCTTAGTTATTTTGGAATAGAGACAGATAAATTTGATAGCCTAATAAAGGGAAAAGCAAATGAGGTTTCTAAATTTGCTAAATTAGAATTTAAAAACACAAAAATACATCTAAACATTAAAGAGGTAAATCTAGCATTAAAATTACAAAACCCAAAAATTTTGATTAAAAGCAATGAAATAATTCTATCAAAGATAGATTTGTTCCTACCTTTAAAGTCTTTTATTACTTCTGATTTTTTACTTAAAAGAGCAGAAATAGCATTTTATAAAAATGATATTAAAGATTTAGTAAAAATTTCAGAAGCATTTCTCCCTAGATTTTTTAATAAAAAATTAAATAAAGTATTTTCATCAGGAAATTTACAAGGAGAATTTGTAATTCCGTTCAACCCAGATGGAAGTTTAGCAGACAATTATGAGATTAATGCAAAGCTTTTGGATTCTAACTTAAATATAAATAAAAATTTTAAAATTTATGATTTATCAACTGATATAAAATATGTTTTTAAATCAAATAAAAACAAAAAAATTAATTTTTTTATAAACAAAGGCAATGTCCTAAATTTAGATCTGCGGGAAAGTTCTATAGATATAAATCTTTTAGATAAGAAAAAAATAATAAATTCAAAAATAAGAACTAATGGTACTTCAAAATATTCTGAAATAAAAACAATCTCATCTTTACTAGGAATTAAACTAAATAATATAGAAAATTTAAAATTAACGTCTAATTTAGAAACTTTAATTAAATTATCTTTAAATGATAAATTTAAAATTGAAAACAAAGAATTTTCAGTTAAAGGAAAAATCACCGAACTTAATTTAGAGCATAAAGATATTAAAGATATTAAACAATATTTACCATCCTATAATTCTAAAATAATTTTAAAAGACTCAGAAATAATTTTTGATAAGAACAAAAATTTAAGTTTATTGGGTCTGATTAAATTTAATGAACATTTTGAAAATTTTAATTTGGATTATAATGGTCATCTAGATAAAAATTTTAACATTGATGGAAAAATTAGTTTATACGATCTTTCCTTAAGTTTTTCAAAGTTAAATTATTTTAAGAAAGAAAATACTAAAGCAAATTTAAATTTTAATGTGAATATAGGAAAAAAATTTAACGAAATAAGAAAATTTGAATATTCCTCAGAAAATTCAAAAATTTTTTTAGATAATATAAAATTAAATAAAAAACTTGAGATTAGAGATATAAAAAAAATAGAGATTAAAACTTTTGTTAATAGTACTAAAAATAATGATTTCAATATTATAAAAAATAATAACAAAAATATTACTATTTCTGGTGAGTTATTTGATGCAGAACCACTTTTAAAATCTTTGTACAAAACTGATGATAAAAAAACATTAAGTAAAAATTTTAGCAGCGAAGTAAAAGTTGACTTTAATAGAGTGATTACGGGGACTAATGATGATGTTTCGGATTTTAGTATGATCGCTTCTGTTAAAAAAGGTTCGTATAATAAGTTAAGTTTAAAAGGAAAATTTTCAAAAGACGATATTGTTGAAATGTCAATTTACCAAATTGATGATAACAAGAAAACTCTTCAAGTGATTTCAGATAGAGCTAGACCTTTTATAAAAAACTTTGATTTTATAAAAGGTTTTGAGGAGGGAAAGTTAGAATATGAAGCAACTATTTCTGATGCAGGCACTAATTCAAATTTAATAATAACAGATTTTAAAGTTTCAAAAGTTCCTGCTCTCGCACAACTGTTAACATTAGCATCTTTACAAGGCATTGCTGATACTTTGAGTGGCGAGGGTATTCGTTTTGATTCTTTTGAAATGAGATCAAACTCAAAGGGTAATGTAATGAATATTGAAGATGCCCTTGCTATGGGGCCGGCAGTATCAATTTTACTTAGCGGATATGTAGATAAGGGAAAAGTTGTTAGTTTAAGAGGTACCTTAGTGCCCGCAACAAAACTTAATTCAATAATTGCTTCAATACCTTTAGTAGGTGATATTTTAGTAGGAAAAAAAACTGGCGAAGGAGTTGTGGGAGTAAGCTTTAAAATGAAAGGTCCACCAAAGGATATAAAAACAACAGTTAATCCAATTAAAACTTTAACACCTAGATTTATCGTGAGAGCTGTTGAAAAAATGAAAAAGAAAAAAAAGGGAGAAACTAAGTAATTTTTACAATAACATGTTGTTTTTTCCCATGTGAAACTTTAATACTGTCATCTTTATCAAAATCACTTTCATAAAATATTTTATTTTCATCAACTACAGTTTCATTATTGATTTTTAGACCATTATTTTTGATCATTCTTCTTACCTCACCTTTTGAATTTCCTAGTTTTGTTCTAATAACCAAATCTAATATATTTATTCCATTAGTAATTTCATTTTTTTTAATTTTTATCGTTGGAAGATCTTTTCCGACAGATTTATCCTGGAAAGTTTTTTTTGCAGTAATTTCAGAATCTTTAGCTGCTTTGGATCCATGCAGCATTGCTGTAGTTTCATTAGCAAGAAGAATTTTAAGTTCATTTATATCTTGATTACTCTTAAAAGAATCAATTTTTGACAAGTCTAAATCTGTAAAAAGTTTTAAAAAATTTATTACATCTTTGTCGTCCGTATTTCTCCAAAACTGCCAATACTCATATGGAGAAAGCATTTTTTTATTTAACCATATAGCACCTTTTTCTGTTTTTCCCATTTTTGTACCAGAGGAAGTTGTTAGTAAGGGTGTGGTTAAACCGTATGCTTGTTTTTTATCTTTTCTTTTAATTAAATCCGTTCCATTAACTATATTTCCCCATTGGTCTGAACCACCAATTTGTAAGATACACTTGTGTCTTTTATTAAGTTCATAAAAATCGTACGCTTGCAGCATCATGTAGTTAAATTCCATGTAACTTAATGATTGCTCTCTATCAAGTCGAAGTTTAACACTATCGAAAGTTAACATTTTGTTTATCGTAAAATGTTTACCCACTTCTCTTAGAAAATTAATGTAATTTAATTTACTTAACCAAGAATAATTATTAACAAAAATAGGCTTTGTTTTTGGATTTTTAGATTTTAAAAAAATTTTAAATACATTTTCAATACTTTTAATATTTTTATTTATTTCCTTTTTATCAAGAATTTTCCGAGTTTCTTCTTTACCAGAGGGATCCCCTATTAAGGTTGTTCCACCTCCAAGCAAAACTATTGGCTGATGACCAAATTTTTGAAGAAGACGCAGACACATAATTTGCATTAAACTTCCAACATGTAGGCTTGGAGCGGTGCAGTCAAAACCTATGTAAGCCTTAATTTTAGATTTGCTCATTATTTCATCTAAACTAGACTGATCAGTACATTGGTTAAAATAACCTCTACTTCGAAATTCTTTTAGAAATGTTTCTTGCATGAATTTTTAAGCTTCTTTAAAACTCTAATATACAAGATTTTTTTTAAATTAAATATAATTTATGAGCAAATCCTATTGTAGTTTAGGCTTAATGAGCGGAACTTCAGCTGATGGTGTTGATGCATCAATTATTCAATCTGATGGTGATAATGAATTTAAAGTGATTCTAGACAAATATTTTGTTTACAACCAGGAAATTTATAAAACAATTCACGAACTTAAAGAAGAGGTGAGTGAACTTAAAGATTTACAGAATTTTGCAGAAAAAGTGAATTTACTTGAAAAAAAAATAACCTTATTCCATGTAGATGTTGTTCATCAAATTATGAGGGAATGTAAATTAGAGTTAGACTTAATAGGATTTCACGGACAAACCATCTTTCACAATTCAGCAGAAAAAATTTCGAAGCAACTAGGAGATGGCAAACTACTATCCAAAAATACGAAAAAAACTGTTATTTATAATTTTAGACAAAATGATTTGAGGAATGGTGGCAGCGGAGCACCATTAACACCAATTTTTCATAAATTATTAAAAATTAAATTTAAAATTAAAGATGCAACGTTTGTAAATATAGGTGGCATAACAAATATTACTTCTATTTCAAACACTAATGATATGCTAGGAGCTGATGTAGGTCCAGGAATGTGTTTAATAGATAGATGGTTAAGAGAAAAAATAAATAAAAATTTTGATAAGGATGGAATAATAGCAGAGTCAGGAAATGTAAATGAAAAAATATTGGGTCAATTACTTAAAAATTTTTATGAAAAAGAAAAAAAATTAGCTAGTGATAAAATTCAATCTCTCGATACAAAACATTTCGATTTATCATTAGTGAAAAAACTTTCCTTAGAAGATGGAGCAGCCACATTAACAGAATTCACTGCGCAAATAATAATTTCTGCACTTAATTTAAATAAATTTAATAATGCAGAAATTATTTTATGTGGAGGTGGTAGAAATAATAAATTTTTATTTAAAAAAATTAAAAAAAAGAATTCTAAGATAAAATTGATAGATGAATATGGAATAAATGGTGATTTCGTAGAATCCCAAGCATTTGCTTATCTTGCAATAAGATCTTTCCTTAATTTACCAATTTCTTTTCCAAAAACTACGGGAGTAGACAAACCTTGTGTAGGTGGAACTATTATTAAAAACTAGGCTATAGTAATTTTTTCTTTTAAATAACTATCAACAATTTCACTTACATCCTTTTCTTTATTTTTATAAAAATGATTTGCATTATTAATTGCATCGAACTTAACCTCGATATTTTTCTGTAAACTAAGTCTCTTTTTAAGATTTAGTATACTTTCCTCGGGTACTAGTTCATCATTTTTCCCGTAAAGCATTAATCCAGAAATTGGGCATGGTGCTAGAAAGGTAAAATCATAAACATTTGGTTGCGGTGATACTGCAATAAACTTGTTTACTTCAGGCCTTCTCATTATTAATTGCATACATATTAATGAACCAAAGGAGAAACCAGACACCCAGCATTGACTGTAGCTTGGGTTTTCTTTTTCTATCCAATCAAGTGCTGCAGCTGCATCAGAAAGCTCACCTTGTCCATTATCAAAGACTCCATCACTTTTTTCAACACCTCTAAAATTTATTCTTATTACAGAGAATCCATTTTTATAAAAACTACTATAAATTTCATAAACTATTCTATTATTCATTGTGCCTCCGTACTGTGGATGCGGTTGAAGAACAAGAGCTACGGGCGCTCCTTGTTGTTTACTTTTTGAATATTTAGCCTGAATCCTTCCGCTCGGACCCGGTATAAAAATTTCTTTATTTTCGTTTTTCATAAATTAATTAATAATGATAACTATTTTCAAAAAAGATTAGTTATATATCACGTTTAGTGGTTCAAATTCGTTTTTTTTGTAATCTTGACTATTCTAGTAGGAATCTATAAAAAATCCAATAAAATCAAGGTTAATTAATATTCAAAAATTATGAAACTAACATCTAAAGGTAGATATGCGGTAATGGCTATGGCTGATTTAGCAAAAAATAATATTAAAGAACCTACAAGCCTTACAGAAATTTCATTGAGACAAGGAATATCTTTATCTTTTTTAGAACAATTATTTTATAGATTAAAAAAAAATAATTTAGTTTTAAGTTCGAGAGGTCCTAAAGGAGGATATATTCTAAGCAGATCACCGAATGAAATAAAATTATCCACAATAATTGAAGCCGTTGACGAAAAAATAAAAACAGTAAAATGTAAAAAAAGTTCAAAAAAAGGATGTAATGGCAAAGCAGTAAAATGCATAACACATAACTTATGGGATGATTTAGAAACCCACATAAATAATTTTTTTGAAAAAAATACTTTATGGGACATTGTATATAGAGTTAACAACAATCAACAAAAAGAAGTAAATCGATGAGACAGCAGGAGCTAGAGAAAGCAAAAGATTATAAGTACGGATTTACAACTGATATTGAAAGTATTAGAGCGCCAAAAGGGCTAAATGAAGAAGTTATTAAATTTATATCAAATATTAAAAAAGAACCAAAATGGATGTTGGAATGGAGATTAAAAGCATTTAATAGACTGAAAAGCATTAAGGAGCCCAATTGGCAAAAACCTAAATATCCAAAAATTGATTATCAAAATTTATATTATTATTCTGCACCCAAAAGTGCAAAAGATAAGCCAAAAAGTTTAGACGAAGTTGATCCGAAATTAATTGAAACTTATAAAAAACTTGGTATTCCATTAAAAGAACAAGAGAAACTAGCAGGAGTGGCAGTTGATGCAGTTTTTGACTCAGTTTCTGTAGCTACAACTTTTAAGGATAAATTAACTGAAAAGGGAATCATTTTTTGCCCTATTTCTGAAGCAATACAAAAACATCCCGACCTAGTAAAAAAATATTTAGGGTCAGTTATTCCGATTACAGATCATTACTTTGCTACATTAAATTCCGCTGTTTTTACAGACGGATCATTTGTTTATATACCTGAAGGAGTTAGATGCCCAATGGAACTATCAACTTATTTTAGAATTAACGCATCTGAAACTGGTCAATTTGAGAGAACATTAATTATAGCGGATAAAGGCAGTTACGTAAGTTACCTCGAAGGTTGCACAGCACCTATGAGGGATGAAAATCAACTCCATGCTGCTAATGTTGAACTAGTTGCTTTGGATGATGCTGAAATTAAATACTCTACAGTCCAAAATTGGTATCCAGGAGATAAAGACGGCAAAGGTGGAATTTATAATTTTGTAACAAAGAGAGGTTTATGCAAGGGAAAGAATTCCAAAATATCTTGGACACAAGTGGAAACCGGGTCTGCAATTACATGGAAATATCCTAGTTGTATTTTGAAGGGAGATAATTCCGTAGGTGAGTTTTATTCAATAGCAATTACAAACAATTATCAAAAAGCAGACACGGGAACTAAAATGATTCATTTAGGAAAAAATACTAAAAGTAAAATTATATCAAAAGGAATCTCAGCGGGTCATGCTGATAATACTTATAGAGGTTTAGTAGACATAAATAAAAATGCCTTAAATGCAAGAAATTATACTCAGTGTGATTCATTGTTAATGGGTAACAAATGCGGAGCACATACGGTGCCATATATTAAAAATAAAAATAGTTCTTCAACAATCGAACATGAGGCCACAACATCAAAAATAAACGAGGATCAATTGTATTACTGTAATCAAAGAGGTTTAAACCAAGAGGAGTCAGTAGGTCTAATTGTAAATGGTTTTTGTAAAGAAGTATTACAACAATTACCAATGGAATTCGCTGTCGAGGCACAAAAATTAGTAGGAATAAGTCTTGAAGGAAGCGTGGGATAAAATGTTGGAAATTAAAAATTTAAAAGCATCAATTAATGAGAGATCAATTCTAAAAGGTTTAAATTTACATATAAAGCCTGGGGAATTACATGCAATTATGGGACCGAATGGATCCGGAAAAAGCACACTTGCAAACGTTTTATCAGGAAAAAAGGGTTATGAAATCACAGGAGAAATAAATTTTGAAGGTGAAAGCCTCAAAGCAGTTTCTGTAGAAGAGAGAGCGCAAAAAGGAATTTTTTTAGCTTTTCAATATCCTTTAGAAATACCAGGAGTGAACACTAATAACTTTTTGAAAACTTCTTTAAATTCTATTCTTAAAGCAAAAGGAAAAAAAGAATTAGATACATTATCTTTTTTAAAATTAGTAAAAGAAAAATCCTCAGAACTTGGAATAGATGA
This sequence comes from uncultured Pelagibacteraceae bacterium, assembly GCA_902568465.1. Lineage (GTDB taxonomy): Bacteria > Pseudomonadota > Alphaproteobacteria > Pelagibacterales > Pelagibacteraceae > AG-414-E02. The sequence goes on along the minus strand of CACFQR010000003.1, from coordinate 19,725 downwards.
AAAAATTTTATCTAGACAATTAAATGTTGGTTTTTCTGGCGGTGAAAAGAAAAAAAATGAAATATTGCAAATGAAAATTTTAGATCCTAATCTTTCAATATTAGATGAAACTGATTCTGGATTAGATATTGATGCTCTTAAAATTATTGCAAAAGGAGTGAATTCGTCTAGAGACGATAAAAAATCATTTCTTGTGATAACTCACTATCAGAGATTACTTGAATATATTAAACCAGATTTTGTGCATGTTCTATCAGATGGAAAAATTGTTAGAACAGGATGCGGTGAGCTCGCAGAAGAATTAGAAAAAACTGGATACAAAAAAATAAATTAAAAATATGGAAAATTTTGAGATCAATTCAGATCAAATTGATAAAATTGAAAAAATAACAACCAAAGAAAAAGATTTTAGAGTTAAAAACTTGAAACTTTTTCAGGCTGCTGGCTTTCCTAATAAGAATTTAGAAGATTGGAAATTTTCTGACTTTAAGAATATAATTAATAATAATTTTGAAGAGCTAAAATGTAAAAGCCATTCAGAAACAATCAATAAATTAGATTTAATTAAAGATTTTGAGCATAATTATATTTTTTTAGTAAATGGTAATCTATATTCTAATAATTTTAATTATGAGGATATTAATAAAATTAAAATAAATTCTTACGATAAAAGTCTAGAGCATCAAAAAACTGATAATTCTTTAATACATCTTAATCACGCTTTGGCTGATAACGGATTCTCTCTTGAGGTAGAAAAAAATTATAAATTTAAAAAAGTTTTAGTAATTTATAATTATTTTTCTAAAAATATTAAAAATAAAATTTTAAATAATAAAAGTAAAATAAAGCTAAATGAAAACACTGAATTACATATAATTGAATACACTATTAACGAAACTCATAATAAATTTATAAATAATTCGTACGAAAATATTTATTTATGTAAAAATTCAAAACTTAGAAATATTTACTTACAAAAAAATAAAAGTGAAGGTTTTTTTTATAAATTTGTTAAAAACCAACTTTCATCTAACTCTAATTATTTGAATTTTATTTTTTCATCTGGATTAAAATTTAATAAATTAGATATAGAGTGTGACTTAATAGGTGAAAATGCAAATTGTAATATAATGTCCGCTTTGCATTTAGGTAAAGATGAACATCAAGAAATTAAAACTTTCATCAATCATTTACAACCAAATTGCAAAAGTTATCAAAAAGTTAAAAATGTTTTAAGTTCAGAAAGCAGAGGTGTTTTTCAAGGAAAAATATTTGTTAAAGACATAGCTCAAAAAACCGACGCTTATCAATTAAGCAAAGCTCTTTTACTAAATGATAATGCTGAATTTAACTCAAAACCTGAACTAGAAATTTATGCTGATGACGTTAAATGTTCTCACGGATCTGCATCAGGTAGTATTGATGAAGACTCTCTTCACTATTTAATGACTAGAGGTTTAACGCGCGAAAATTCATCTAAGCTGCTAGTAAAGGGTTTTTTAAACGAAATAATTGAAATAATTAAAAGCCCTACAATAAAAAAATTTGTTGAAACTAAATTTGAGGAACAAATTTATGGACATTAATTTAATAAAATCACAATTTCCGATTTTTTCAAAAAAAGTTAATGGAAAATTTTTAACTTATCTTGATAGTTCAAATTCATCTCAAAAACCTTTGAGTGTTCTAAAAGCTCTAGATTATTTTTATAAGAATGAATTTTCAAACATCGGTAGAAGCATTCATTCGCTCGCAGTAAATGCTACCAATAAATTTGAAGAAACAAGAATGAGTGTAAAAAAATTTATTAATGCCAATTCAAAAGATGAAATTATTTTTACTAAAAACGCAACCGAAGCCATAAATTTGGTTGCTTCTTCTTTTGGTCAAAAATATATTAAAGAAGGAGATGAAATTTTAGTGACAGATTTAGAACATCATTCTAATTATGTTCCTTGGCATTACCTAAGAGAGGCTAAGGGGGCGATAATTAAATTTGCACCAATCAATGATGATGGAGATATAATAATTGAAAAGTTCAAAGAATTAATTTCACCAAGAACAAAAATAATTGCCATAACTCATTTATCAAATGTAACTGGCACGATTGTGCCTATAAAAGAGATTGTTGAAATTGCAAGAAAAAAAAACGTACCAGTTTTGGTCGATGGCTGTCAAAGTGCACCACATATAAAAATTGATGTTAAAGATTTAGATTGTGATTTTTATGCGATTTCATGTCATAAAGTTTATGGACCCACGGGAGTTGGTATTTTGTATGCTAAAAAAAAATGGTTAGAAGAATTACCACCTTATATTGGGGGAGGAGGAATGATCAGTGAAGTTAAAAAAAATAAAGTATCTTATGCCCCTTTACCTGGAAAGTTCGAGGCAGGGACTATGCCAACAGCTGAAGTGGTTGCTTTTAATGAGTCAATAAAATTTATGAATTCTATTGGAATCAATAATATAGTGAAACATGAAGCAGAACTTACTGGTTATGCTTTAGAAAAATTAAAAAAAATTAATTCTGTAAATATTGTTGGTAACCCTAAAAATAAAGCAGGAGTTATTTCCTTTACAATAAAAGGTATACACCCTCATGATATTTCTACAATTGTAGATGAAGATGGCGTTGCCATACGAGCCGGACATCATTGCTGTCAAGTATTACATGAAAGATTAAATCTAACTGCGACTGCCAGAGCTTCAATTGGAGTTTATAATACTAAAGAAGATATAGATGTATTATGTAAAGCAATAGAAAATTGCAGAAAAGTTTTTGGTTCAAAATAATGGATCTAAAAGAATTATATCAAGACATAATATTGGAGCATGGAAAAAGTCCAAGAAATTATGGAAAATGCGAAAAATATACACATCAAGCCAAAGGTCACAACCCTCTTTGTGGCGATCAAGTTCAAGTTTACTTAAAATTAAATAAGGAAAATAAAGTTGAAGATTTAACTTTTGAAGGTAGCGGTTGTGCTATTTCTATTGCTTCAACATCAATAATGACTGAATTGGTAAAAGGTAAATCTGTAAAAATTGCAAAACAAATTATAGTTGATTTTTTAGATATGATTAGAAATACAGCAGATATAAAATCAAAAGATTTAGATGATGATCAAAAAACTAAAATTATGTCACTATCAGGCGTTAAACAGTATCCCATGAGAGTAAAGTGTGCTACTTTAGCATGGCATACTTTAACATCCGCGATAGATAAAAAAAAAGAAGATGTAAATACAGAGAGCATAGATTAGTGAGTGATATTAAAAAAAAAGTTATAGAAGAAATAAAAAAAATTTACGATCCTGAGATTCCTGTAAATATTTACGAATTAGGCTTGATATATAAAATAGAAATAAATGATAAAAATAAAGTAAATATAGATATGACACTTACATCACCAAATTGTCCAGTAGCAGAGAGTTTGCCAAAACAGGTTAAGGATAATATAATGAAAGTCGAAGGTGTTTCTGATGTAGATCTAAATTTAGTTTGGGAACCACCTTGGGATAAAGATAAAATGTCGGAGGCTGCAAAGTTAGAGTTAAATATATGAGTAAACAAGTTATTACACTAAGTGATAGAGCTGCAAATAGAGTAAAGGAAATTATGTCTAAGGCTAAAGAACCAATTATTGGCGTTAGAGTTGGTGTAGCATCAGGAGGCTGCGCAGGAATGTCTTATGTGATGGAGTATGCGAAAAAAGCTAATCCTAATGATGAGATTATAGAAGACAAAGGTGTTAAAGTTTTAATCGACCCTAATGCTGTAATGTATCTCTTAGGAACAGAAATGGATTATAAAAAAGAAGAACTTTCCTCGACTTTTGTCTTTAAAAACCCTAATGAAACAGAGCGCTGCGGCTGTGGCGAGTCTTTTAAGATCTAATTCTATATTGCTGCATAATTGAGAATTGTATATAATACAATTGTATGAGAGATACGAAACATTTAGGAAAACATGCAAACAAATTAGCCGAACAAGCTAAGGAAAAGACATTGTTTAGAACACAACGTAAAGCAGTTGTAGCTGGAGCACATGGGACTTTGGATTACACTATTAAAGAAGGTGTTAATAAAAATAAAATTGCTGACGAAAAAATCTTAAAAAGTAAAAAATAATATTAGCAACTGTAATACATTTCAAACTCCATAGGGTGAGGTGTGTGTTCGAGTTTGTAAATTTCCTCAAATTTTAAAGCAATGTAAGCATCGATTTGATCATCAGTAAATACTCCGCCCTGAGTTAAAAATTTTCTATCTCTATCAAGACTTTCCATTGCCTCTCTTAAAGACCCACAAACGGTAGGTATATTTTTGACCTTGTCTTCTGGCATTGCGTATAGATCTTCATCCACCGGTTTTCCTGGGTTTATTTTATTTTTAATTCCATCTATTCCAGCCATTAACATTGCTGCAAAAGTTAAATAAGGGTTACCAGCTGCATCAGGAAATCTTATTTCACATCTTGCTGCTTTTTTACTTAAAGTTATAGGTATTCTGCATGATGCTGATCTATTTCTAGCTGAATAACAAAGTAATACAGGAGCTTCAAAACCGGGTATTAACCTTTTGTAACTATTAGTAGTTGAATTTGAAAAAGCATTTATTGCTTTTGCATGTTTTAAAATTCCCCCTATATAATGTAAAGCAACATCAGATAGTCCTGCGTATTTATTTCCTGAAAATAAAGCTGTACTTCCTTTCCATAAAGATTGGTGCGTGTGCATACCTGAACCATTATCTCCTTTAACTGGCTTAGGCATAAATGTTGCAGTTTTTCCAAAAGAATGAGCTACCATTTGAACACCATATTTATAGAGCTGCATATTATCAGCTTGATCAGTCAAGGTTCCAAAGTACATACCAAGCTCATGTTGGCTTGGAGCTACTTCATGATGATGTTTCTCAGTTTTAATTCCCATATCTCTCAAAGCTTTTAAAAATTCTCCTCTCATGTCTTGAGCGCTGTCAACCGGAGGAACTGGAAAATAACCACCCTTAATACCTGGTCTATGACCCATGTTTCCATTTTCATATTTTTTTCCAGTATTATAAGGACCTTCCGAACTATCAATTTGAAATCCTGTATGATGCATATCATTTGCGTATCTTACATCGTCAAACACAAAAAATTCTGCTTCAGGTCCAAAATAAGCTTTATCACCAATACCTGTTTTCTTTAGATAAGCTTCAGCTTTTTTAGCTATACTTCTTGGATCTCTTTCATATGGATTTTTTTTGACAGCATCTAAAACGTCACAGAATAAAATTAATGTATTATGAGAGGTGAATGGATCTATAACCAGCCTACCAAGGTCAGGTTTTAATATCATATCCGACTCATTTATAGCTTTCCAACCAGCTATTGAAGAACCGTCAAAAAAAACTCCATCATTTAACATTTCATCATCAACCATTTTTGAGTCCATGGTTAAATGCTGAAGCTTACCTCTTGGATCGGTAAATCTAAGGTCTACGTACTCAATTTCCTTTTCTTTAATTAATTTTACAATCTTATTAGCACTCATTTGCCCTTTTCATTTCACGTGTAACTGTTAACTAAACTTTATGGTTGTATCTATACCAACCTAGGTGATTTAATGAAGTGAATTTATTATATGGCAGTTATGCAAAAGACACATAGGTACAATATAATTGAAAACTCTCCTAGTTTATGGATAAAGACTTTTCCATGGAAGAAAATATCAGGACACAAATACAGTAGAGGTAGGGTAGTAGTGTTTGGTGGGATAAAAGAGTTTGTTGGAGCTACTATATTATCCTCATTAGCGGCCCTTAAAACTGGCACAGGGTCAGTTAAAATCATATGCTCAAAACATACTTTACAAGTATATTCAATTAAATTTCCTTCAGTTTTAAAAGCTGAAATTAATAACATTAATGAATTAAAAAAATTCTTAAAGAAAGAAAGTATTACATCAATGCTTATTGGACCAGGCGCAGGATCTAACAAAAATATAAAAAAAATTACAAAAATAATTCTTAAAAAGGTGAAGTATGTTGTTTTAGATGCAGATGCATTAACTTGTTTTAAGAATGATTTAAAATCACTCTATTCGTTATTAGATAAAGATAAAATTATTACACCTCATATTGCTGAATTTCATAAAATTTTTCCAAAAATTAAAAAAAATACAAGCAGTATTGAAAAAGTTAAAGCAGCAGGAAAGTTAATTAATTCAAATATTTTACTTAAAGGACCAAATACCATTATTTATTCATATAAAAAAAAAATAACCGTAAATTATCATTCATCTCCTGAGCTAGCTGTTATTGGGTCAGGTGATGTATTAAGTGGACTTATAGTAAGTTTAGTTGGAAAAAAAAAGATGAGTCCTTTTTTAGCTTGTTGCGCCGCAACCTGGTTACATGGAGATATAGCTAAAAAATATGGAAAAGGTTTAATCGCTGAAGATATAGTTAAAGGTATTTCTTCAGCACTAGAAAGATTAAAAAAATGGAAAATTTACTAAACAACGAACCAGTGAAAAGAGTGAATAAATTTATAAAAGAATTTGATCCTAATCTAAATATTTTAGTTTTAAAAAATACAGCTAGAACTGCGCAAGATGCGGCAAATTCGTTAAAATGCGAGGTAGGAGCAATAGTAAAAAGTTTGCTATTTAAGGCTAACGAAGAATTTTTAATTTGTTTAATCTCTGGTGACAAGAGATGTTCTCTTAATAAATTAAAAAAAATATTAAACAAAAAAGATGTTTCGATGGCTAATGCCGATGAAGTTAAATTAAACACAGGTTTTTCTATTGGTGGGGTAGCTCCAGTTGCCCATTTAAAAAAATTAAATATTTTAATAGACAGCTCTCTCAGTAGATTTAAAGATATATTTGCCGCAGCAGGTCATCCTAACTGTGTATTTAAGATCTCTTATAGTCAACTATTGACAATTACAAATGGTTCTGAGAAAGAAATCTCAGAATGAGGGAAACCAAAGCATTAGATTATTTTTTATTAACACTTTTAGCACTAATTTGGGCTTCAGCTTTTTTTAACATCAAAATAGCAACTTATTCTTATGGACCTTTTACAATAGCATTCTTAAGAATTTTTTTTGGTGCTATCCCAGTTATTTTATTGTGTTATATAAAAAAAATTAAAATAGAGGCATTCTCAAAAGATTGGTATTGGTTTGCAACAATTGGAATTATTAATTTAGTTCTACCTTTTTACTTAATTGCATATGGTGTTCAAAATATTCAAAGTAATTTAGCGGCAATATTAATGGCAAGCACTCCTCTAACAGCAACAATCCTTGCGCATTTTTTTACAAAAAACGAAAAAATAAATATGCTAAAATCTTTAGGAGTTTTAATTGGATTTTCTGGTATAGTTTTTTTATTTTCAGATAATATTTTAATTAGCAAAAATAATATTTTTTCTGCACTTGTAGTTTTGTTTGGTTCTTGCTTTTATGTTATTGGAGGATTATTGACTTTAAAAATAAGCAATAAAAAAAATGAAAATGTCACCGCATCGATATTAATTTGGGGAAGCATAGTACTTTTACCGATCTCTTTATTTTTTGAACATCCATGGAATTTAAATCCTAGACTAGACTCCACAATATCCTTAATTTATTTAGGAATTTTTTCAACTGGAATTGCATGGTTGCTTAGATTTTATATTTTAAAACATAATGGTTTAGTTTTTCAGGCTCAAGTTGCTTATCTAATTCCAATTTTTGGAGTTATTCTAGGATTTTTAATTTTAAATGAAGTTATAACTCCCAAAGTAATTATTTCTTTGATTGCTGTTATAATTGGAATTTTTATTGTAAAAAAAGGCACTAAAATTAAATTAATTTAATTTTTCTTGGAGATTATCTTTTAATTTGGTAATAACTCCTGCACGGGCAAGTGGCGGAATTGGTATACGCGCTAGTCTTAGGAACTAGTACCGAAAGGTTTAAGAGTTCGAGTCTCTTCTTGCCCACCAAAATTTATGAAAGTAATAGTAGACTCCAAAAAAGGTTTAAAAACTAATCTAAAGGTTTTTGTTGATAAAAAAACTATAGAGGAAAAAATTGATATAAGACTTCATGAGCTTAGCAAAACAATTAATATAAAAGGTTTTAGACCAGGTAAAGTTCCAGTTAATGTTTTAAAAAGACAATTCGGTAAAGCAGTATATGGAGAAGTATTAGAAAAAATACTAAGAGAAACATCCACAAAAGCTCTAGAGGATAAAAAAATTAAACCTGCGGGACAGCCTAAAATAGATTTAAAAACATACGGTGAAGGTAAAGACTTAAATTACACATTAGAAATTAATGAATTGCCCTCAATAAAACTTCAATCTTTAGATTCAATTAAATTTAATGATTATGAGATCAAAATTGAAGAAAATGAAATTAAAAAAAGAGTAGATGATTTAGCAAAAAATCAAAATAATTTTATAGATAAAGCAGAAAATCAAGTTGCTGCAAATGGGGATTTAGTAGCATTTGACTATAATGCTACTATTGAAAATAAAAATTTCGAGGGAGGGGAAGGTAAAAATACGCAAATCGTAATTGGAAAAGATTTATTTATAAAAGGGTTTGATAAACAGTTAATTGGAGTTAAAAAAAATCAAGAAAAAGAAGTCATGGTAGTTTTGCCAGACAATTATCCAAAAAAAGAATTTTCAAACAAGAAGGCAAATTTTAAATGTAAAATTTTAAGCGTAAAAAAATCAGAGCCAGTAAAAATAGATGATCAATTTGCAAAAAATCTTGGCGCAAAGGATTTAACCAATTTAAAAGATTTAGTAAAAAAACAAATTCAAAATCAATATAAAATGAATTTAGATGCAATTGCTAAAGAAAAAATACTAAATCAAATTGAAAAAATACATGAAGTTGATCTACCAGATAATTTAGTGCAGCAAGAATTGGCATTAATTTCTCAAGGATTAAAAAAAGAAGAAATTGAAAAAAATAAAAAAGAAAGTGAGAAGATTGCAAAAAAAAGAATTAAATTAGGATTAATATTAAATGAATTAGGTGAAAAAAATAATCTTAAAGTAGAGGAGGTAGAATTAAAAAATGAAATTCAAAAGCAAGTACAGTCCATGCCAGGAAATGAAAAGCAAGTCTTAGATTACTATCAAAAAAATCCATCAGCAGCTGCTAGTTTAAGAGGTTCTATATATGAAGAAAAAATTATTAACTTGATTAAATCGAAATCTAAAATTACTAAAAAAACAATTTCTTTAACTGAGGCGGAAGATTTAATTAATGGACAGCACAAGGCACACAAACATTTTAATGACGAAAAGACAAAAAAATCAAAAAAAACACCCAAAACATCAACCAAACCTAAAAAAATTAGAAAAAAGTAAGCATTAGTTGTATAACTTCATTCGTTGATTCGTTATGAAAGATAAATTTTTTGAAGAACATATGAATAACCTAATACCTATGGTCGTTGAACAAACGAACAGAGGTGAAAGGGCTTATGATATATATTCTAGACTTTTAAAAGAGCGTATAGTTTTTTTAGTAGGGCCAGTTAATGACCATGTAGCAAGTTTGATAACAGCTCAGCTTTTATTTTTAGAGTCTGAAAATCCAAAAAAAGAAATATCTTTTTACATAAATAGCCCAGGAGGTTTAGTTACAGCAGGCTTAGGTATCTATGATACAATGCAATATATTAAACCTGCCGTTTCAACTTTGTGCATAGGTCAAGCCTCTTCAATGGGATCATTTTTATTAGCTGCAGGAACAAAAGGAAAAAGATATTCATTACCAAACTCTAGAATTATGGTTCATCAACCTTCAGCAGGGTACCAAGGACAGGCAACTGATATCGAAATTCATGCTAAAGAAATTCTCTCTTTAAAAAAACGTTTAAATGCAATTTATTCTAAGCATACAAAAAAAAATGAAGAAGAAATTAGAGAAGCTTTAGAAAGAGATAAATTTATGTCTCCGCAAGAAGCAAAAGATTTTGGTTTAATAGACTCTGTTGTGGAAAAAAGATCTTAAACCACTACATTTTGTTGATACATACAACTTAAGCTTGATAAGTATAAACTTTAGTTTATTTTGAAATCTTAGTGATTCGAATTTTAAAAGTTAAATAACAAAAAAATTAAATAACAATGAGTGAAAAAAGTAATAAAAATATTCTTTACTGTTCCTTCTGTGGTAAAAGCCAACACGAAGTCCGTAAATTAATAGCTGGTCCTACGGTTTTTATATGCGATGAATGCGTAGAACTTTGCATGGATATTATTAAAGAAGAAAACAAAGATACATTTGTAAAAAATCAAGAGGGAGTTCCAACTCCTCAGGAAATATGTAATGTGTTAGACGATTATGTTATTGGACAGACTTATGCAAAAGAGGTTTTGTCCGTAGCTGTACACAATCATTATAAAAGATTAAATCACGAGTCTAAATCAAATAAAGATGTAGAATTATCAAAATCAAATATTTTATTAGTTGGTCCTACAGGATGTGGAAAAACTCTTTTAGCACAAACTTTAGCAAGAATTTTAGATGTACCCTTTACAATGGCGGATGCCACAACACTTACCGAAGCAGGTTACGTTGGTGAAGATGTAGAGAATATAATACTTAAATTATTACAAGCAGCAGATTATAATGTTGAAAAAGCACAAAGAGGTATAGTTTACATTGATGAAGTAGATAAAATAAGTAGAAAATCAGAAAACCCATCAATAACGAGAGACGTTTCCGGCGAAGGCGTTCAACAAGCTCTTCTCAAAATTATGGAGGGTACTATAGCTAGTGTACCTCCACAAGGAGGCAGAAAGCACCCTCAACAAGAATTTTTGCAAGTTGATACAACAAATATTTTGTTTATTTGTGGTGGAGCTTTTGCTGGATTAGATAAAGTTATCGCAAAAAGAGGATCAGACATTTCCATAGGCTTTGGGGCAAAAGTAAAATATTTACAGGAGAAAGCAACAGGAGAACTTATAAAAAAATTAGAGCCAGAAGATTTAATTAAATACGGATTAATACCTGAATTTGTTGGAAGAATGCCAATTTTGGCTACTCTTGAGGATCTAGATGAGCAATCTTTAGTTAAAATTTTAAAGGAACCAAAGAATTCTTTACTTAAACAATACAAAAGACTTTTTGAGTTTGAAAATGTAAAACTTACTTTTAAAGATGAATCCGTTGTGGAAATCGCAAAAAAAGCTATTAGCAAAAAAACTGGTGCAAGAGGATTAAGATCAATTATAGAAGCATTATTGCTGAAAACTATGTTCAAACTTCCTACAATGGAAAATGTTGAAGAGGTAATTATAGACAAGTCTGTTGTTCAAAATAGCAGCGAACCATTAATTATTTATGCGAAAGACAAAAAGACCACAGCAGCATAAAAACTGTTGAAATTTCCATAATAATAACCATATACTGACATTATGAGCAAAAGTGATTATTTACCTTTGTTACCTCTCAGAGATGTTGTTGTTTTTCCAGGCATGATAGCTCCCCTATTTGTTGGAAGGGATAAATCTATAAAATCTTTAAATGAAGTAATGAAAAGCAATAAAAAAATTATCTTAGTAACACAAAAAAATGCTGAAGTAGATGACCCAAACGTAGAAGATTTATATACATTTGGTTGCGAGAGTAAAGTTTTACAACTTTTAAAGCTGCCAGATGGGACAGTCAAAGTTTTAGTAGAAGGGGTAGATAGGGTAAAAATTTTAGATTGTAAAAATAACAAAGAATTTATTACTAGCACTATAGAAATCGTCAAAGACAAAATTGACTCTAAAGAAGATCAGTTAGCATATTCTATTGCGATAGTCAGAAAATTAGAAAAACTAACTGGTTTAAACAAAAAAATTTCTTACGAGCTTATGACAAATATCAAAGATTTAAAAGATCCTTCTAAAATATCAGATCATATTTCAGCTCAATTAAATATTTCAATACAGGAAAAACAAAAACTACTAGAGACAATTGATTTGAAAATAAGATTAGAAAAATTAATGGAACACATAAATAATGAAATAAATGTTATTAGTGTTGAAAAGAGAATTAGAGGCAGAGTAAAAAATCAAATGGAAAAAACTCAAAGAGAATATTATTTAAATGAACAAATGAAAGCTATTCAAAAAGAACTAGGAGAGATAGAAGACGGTAAGGATGAAATTGCTAATTTAAATAAAGCAATTATTAAGGCAAGAATGCCGAAGGAAGCTACAAAAAAATGTTTATCTGAATTAAAAAAATTAAAAAGTATGAGTTCAATGTCCGCTGAAGCTACTGTAGTTAGAAATTATTTAGACTGGATGGTTGAACTACCATGGGCAAATAAAGATAAAAAAGCTGAAAGCGTTAATATCAACGAAGCAAAAAAAATATTAGATCAAGATCATTTTGGTCTAGAAAAAGTTAAAGAGAGAATACTTGAGTATCTAGCTGTTCAAAAAAGAGTTGGCAAGATTAAGGGTGCTATTTTATGTCTAGTAGGACCACCAGGTGTTGGCAAAACTTCATTAGGAAAATCCATTGCAAGAGCTACTGGAAGAAAATTTGTAAGGATGTCTTTAGGTGGCGTTAGAGATGAAGCAGAAATTAGAGGTCATAGAAGAACATATATAGGATCACTACCTGGAAAAATAATTCAGCAAATGAAAAAAGCTGGAACAAAGAATCCTCTTTTTTTATTAGATGAAATAGATAAAGTTGGTTCTGATTATAGAGGGGATCCTTCTTCTGCCCTTCTAGAAGCGTTAGATCCAGAACAAAATGGTTCGTTTAATGACCATTACTTAGAAGTTGATTATGATCTATCTGACGTAATGTTTGTAACAACAGCCAACACTTTAAATATATTACCAGCTTTACTTGATAGATTAGAGGTAATTAGAATTCCCGGATATACAGAAGATGAAAAAATTAACATTGCAACAAATTATTTAATACCTAAACAAATTGAAACTAATGGTCTTAAAAATGAAGAATGGAATTTAGAAAAAAATGTTTTAAAAGATATTATTAGAAGTTATACAAAAGAGTCAGGAGTTCGTAATCTTGAAAGAGAAATTTCTAAATTAGCTAGAAAAACTGTTAAAAAAATTCTGACAGACCAAAATGATAAAGTTTCTATTAATTCAGAAAATCTTCATGATTATCTAGGAGTTAAAAAATTTAAATATGGCGAATTAGAATCTGATAACAAAGTTGGAGTTGTTACAGGTTTAGCTTGGACAGAATTTGGTGGAGAAATATTAAAAATTGAATCTGTCATTATGCCTGGAAAAGGTAAAATGCAAATTACAGGTAAGTTAGGAGATGTCATGCAAGAGTCAGTTAAAGCTGCCAAATCTTATGTAAGATCTAAATCTTTAGAATTTGGAATAATACCTCCAATTTTTGAAAAAAAAGATTTTCATATTCATGTACCAGAAGGAGCAACACCTAAAGATGGACCTTCGGCAGGAATAGCCATGGTCACTTCCATAGTTTCATCTATAACAGGAATACCAGTTGATAGAAATGTTGCAATGACCGGAGAAGTTACATTAAGGGGACATGTATTGCCGATAGGAGGTCTTAAAGAAAAACTTTTGGCTGCGCATAGATCAGGAATAACTAAAATTATAATACCTGCTGATAATGAAAAAGATCTTGTTGAAATACCAAAAAACATAATAGGTGATCTTGAGATAACTACAGTGAAAAATGTAGATGAAGTTTTAAAGTTAGCTTTAGTAAAAGAATTAAAACCTGTTAACTGGATTGAAGTTGAACCTTCCGCTGTTCAAAAAAATAAAGAAACCTCTTCTGTAAGAAGCACCAACTAATCCTAATTATTAAATATCAAGCCACTCGCCATACTTTAAATAATTTTTTTCTAGATAAGTAGGCATTTTTGAAAGAGCCAAGCTTTTTAATTTAGTATTACCAGCCCATTTGTATCCGCGTTGATCGATACTATGATCATAAACTACCTTTTTTTCTTCAATCATTTTTTCAACATCTTTTATTGAGAGTCCACTTGCCTCAAATTCATAATGGTGTGCAAATTTTGATAATTTATTAAACAAGTCTTTTGGAGATTTGATATTAGTAAAATGCCAACCACCATCTTTAACATGGTAAATATCGTGGTACTTATGTTTAGAAAAAATAATATCAATTCTCCACCAAGGATATATTTTATGCTTTGTATCTCTTAACCACTGCGGTGAAATAAGATTCTTTTTTTTACACGCTCTGGTTCCAAACCAAGGAATTGATTCATAAAGTAAATTAAATTTGTAATAAAACATGTTTTGTTTAAAGCATATTATTTTATTATCAATTTTTTTAATCTCTATATTTTCAAGGTTAGGAATTTCATCCAAATCGCTTATTAATATTAAATCTTCAGGATCAGCATTTTCAAATCCTTTTTGCAGTTTTTCTCGTTGGAAGTAATCTCTTTTCATTCCATTTAAAATTAGTTTTTCAGCTCGAGCACCTTCGCTATCATCGCTATTAATTTTTAATAATGTAGGCGGGGGTTCATTTACGACAATATATTCGATTTTATCTTTAAAATTTGGAAATTTGCTTATATTGAAATTAAGTTTTTTTTTATCACCATTATGTGAGTAGGTTGCCTCAGTTATTACAAACTTGTCTACATAATCATTTAGTATATTAAATCTGAGGTCTAACAACATCTCCTCATCAAAATACATAAAACAATCGTAGATTTTCATATTTAATTGAAATTTTAATTTGTATAATATAAGGAAAGATTTTATTTTAATAAAGTATAAATAAAAACATGTCTAAAAAAATCATAATTACGGGCGGTATTGGTTATATAGGCACCGAACTATGCAAAATATATTCAGGAATTAGTTGGAATAATGAAATACTAGTTATAGATAACAGGTTTATCTCTGAAAGAGTTAATCAATTAAGAAACTGGGGAATTGACTTTGTTCATGGCGATATATTGGATGAAGCCTTAATAAATAAGCATTGTAAAGATGCAGACATAGTTCATCACTTAGCAGGCATAACAGACGTGCCAAGAGTTAAAAATGAAAGTAATAATGAAAAAGATTCTAAAATTAAATTAGTTGCTGAAAAAGGAACTGAAAATATACTTAGAGCTATAAGTGATAAATGTAAAATAATTTTTCCATCAACACATGTTGTGTACGAAGGAATGGAAAAAGTAAGAAATAATATACTTGAGGATGAAGATTTAGAACCTGTACTTTCTTATGCAACTTCAAAGGCAAACAACGAAAAACAACTTAAAGATTCTGGAAAAAATTACATTATTTTACGTTTAGGTTCAGTCTATGGTTACTCAACTGATACAGCGCGCATAGATATAATGCCAAATCTTTTTTCTAAAATTGCTTCTCAAAATGGAACGTTAAAGCTTTTTGCTGGCGGGAGACAGATTAAAAGTTTGGTACCCATTATTGATGTAGCTAGATGTTTTAAATTCATGGAAGAAAAAGAAGATATATACAACGAAATATTTAACGTAACTAAAGATACTGTAACAGTGAAAGAGGTTGCGGAAATCTGTAAAAAACATAATCCAAATATTTCTTTAAAAGAGACTAATGATGAAATTCCAAATTTAGGATTTTCCTTGTCAAACAAAAAAATTTTGAAAAAAGGTTTTAAATTTTTATACAATTTGGATGAAAGCATTAAAGAAATGATTTTTAAATGGTCTAAGCTGTGTATACCTAAAGACTTAGAGCATGTTAGAAATGGTGAAAAAGAATTTATTGATAAACGCGGAAAAATTAGCAATCATGAATTGCCTGAACCGATAAATTTAATTGGATTAATAGATTCAAAAAAGGGTACAATTCGTGCTAATCATTATCACCCCATTCAAGAACAAAAATGTTTAGTTACGAAAGGTCAGTTTATTAGCGTGTATCAAGATTTACTTAATAAAAATTCCCCAAAAATTACTCATGTAGTTAATGAAGGCCAACTAATTGTAACTAAACCCAACACAGCACACACAATGGTTTTTCCTAAAGATACAATCTTTTTAAATTTAGTAAGGGGAGAAAGAGAGCATGAAAACTACGGAGTGACACATACTATTAGGCACGTTTTAGTAGATGATAATGAAAAAGATTTATTATTAAGTTGTTACAAGTTTGAGTGTAGGTCATGTGGAAACACAAATCTTAAAAGAGTGATTTCTTTAGGATATCAACCATTAGCAAATAATTTACTTAGTAAAAAAGAGGAAAAATGTGATTTGTATCCACTAGAAGTTAATTATTGCAGTAAATGTCATAATTGCCAATTATCTGTAGCTGTAAATCCAAAAAAAATGTTTTCGAAATATTTGTATACTTCTTCGACATCTAAATCTTTTAGAGATCATTTTGTTACTGCAGCCAAAAAATATATTAAAGATTTTAAACTATCCAAAAATAAATCTTACATTATCGATGTAGGTAGTAATGATGGAGTAGCATTAAAACCTTTTAAGGATTTAGGTTTTAAAAAAATATTAGGCATAGAACCAGCTAAAAATTTAGCAAAGCTAGCAAATAAAAATAAAATTAAAACATTTAATGGTTTTTTAGAAAAAAGTAATTTGAAAAAAATTAAAAAAAATGCAGATTTAATTTTAGCTTCAAATGTTTTTGCACATTCAGATAAATTGCAAGAAATGGCAGAATCAATGTTCAATTTATTAAATAAAAATGGAACTATAATTATTGAAGTGCAATATTTATTAAACACTCTTAAAGATTTAACTTTTGATAATATTTATCATGAGCATTACAATTATTGGTCATTAACCTCTTTAATTAATTTTTTTAATAAATTTGAGGGTAAAATTTATAGAGTTGAGAGGATCAATACGCATGGTGGTTCTATAAGGGTTTACATTAAAAAGGGAAAAAAAATAAAAATTGAAAATAATGTTAAAGAATTAATTAAAGAGGAAGAAAAATTTGGAATTAAAAAATATAAGACTTATCAAATGTTTGCTGAAAAAATATATAAAATTAGAGATAATGTAAGAAAAAACATTCTAAGATTAAAAAATAATAATGCTAAGATAATTGGTTACGGATCTCCAGCTAAAGCCACAACAGCACTAAATTTTTTTGGAATATCAGATGAAGTCGAGTGCATTATTGAAGATAATAAACTAAAACATGGTAAATTTTTACCAGGAATGAAAATACCTATTACTTCTAAGGAAAAGATAAAATCAAAAGCAGACTGTGCATTAGTATTAGCCTGGAATTTTTTTGAAGAAATCAAAAAAAAGAATAGTGATTTAGCTGATAAATTTGTAAACATTAAAGATTTAGAGAAATAATTTTACTTTATTAATAACGTACTGTAAAAAACGTTAAAAAGTTAATGGGGCGGTTAGCTCAGTTGGTAGAGCATCTCGTTTACACCGAGAGGGTCATAGGTTCGAGTCCTTTACCGCCCACCATTTTGGGGGTGTAGCTCAGTTGGTTAGAGCGCCTGCCTGTCACGCAGGAGGTCGCGGGTTCGAGTCCCGTCACTCCCGCCAGAATAAATAGTTTTTTTATGAAAAATATTTTTTTTAAAAGAATTTATATAGCAACAATTCAAATATTTATTTTTATAATTTTATGGTTGTTATCAGACGTTTTATATTCAAATTTTTTTTTTAAAGAAAATAAATACGGTTGTTTTAATTTTAAAGAAAATTACTACGATCTAAAACCAAACTGTGAAGCTAAAGAAAAAATAGTAAAAACTTCAAAGCATTATAAAGTTTTAACCGACGAAAATGGAAATAGATATTCAGGTGAAAAAGATAATAATTTAAATGAAAATTTATTATTTTTTTTAGGAGATTCTTTTACTTATGGAGTTGGATTGGACTATAAAAAAACTTTTGTACATAAAGTTGATAGTTTTACTAAAGAGTATAAAGTTTTAAATCTTGCAGTTCCCTCATACAGTCCAACAGCACACTTGTATCGATTAGAGGAACTTATCAAAAAAAAAATTTATCCAAAAAAAGTTATACTAGTTATTGACCTAACAGATGTAAGTGATGAAGCTGGAAGATGGGAACGAGAAAATCAAAGTAAGAAACCTTCCTTAATTGGAAACTATTGGGAATTTGAGTTATTAAATAAATCAAATAAAAGAACCACAAACACTTGGAAAGAATTTAAATATAATAACTTTAAAGGTTCGAGACAACTTATTAATTACTTAAATAATTTTACTAGATTGTTAAAAATAAAAATTAAAAAAAAAATTGATAAAGATTATTCAGAGTTAGGTATAACTCGAATGGGTGATTTTACATACATAGAATTTGATAAACTAGATCAAAAATGGTGGCTTCCACACGGTGTAAATGGTGGTCTTAAAAAAATAGAAAATAATATCAAAAAAATATCTGAAGTTACTAAAAAAAATAATGCTGAATTTTACATTGTTGTTTATCCTTGGGCTGTCACTTTAGAATATGGTCAAGATATTTTTAATTGGGAGTTATATGGAAAACATTTATGTAAAGTATCTAATTGTACAAAATTAATTAATTTATTTCCTGAATTCAATTTATATAAAAAGAATAATATAAACTGGTCTACTGATCTGTATTTTTTGCATGATACTCACTGGAATGAGAAAGGTCACAATATTGTAGCAAAAAAAATATTAATTGAGATCTTTGATTAGCAAAAATACCATTACTAATTAAGCTTATTAGTTGATTAGGAGTTATCCACCGCGAAATAAGTGACAATCTCTCATCTATAAGTGTAAAAAAAAAAGGTATATAAATGTGATAATTTTGAAAATATGTTATTTGAAATATTATTAAAAGAATACCTATCTATTATAATTTTTTTATTTGTTGCACTTATTTTAAGTGTTGGATTTATAGCTATTAACTATTTATTTTCTCCAAAAAATCCAGATTCAGAAAAACTTTCAGCATACGAATGTGGCTTTGAAGCTTTTAGTGACTCAAGAATGGAATTTGATGTTAGATTTTACCTTGTAGCAATTCTATTTATAATTTTTGATTTAGAAATAGCTTTCCTTTTTCCTTGGGCTGTTTCATTAGGAAGTATAGGAGCCCTTGGATTTTGGTCAATGATGATTTTTTTATTCGTTCTTACCATAGGATTTGTTTATGAATGGAAAAAAGGAGCATTAGATTGGGATTAAAATGTTTGATTTAAAAAGCAAAGAAGAAAAGATACCTAGAGAGTTCAAAAAAATTTCTAAAGAATTTAGTGAAAAAGGCTTTATAACAACTTCATCTGATAATTTAATTAACTGGGCAAGAACAGGCTCGCTCCACTGGATGACTTTTGGACTAGCATGTTGTGCGGTAGAAATGATGCAAACATCAATGCCTAGGTATGATTTGGAAAGGTTTGGAGCTGCACCAAGAGCATCTCCAAGACAGTCAGATGTAATGATAGTAGCTGGTACATTAACAAACAAAATGGCAGCACCACTTAGAAAAGTTTATGACCAAATGCCTGAACCCAGGTATGTTATATCTATGGGTAGTTGTGCAAATGGTGGTGGGTACTATCATTATTCTTACTCAGTTGTCAGAGGTTGCGATCGTATAGTTCCTGTTGATATTTATGTACCTGGATGTCCTCCATCTGCAGAAGCTTTACTTTACGGCGTCTTGCAATTACAAAAAAAAATTAGAAGAGAGGGCAGCGTAGAAAGATA
>CACFQR010000002.1:42500-124378 GCA_902568465.1 uncultured Pelagibacteraceae bacterium | reverse complement strand
GCCAAAATAAATAATACTCCAGAAATTAAATAAAATATTGCTGATAGGTTTTCTGACATATCTATTTATTCTTTTTTTTCTTTTTATACATTTGAAGCATTCTTTGGGTTACCAAAAAACCTCCAAAAATGTTTATTGCTGCTAAAACTATCGCAAGAAAACCAAATATATTTGATGTATTAAAAATACTTTTTATATCACCTGACAATCCTGCAATTATAGCTCCAACTATAATTACTGAAGAAATTGCATTTGTTACTGACATTAAAGGAGTGTGAAGAGAAGGAGTAACGCTCCATACAACATAGTAACCAATAAAAATCGAAAGGATAAATATACTTAATCTAAATATAAAAGGATCTATTTCCATAATCTTATTTTACTAGGGTGCTTTTTATTATTTCATCTTCTAAATTAATATTTATTTCTTTACTTTTTTTATCACAAAGATTTAAAACAAAATTAAATAAATTTTTTGCGTACAAATTCGAAGCTGAAATTGGTAGCTTATTTAGAATATTTTTTTCACCCATTATTTTAACTCCATTCTTATCTACAATTTTATCTGCTTCAGTAAAAGCCGAGTTGCCGCCCTGGCTCGCTGCTAAATCATAGATTAAAGCTCCAGGTTTCATACTTTTTATCATACTTTCTTTAATTATTAATGGCGCTTTTTTGCCAGGAATTAGAGCTGTACAAATCACAATATCAATTTTTTTCAGTGTTTCTTTTAAAAGATCCTCTTGTTTTTTTTTAAAATCGTCAGAAGCTTCTTTTGCATAACCACCTTCTGTTTCTAAATTTTCAGAGCCCTCTACTGTTAGAAATTTTCCACCTAAACTTTCAACCTGTTCTTTTGCTGTCATTCTTACATCTGTAGCAAAAACTATTGCTCCCATCCTTTTTGCTGTGGCAATAGCTTGTAATCCTGCAACACCTGCACCAATAACTAAAACTTTGGCAGCGGGCACAGTTCCTGCTGCTGTCATCATCATTGGTATAGCTTTTTCAAACTTAGAAAAAGATTCTATAACTGCCTTATAACCTGCAAGGTTTGCTTGAGAAGAAAGTACATCCATTGACTGGGCTCTGGTAATTCTTGGTAATAAATTAAGTGAAAAAATTTTCACTTCATTTTTAACTAATTGATTTATTAAATCTTTACTTAGATTAGGGTCAAACTGTGCAATTAGAATAGATTTATTTTTTATTAAATTAACTTCATTCGATAATGGAAAATTGACTTTCAAAATTATATCTGATTTTTTTAATACTTCATCCTTTGAAAAATTAATTTTTACTCCATTTTTTTCATATTCTTTGTCATCTATACCTAAGTGTTCTGCATATTTTTTTTCAAGATTTAGGGAAAAACCAAGATCAATAAATTTTTTTGCACATTCTGGAGTAATTGAAACTCTTTTTTCAGTAGAAAGATCTTCTTTAACAGATCCAATGTTTTTCATTCATTATCTCTGTCTGACTTTGTATTTTGGATTTTTTTTATTTATTATATATATTCTTCCTCTTCTTCGAACGAGCTTTGAGTTCAAATCTCTTTTTTTGTGCGATTTTAGAGAACTTACTACTTTCATAAAAAAAATATTTTTAAATTTTTAGCCTGGCAACGTCCTACTCTTCCATGTCTTAAGACAAAGTACCATCGGCGCTGAAGGGCTTGACTTCCGAGTTCGGAATGGGATCGGGTATTGCCCCTTCGCAATAATCACCAGGCTCAATGGGTATATATTTATTATTGTTTTTTGTAAATACCCAATAATTTATCAAATTACTAAACTTTTTATAATTTCTTAATATTTGTTGTATCATTACAATCAAAATCGAAGCAAAAAGACAAAAGGGGGTTTAGCTCAAAAGTAGAGTGCGTCGTTGACATCGACGAGGTAGTTGGAGCGTTACCAACAACCCCCACCATACGAACAAATGTTTAATTGGGAGAATATTCCCTTTTTCCTATGATTAAATCAACAATGCTCAAAAGCCAAACTTGATGAATGTTTTCTACAAAATTATAAGCTTTACTATTAATCCAAAAGTTAATTTCTCCAAGTTGGGATAAAGGATTACCTTTTTCATGTCCTGTAAAGGTAATAATTTTAGAAATTTTTTTATTTTTTGCGGCCTTGCATGCATTTATCATATTGGCAGATTTTCCGCTTGAAGAGATGAGAATTAAAACATCTTTTTGGTCACCATAAAAATCAATTGCTTTTTCAACCCATCTTTCATAACCATAATCGTTAGAAAAGCATGTTATCAAATCTGCTTCATTAAAATTTACTGTTCTGATGTTTGCATTTTTTGTCAAATCTACACTCACGTGGCTAGCAATCGCAGCACTACCACCATTTCCAAATATCATTATTTTCGCGTTATTTTTTTTTGCGTCTATAAGTAAATTTTTTGTTTTAATTATTTTTTGTATAATTTCTTCATTGGGTTTTGAAAGTTCAGAAAAATCATCTAAATATTTCTTTATGAAAATATCGTCTGACATAAACTATTTTAATTCTCCTTTCTTGCGCATGCCGGCTCTAATTTTTGTAGCTGAAATTTTTTGTACCTCTTCTGATAAAACAATTTCCTCAATTTTATAACCAACTCCTCTACCATAACAAATATTAGTAATATTAGGAACCAAGACAACTTGAAATCTATTTTTATATTTTGGCTCTAATCTTTCTTTAATTTTTGATTTAACGAATTCAAAATCAAAAGGATTGTCATCTACTCCCTGGACATCTCTGACTTGAATACAAACTTGACCTGTTTTTTTAATAATTTCCTCAAAAAGTACGTAATGACCATCATGAAAAGGCTGCCAACGTCCCAGCATTTGGGCTGTGGGTTTTTTATTGTCCCATTTATAGGGAAAAATTTTATCAGCAATTTGTAAAGACCATAATTCTGCATTTTGTGTTGTTACATGAAAATCATACTTGTCAGGTTTAACGAACATTTTATTTGTATCCTCAAATCTTCCTTTTTTAATTGTGTCTACCCAAACAATAAAGTCAGCATTAAACAATTTTCTAGCTTCAGGTGTTGGACAAATAAAATCTGCCACAACATTATGGCCCTCTTTTTTATATTTTTCTGCTAAGTCCGCCATTCTTTTAGCTTGTCTTTTCCTAGCTTCTTCAGAAAAATCCCAGTCATTAACTTTTTTTCTCACCTCATCAGCGTTCAACCATTTAGCATCGATTCTTGATACTAATTTAGAAGCAAGAGTCGTCTTACCAGATCCGGGTAATCCCATTACTAAAATTTTCATGAAAAATTCCTAATTAATATCTCTTTTAATTATTTAATTACAATATCTATGAATGTCAATAATAAGTTTTTTTATTAGCAGTTTTATAAAAATAAATATAGGTAACAAAAAACAGTATAGAATAATATTTACAAAACAATCCATTTTGCATGTTTAAAGCTGCAGGAATAGTTAAAACTAAATAAATAGAATTAATAGCTATAGAAACTAAATAATTACTTTTGATTTTGTCTTTATTTTTTTTGTAAAAAATTTCAAAAACTAACATATGCAAATGTTTTTTATCTGGAAAAAGTGGAGATTTTCTTTCCTTTAATAACTTTCTTAAAAAGGAAAAGAAAACTTCAAAAAATAAATAAAATAGTAATATGCAAAAATAAAAAGGAGAGATCTCTGGATTTGCTATACTAGTTTTTATTGTAGACAAAGCTATAAAAGCCCCCAAAAAGTAGGAACCGCTATCTCCTAAAATAATTTTAGCTTTTGGGAAGTTATAAAAAAGAAATGCTATAAGAAATATTATGCTGCTAAATAATATAAAAGCTAAGTCTTTATTTCCTCCAAAGTAATTTAAAAAAAATAAATTAATAATAATTATTAAAGCATGAATCCCTAATAAGCCATTAAATCCATCAATTAAATTAGAACCATTAATAATAAATAAAAAACACAAACAAATAAAAAAAAGTGCAAAAATATCTATTTCTAAAAAATTATTTAAGAATTCTAGTCCAGTTTTTTCTATATAAACATTATTAAAAATAACTAAAACTATTAAAGAACTTATCATCATCAAAAGTCTAAACTTAGGTTTTAAGTTAACTCTAAGATCATCTAATAAACCAAGAAAAAAGAAAACTGAACAAAAAGTAAAATATTCAAAATATTTAAAATTTTCGAAAAAAAAAGAATAAAAAAAAAATATTAAAAAAGAAAGGAATATACCTACTCCACCCACCGTTGATACTGGGGTAACGTGGAATGCTTGGGGCTTGCTTAAGTTATCATCAATTAAAAATTTAAAACCAATTTTTTTTTTAATATACAAAAAATATTTATAAAAAAATAAAGTGGAAAGAGCTAATATTAAAAAAAAAAATTTGTTATTTAAATCCATAATTTTTAATTGAATTAATTGAAATAAAAAATAATGAAAGGATATTATTTATAAAATTCATTTTATTATACCGCTTGTTTATATACCAAACCCAATAAAAATTCCTAAGTTTTTTACTTTGTAACGAATTTTTTGAAATCCTGTAATACGTCATAGTTTCATTAAAATTTCTTACAGAATTGCATTTTTTTAGTAGTTTACATTTAAAAAAATAATCTTCGCAAATTTTGGTGTTGATAAATTTTGTTAGACCAATTTGTTCCCTTTTTACCATCATTGAGCTTGTGCATATTGAAGTTTTTTTTGTAAATAGATTGTACGTTAATTTTTCAGGAGGTTTTATTTCCCTTTGAAATTTTTTAATACCCTTTTTTACTTTAAATGGGGTGTAATTTGTATAAGTAAAATCTAGATTATTCGTCTCCATAAAATGAATTTGTTTTTTTAATTTGTCTTTATTCCAAATATCATCAGAATCAATAAAAGCAATATATTTAGAAAACGATTCTCTTAAAGCAAAATTTCTACAAAATCCTGCTCCTTTATTTTTTTTCAATTTTTTTAAAGTTATTCGCTCATCGCTTAAAAACTTCTTAATTATAATTATTGAATTATCTTTTGATGCGTCATCGACAATAATCAATTTCCAATCTTCAAAGGATTGTTCAATAATAGAATTTAATGTTTCTTCTATATATTTTTCGCAGTTATAAGTTGGAAGAATTATAGTTACTTTACTCATAGTTTTTAATTGCGCCCATTATTAAATAGTTTTTTTAAAGGCTTAATTTTTTCATAGCACTCTAAGAAAAAATAATTCATAAAAATTAATTGTGCTGGCAATATTATAATTTTATACCTTGGTAATATAAAAAATAGAGAAAAAATACAGATAGTCGAAAACAAATATACAAGCAAGTAGCCTATATCAAAGTTTAGCTTTCTCAATGTAATTATAATTCCAAAAGTTGAAAAAATACTAGTTACAGCAATAGGAACAATAAATAGTGGGTTATAGTAATTTGGATAGTCTGAGTTTAAATTAAAATAAAAATAACTAAAAAATCTTTTTATAGATCTCGTTAAAAATTTTGATGGCTCAGATTTAATATAAATCAAGGCCTCTTTTAAAAAAAGCTGATCATAGTTAAAGTCATATAATTTATCCTTAGACAAATTTTCAATTTTTTCATTTATATTATTGTGAGAGAAAGCTTCTGCAGTTTCCGCTCCTTCTATTTTGGAAAAGGGATTATTTCCTTTCCATAAATTGTATCCAGCCGATTTAGTTAACGTTATTTTATTAAAAACTACATAATTTCTTATCAGGTATGGTGATAGCATTATTAAGCTAACTAATAAAATAGCTATTATTTTCTTTATATTTATTTTTTTAAAAAAAAATAAATAAAATAAAGTTAAAATAAATATTAAGTAAAATTCTCCTCTTAATAACATTAGAAGCGATGACACTAATGAAAAAAGAAAAGCTTTGTGCCAGCTAAATTCTTTTAATCTTGAAATAGAAAAAAAAAGGTACATGTAAGAAGTTAACAAAAAAAATTGTAAACTTACCGAAGAGGTTTGTGTTACGGCATAAATTTCTAGCGGAAATATAGATAATATAAAAGAAATAAAAATACTCCAATTTTTAGTAAAGAAATATTTACTTAAATTATAAAAAATATAAATAGAAAAAATTGATAAAATTATTTGTATAGATAAAACTGTTTTAACGAAATTTAAATTTTCTGGAACAAATAGTTTTATTATAAATAAAAATAGAACATACAAGGGAGGCATGTAAACGGAAGGAATTAAATTATTTTCAAATGACCTATATGATAAAGTTCTATTATCGTATAAATTATTTAGTAGTTGAGACCACTCGTTTTCAATTTGAGTATCTCCATAGTAATAAACCGCGATAACCCTTAATAAAAAACTAAAAAGCAATACAAAAGTTATGCTATAAAAAATTTTCAGGTTTATGATCACTTTATTATTTTGAATAAATTTCATTTTTAATTTATTAATAACTTATGTTTTTAAACAAAAAAAATATTTCACAAAATCAACTATTAAACTTTTTATTTTGTTTAATCCCTGTTTCTCTTATAATCGGAAGTCTTGTTGTTAATTTAAATATATTATTATTAATTATTGTAAGTTTTTTTTATATCAAAAAAAATAAATATAACTTTACTTTCGATTATACAAATATCCTTTTAACAATTTTTTTCTTATTTGTTATATTTACTACTTTTTTAAATGTTGAGCAAAATAATTATGGATCAACAATAAAATCAATTTTACTCATAAGATTTCTATTATTATATTTTGTTATAGAATTGCTTATAAAAAATAATAAATTGAATTTAGTTAATTTTTTTATTATTTCCCTAGTGTGTACTGTTTTTGTTTCTGTAGATGTTATAATTCAATACGTTTTTGGAAAAGATATATTTGGTTACACACGATGGGATGGAATGATTGGTGGGCCTTTTGAGCATGAGGCAATTGCAGGCACATATATACAAAAATTTTCTTTATTTTCAGTTTTTGGATGCATGTTTTTATTTAAAAATAAAAACCTCAACAAAAAAATATTATTTTTAGTTATTTTACTTTTATTAATAGGAGCATTTCTAGCAAGTAATAGGATGTCCACAATAATTTTGATTGGGAGTTTTGTGTTACTTTTTTTATTCTACAAAAAAACGAGACTTCCAATTTTTGCATCTTTTATGGCATTCATACTAATTGCTTCATTGGTTATTAATTTTGACAGTGTTGTTAAAAAAAAATATCAACATTTATATAAAAGATTTGTTGTTGAAAAAAATACAAATAATGAAAGTGAAATATTAAATAGCGAAAAAAATGTTAAAAAAGAAGTTGTGGATCTAACTAGCTCTTATCATTATAGAATATATATGACTGTATTAGAGTCCTGGAAATATAGTCCAATTATAGGTCACGGGCATAAATCATTTAGAACAAAGTGCCAAATAATTGCAAACAAAGAAAATAAATATAGTTGCTCTACTCACCCACATAATTATCATCTACAAGTATTACATGATTTTGGAATTTTAGGTTTTTTACTAATATCAGCTTTTATTTTTTTAATTTTTTTAAAAGCATTTAAAAAATTAAGACAAAAAACATTTAGAGATAGTAATTTTAAGCTTTTCTTCTTTCCTATAATTATTGCTTTAATGTTTGAGGTCTGGCCAATAAAATCAACAGGTGATTTATTTACTTCATGGAATGGAGCTATTGTTTGGTTAATTGTTGCTTTGTCTACGATAGCTAACTCAAATTTTTTTGATAAGACTTTTAACCAGCCCCTTAAAGAAAAGAAAAAATTAATTTCTTTATTTTCTCTAATTGGCTTAGGTTCGCTTATATTTAAAAAAATGTATATACACTTAGAACTATTATTATTTTATTCTTGATAGGATTATATTATTTATAATGTTTTTTAAAAAAAATTATATTTTAATTTTACTTTATTTATTGTTAGCACTTTTACTTGCGATATGCTTTGTCGGCTTAGATAATATTTATTTTAATGAAATAAATTGGTTGTTAGGAAGTGGTGACAAAAGTAATGCTCAAAATGGCTGGACCTTTTTTAGAGATGATGTCTGGCGCTTCCCTCTGGGGAAAAACCCGAACTATGGTTTGGATATTGGAACATCAATAATATTTTCAGATTCGATTCCGTTATTTGCATTTATATTTAAATTATTTAGTAATTTTTTAAGTTATAATTTTCAATATTTTTCCTTATGGATAGTTTTATGTTTTTTTATGCAATTGTATATTTCTTATTTAATAATTTACAAAATAAGTAATGATAATTTTTTTTCGACACTTTCCAGTTTAATTTTTTTGATTGCTCCAATTCTTATTTATAGAATCTCATTTCATATTTCTTTGGGTGGTCATTGGTTAATTTTGCTTGGATTTTATTTAAATTTAATATGCACAAATAAAAATAAGAGAAAAATAGATTTTTATTGGATGCTGCTATTAATATTATCAACTCTTATTCATCTTTATTTTACCGTAATGCTCTTTGGAATATATTGTGCACTCTTATTACAAAAATTTAGAGAGGAAAAAAATTTTGTAATTACTTTTTTAAACCTAACCTACTCAATAATCTTCGTTGTTTTTTTTATGTATATTTTTGGCTACTTTGAAACAACGGTAATAAGTGCAGTTTCTCGTGGATATGGTAATCTTAATTTAGATTTACTTAGTATAATAGATCCAGAAGTTGACGAAGGTACAGCAAGCACATACTGGTCTAGCTTCTTTAAAAATATACCTGGTACAAATATTGAGGGATTTAACTATTTAGGATTAGGAAATATTTTTATTTTTATAATAGCCCTTTTTATTTTTTTTACCAATAGCATTAAAAAAAAGAACTTCATAAAAAATTTTATTCAAAATTATACAGGCTATTTAGTTTTTGCTGTTTTAATCACTTTTTGGTCATTAACTACAAACTTAAGTTTTATGGGAAAGGAAATAATTAATATACCTCTGCATAATTACTTGTTTGGATCATTAAGCATATTTGCTGCAACTGGAAGATTTTTTTGGCCAGTTTATTATTTAATAATTATTTTTTCACTAATTACTATTTACAGAAATACCAAAATTATGAACGGAACAATTATAATAATTGTTGGCCTAATACTGCAGCTAGCAGACACATATCCGGGCCTTAAACATCATTTTATTTCTAGGGGTCATTTAAAAGAACCCAAAATATTGGAAAATAAAATTTGGAAAGAAATTCCGGAAAATTTTGATAAATTTAGAACAACATATTTGTATAACAACTATGGCCCACTATTTACTTCGTTAAGTCATTTTTTAGGAACAAGTAAAATAAAAAAAACTGATATAGTTTTAGTAGCTGGAATGGATAGAGCAAAAGCAGCTTTAGCTAGATATGATTTCAATAATTCTTTGTACAGTAATAAAATGCCAGAGGATACAGCCTATGTCATCGATAACCTTGGCCATCTAAAATTAATGAAACAAATTTTAAAAGACACGAATGGTGGATTTTTTTATAGAGATAATTTTTGGCTATTCTTGCCTAATAAAAAAAAGGAAATGTCTCAAAAAGATATTGATTTACTCTCAGATGTACAATTTAATGAAATTCAACTAAATAAAAGAGTAAACTTTGCATTTGAAGAAAGAGAAAAGTTTTTAGGTGTAGGCTGGACACATAATTTTGGTAATGATGGAGTTTGGTCCGAAGGAGAAATAGCATTTGTATTATTTAGATTGGAACAGTCTAATAATGATAATTTTAGAATAAATTTTGATCTCAAAAAATACACAAGTAATAATGAACAAAATTTTAATGTTGAAATATATTTAAATAATATTTTAAAAAGTCAAGTAAACCTTAACAAAATCGAAAATTTAAATAAAATAAGCATTGATGTTAAGAAAAGTGAATTAAAAAATGAAAATATTATAATGTTCAAATTTAGTAATTTAATTTCTCCATTAGAAATATTTGAGAGTCCTGATGCAAGAAAATTAGGTATTCTTTTGCAATCTTTATTAGTTGAAAGCTCGTGATAATGAAATCTATATCAGTAATAGTTCCTTGCTATAATTATGAAAAATTAATTGTTTCCAAAGTTAAAAAATTAATAAAAAAAATGAAAAATTTTAAGATAAAATATGAAATAATAGTAATTGACGATTGTAGTTCAGATAATACTTTTTTTAATCTTAAAAAATATATAAAAAAAAAAAATGTAAGCATAATTAAAAATCCATTAAATAGAGGTAAGTCATATTCAATAAAAAAAGCTTTGCAAATTTCAAAATATAATCATGTTATTTTGATTGACTGCGATTTGCCTTATTTTGAAAAAATAAACAGCATTATTTTAAAAATGAAAAAAAATATTGATTTTGTCTCGGTAAATAGACGACTTAAATCTAGCAAATTAATCAATAAAAACTTATCGATTTACCAAATTTTTAGACATTACATAGGACAGTTTATAAGCCAAATAATTAAGACTATGCTTAAATTAAATATCGAAGCCTGCGATACTCAGGCGGGCTTAAAAGGATTTAAGAAAGATTCTCATTTCAAAAAAAATGAATTTGTATCAAATAGATTTTTCTTAGATTTGGAACTTTTTTTCCTTTATTTTAAAAATAAGAAAAAAATTCACTTTATTCCTGTAAAATACGAAATTGCAAAAAAATCTTCTATAAAAATTTTTGATATAAAAAATTTTTTAATTATTTTTGAATTAATGAAGGTAATAGTTAGATGCAGAAATCTAAAATAATTTAGGTATACACTGAATTTGGGACAAAACATCTTCTAAGTTAAACCCAATTATTTCACTAAAATTTTTTAAAGTATCGTATTTAAATTTATTATCTTCTGTCGCTAACTTTTCTGCTTCTGCTCTTGTAATTAAGTTTTCTCTTATTTGATTTGACCTAAAATTATCATACTCCGAAAATCCAGCTATAGTATAATAAATGTAATTATTAAATGCAGTTTGGCCGTCTCCCATTCTCCATTGGTTTTTGCCATAAGAAATATCAGATTCCCAGTTGTAAACTTCTTTTAATACCTTTTTTATTTCAGCTTCATTCCAATTAATATAATTATAAAAATGCAAAAAATTTTCTTTTCTTACAAAGCTAGCTAAAAAACCATTAAAATTATCAATTAAAGATGAATTTATATAATGTGGGTTAAGTAAAAATTGAGAACTATAAAATGTAAACATTTTTAATTTATTAAAGTTGCTATATGAAACCATGCGCTGATTATTTCTTAATATTTGATTGATGCCAGCAAATCCTAAAAAAAACTCTCTTTGCTCTAGCTGGTAACCTGTAAAATGAATAACCAATTTTAATCCAAGATCTTTGGATAGTATTCTTCCATAATCTATAAATCCTTTGTCTCCAGCTTGAATAATTGGAAGCATTCCTAAGTGTGGTCTTTTAAGCCACGCCATAATATTCGCACGAACATATGATCTTTTTTTAGATATATTGGCAGAACGTATAATATGTTCGATTCCTAATTTTCCACAAATTTTTGATTGATTGATTCTTGAAATATCAGTTGTTAAACCCCAGTCATAAGTATAAGCAATTGGATTCATTTTAAATTTCTCCTTTAATAAATGAAGTCCATAGGAACTATCTCGGCCCCCACTTAAGCCTACTAAACAATCTGGCTTATTATTTTTTGATCTATATTTTTCCAAGATTTTAATAAGCTCATCTTCACCTTTAAATTCTTGTTTTTTATATTGGTTGCAATAATTGCATACCCCACTTTTATCAAATTTAATAAATGGGTAGGTTTCGGGCAATATACATTTATTGCACCTTTTTAAATTTTCAAATCTATGTTTATCTTTTGAAAAATTATCAATAGTACTAAATTTATTTTTTTTTATTGATATGTTTTTTACAAAATTATTTGACATTTCTTTTTCAGAATGAACAATTTGGCTTATTTTTTTTTCGCTTTCATCAAAAACTATTGATTTGTTTAATACTTGCTGAATATTAAGTTCCTTTTTTTTGGTAAAATTTTTATAATAAATCCTACTTTTTTTTAAAAATTTAATTAAAAAGTTTTTTTCTGAAGAGAAAGCAAAAAAATTTTTTTCCTCATCATAAAAATAATAAAGGGCACCGCAGTTAGACGATAAAACAATTTGAGATTTATTTAGTAATCTAAACGCTATAGAGTAATTTCCTACAACTCCCTTAACATAATTTAGATATTCTGTTAAAAAACTACTTCCTTCATCGTTGATTTTTTCTAAAACTTCGTAAAATTCTAAAGAATCGCTCTTTATATTATGGCCTTCAAGATTCACCGTTTTATCTGCTGTTCTACGATCATAATTTACAATTATGCCATTATGCACTCCGACTATGCTTTTTGTGATTATTGGTTGATTGTTAGCATATAAAAACTTTGTTCCATTGGTAACTAATCTCGTTTGACCTATAATGCTTAATATAGAATCTTCATTTTGAAGATTGGCGATTTCATCTTTTAAGAATTTCTTAAAATCCTTCCTTTTTATGGCTTTTGCTGGGTCTGAATTAATTTTATAAACAAAATTTTTATTATAATTAGAGGCCGAGATCCCAAATGTATCTGATCCTCTTATTCTGCTGAGTTGAGTGAATAATTTAATATCATTTTCAATAAATGAGAAATTATTTATTTTGCCAGATTGTTTATATGAAAAACCAAATATTCCGCACATTTATAATATTTTCTAATTAGACTTTTTTACAATAATCTTCTGTAAAGCGCCAGATATTAAGATAATAAATAAAATAAAAATAAATGGCATTATAAACTTAAAGTCAAATAACATCTGAGAAAGTCCATAATCAACTGTTAATACAAAACTATTTAATGAATCTCCAATACTATTTGTTGCTAGAGTAAGAGGAATTTCTGCTAAAAAAATTATAAAAAGAAAATTTTTTAATTTTAAATTATAGAAACCAAATAAAATATTATGGAAAAAATATGGTACAATATATCTGCTTAGAAATATTGTTGTATTGCTTGCATTATAAATAAAATTATATTTTTTAGTCTTTAACTTTATAAAATTTATATAACTAATTTTAGAAATAGTATCTTTTAAAAAAAACTTTGAAAAACTAAAAATTAATAGTGAACAAATTAATATAAAAAACATTGAAAATATAAAGCCAGGCCACCCAAATACGAAACCGTTAAGTAATAATAAAGGAAAAACTGGTAATGGTGAAAGAAAATAGAAAAAATTAAATAAGATCATTAACAAAAAAAATTGAAAATAATTTTTTTCTTTTTGTGAAATAATCGTTAATAAAATATCCTCTATAAATGTTAAAATACTTGAATACTCAAATGAAAAAAAAATTAAAAAAAATAAAATAATTAAAAAAAATAGTAATGGAATTTTCCTTTTTAAATACATTTAAAATTTAAATATTTATCAACTTTTTAAGACCTTTTGCGAGTTTAAACTCTTGTTTAAAGCCAAGATCTTTTATTTTATCAATATTAGGCACTCTAATTTTTGTTCCACCTTTTTGTAATGGATTTTTTTTAAATTTTATTTTTCTTTTGAATATTTTAGACATCAACAAAGCCAGATTCTTTATTTTTATTTTTTCTAAAGTACCAATATTATATATATTTAAATGCTTTCCTTTTTTTAAAAGTAAATCAAATGCTTTGATAAAATCTTCTATATAGATAAAAGATCTAATTTCATTTCCTGTTCCTTGAATTTTAAATTTTTTGTTTTTTAATTTTTTAAATCTTTTAATGAATTCTGGTACTACATGCTCATAACCCATATTTGGGCCGTAAACGTTATGAGGTCGAAATATAATTAACTTTTTAAAATATTTTTTTCCATAATGTATACCCATCAGCTCTGTTAAAATTTTCCCTCCACCATACGAATACCGTGGATTATAAATATCAGGAATTTTTAATGTTTCTTTTTCAGAAGTAGGTATTTTATCTGGTGTCTGGTAAACTTCTGAGCTTGAAGCGAGATAAAGTTCTTTAATATTGTTGTTTTTACATGCTTCTAAAACATTAATGATACCTTTAACAGCAATATCTAATATTAAAACTGGTTTAGTATAAAAATACTTAGTCCCATTTATATAAGCCAAATGAATAACTGCATCAACATTATGCAAAGCCCTATTTAATTTTTTGTAATTTCTAATATCACCGTAAATAAATTTTATTTTGTTTTTTATAGGAAAAATTTTTTTTAAATTTCCTCTTGAATTATCATCAAAAATAGTAACTTTATGACCTTTATCAATTAACAGCTTAGATATTGCTGAGCCAATAAAACCTGAGCCGCCAGTAACTAAAAAGTGTTTTTTATTTTTCTTCATTTATTTTTTATGGATTTAATGCCCCAAAAGAACCATTTTAAGTACTCTTTTATCCATGGCATAGTTTTAAAAGTTGAAGAGCCTCCAAATAATCTATCAACTGATTTTAAGGGAGCCTCTGTTATTTTTAAGTTTTTTATATAAACTTTTATAGTTAACTCAAAAGCAAAAGCCCACCCTATAGGTTTAGACTCAAGTACAATGCTATTCCAGACAGTTTTTTTCATCATTTTTATTCCTGTCGTGCAGTCAGATAATGGAAAGCTTGTAAACATACAAAATAATTTATTGGCTAGTCTTGATAAAAATGAAGCCACAAGAGAACCTCCTAATCTTAAACCTCCTTTTGCGTATCTTGTACCACTTACAAAATCATATCCGTCATTTAAAATTAAATTGATCATATCGTCTATAGCTATTATTGGGAAAATTTCGTCAACAGCAGTAATAAATATAATTTCATATTTTGCTTCCTTGACACCCTTATCAACAGCAAATCTCACTCCTCTATTAATATTATTGTGTATCGCTCTTACGTTCGAAAGTTCCTGCTCTAATTTTTTTGCTTCAGAAACACAATTATCTTTTTCATCGTCGTAAACAATTAATATTTCATTTTCAAATTTAAGTGTCGATTTTAAAAGTCTAACCATTATAGCTAAACTTTCTTTTTCATTAAAAACTGGAAGAATTATTGAAAGTTTTTTATCCATTTTTATTTAAATTATATTTGTTTATGTAAAAGCAGATCCTACTTAAATCTTTTTTATTTAATTTTAAAGATGAAGGCAGCCACATTAGCTTTTTAGTTAGCATTTTCGAATTTTTCAATCCACTAAAAGATTTTTTATATGGTTTACATGTATTAAGTGGAAACCAAAAATATCTACCTAATATTCTCTGTTTCTTTAAATATTCAAATAGCTTATTTCTTTTTGTTGAGTAAACGTCAGTCCAGAGAGGCAATTCTCCTTTGGTAAATTCGAATAATTTAAAATTTCTAGTTTGAGCTAAATTTTTTTTATAAAATGCATAATGACTTTTCAATATACTGATTCTTTTGTTAATAGTTTCTAACTGTGCTAGTCCTAATACAGCTTGTAAATTTGTGAACTTAAAATTATACCCCACTGAATTATAAATATCCTCTCCTCCTGTAGTCGGTCCAACTCTTCCTTGATCTTTAAGTTTACTTAAATTTTTGTATATTGATTTATTATTAGTTACAACAACACCTCCTTGACCAGTTGTAATAATTTTATTTGGAGCAAAAGAAAAACAACCTAAATCCCCAAAAGTTCCAAGATATTTTTTATTAACTTTTGACATAAAGGCCTCTGCTGCGTCCTCTACTACAAATATTTTTTTTAGTTTTGCAATTTTTAATATTTTTTTTATATTAGAGCCTCTTCCAGATATATGGACAGGAATAATAGCCTTAGTTCTTCTATTTATCTTTTTTATCAAACTTTTTTCATTTATTAATAAATCATCTTTATTTATATCAACTAAAACTGGTTTGGCGCCTGAGAGCACTACTGCATTTGCGGTGGCAGGAAAAGTTATGTTTGGGACTATAACTTCATCTCCTTTTTTTATTCCTAAAGCTTTCAAAGCTAAGAAAATTGAAACTGTGCCACTGGTTGCTGACACTACATATTTAACTTTAAGCAGCTTTGAAATTTTTTTTTCAAATAATTTTGTGAAATTTCCCTCATTCGGAAAATTATTTTTTAAAACTTTTTTTGTTAATTGGATAGTTCTGCTCTCTGGAATTGATGGTTCGCTAAGTAAAATTTTAATTTTTTTCATTATATTTTGCTGGCAGTTTCGCCAAAATGTCAATAATTTATATATAATTTTAACTCGTGTTTAAAGTGTAAAACGTGTAATTAAGAATTTATAAATAAAATGGTTAGCAAAAAATTTTGTTTGGTGGGAATTGATGTTGATTTTGAAGATCTTATTGAAGATCATAAAAACAACTACCTTGGTTATTTTTCCTCAAAAAAAACTAAATCTTATAAAAATAAAAATAAAAGGTTAGGCTCAGAAAATTTAAAAGATTGGAAAAAAATTAAAAAAAAATTTAATCCTTTAGTACATATAACAATTGATGATGGTAGGGAAAGAGAGTTTTTATTTAAAAAAATTTATAAAAATAATAATGCCAATTTGATTTTTGAAGATACTTTCATATCAAATTCTAGTAAAAAATTTTTATCAAAAAAAAAGGGTATTGTTATTCAAAAATTTGTAAAAATAATGCCTAATGTTAAAATCGATAATGGTGTTAAAATAAACATTAATTGCCAAATTCATCATGATTCAAAAATAGGAAAATTTTCAACTTTAGCTCCAGCTAGCGTAATCTTAGGAAATGTTAAAATTGGCAATTACACATATATAGGAGCTAATTCTACAATAAGACAAAATATCAAAATCGGAAATAATTGCATAATCGGAGCTGGCTCAGTTGTTACGAAAAATGTAAAAGACAATGACGTGGTGGTTGGTTCTCCAGCCAAATTTTTAAAAAAAAATAAGATTTAAAATATAAAATTTATTTTCCCCAAATATCAACTATAATTTTGTTCTTTGGAAACTTAATTTTTTTGTAATTATTGTGAGGCGCCGCAATAATTATTATGTCAGAATGCTTCATTAAGTATTCTTTTTTTACGTTTTTTTTGTCTTGGTAATACTCATCTGATTGTAAAGTTTTTATCTTCATTTTTTTTAAGTGACTTAATAATTTAATAGAAAGAGAGTCTCTTATATCGTCAGTCTCTGCCTTAAAAGTTAAACCTAAAATTCCAATAATTTTCTTTCTCAAATTATATTTTTTTTTTAATTCACTTATTAAAAATTTTGGAATATTTTCATTTATTTTCATTGCTGTATGCCCTAATGAAAATTTGTTTTTATAAAACGACGAAAGTTGCATAGTATCTTTAAGTAAACATGGGCCCGCAGTAAAGCCAGCTACAGGTAGGTTTAAATTCCTTTCGTATCCATCTCTCATAATTTTTCTAACTTTAGAAAAGTTTAGATTGTTTTCTTTACAAATCATATAAAGCTGGTTAGCTATTGAGAAATTTATATATCGATTAGCATTTGAAAATAGCTTGATTAATTCTGCCTCAAGTACACTAGTTATAATAATTTTAGAGGTTATTTTTTTAAACAATTTTCTAGTAAGAGTAATTGAGGGCTGATTAAAACCTGCTACAACTTGAGGTAGTTTTGGTAATTCATCGATAGATTTACCTTGAACAATTCTTTCCGGACAATAAACTACATTTTTATTTTTACCTTTTAATATACTGCATACTTTTTTTACAACTCCAGGAAAAATAGAACTTCTAATAATAATAATTTGAGATTTTGAAACAACTTTCTTTAAAAAATTGAAAAATTTTAAAAATTCTTTAACTTTTGGTTTTAACCTTTGATCAATAGGAGTTCCTATGCATATAACTATAAACTTACTATTTTTTAAAGATTCATAATTAGAATAAGTAAATAGTTTTTTTCTTAAAAGGCATCTTTTTAATAATTTTTTTGAACCTTTTTCTAAAAAAGGAGGTATTCCCCTGCTAATTTTTTCTAAATATATTTTGTTATAATCGATTAAATTTACTTTAAAATTTTTTGACGCAAAGACTAATCCTAGAGGAAATCCTACATGTCCAGCGCCACCTATTATACTGATTTCGTTATTATTAAGTCTTTTTGCCATAATATATGTTTATTTTTCCCAAATACTTTCAATTAACTCTTTTATGATTTTAGAATTATCATAAGTTTGCTTCCATTTGGGGTAATGTTTCTTGAATTTATTAATATTTGAAATATACCAAATGTGGTCTCCAACTCTATTTTCTTTTATATATTCTTTTTTTATATTTAAATTTGTATATTTGCTAACTAATTCAAGAGCTTCTAATACTGAGCAATTTGACATGATTCCGCCACCTATATTATAAATCTCTGCTTTTCTTGGCTTTTTATAATAATTCCAGAAACATTGAATCAGATCGGAGCTATGAATATTGTCTCTTACTTGTTTCCCCTTGTAACCAATAATTGTATATTTTTTTTTAGTTAAGCATGACTTAACTAAATATGATAAAAAACCATGAAGCTTAGCTCCTGAATGCATTGGTCCAGTTATACATCCAGCTCTGAAACAAACTGTTTTTAACCCTACATTTCTCCCATACTCTTGAACAGCTAAATCTGCATAAATTTTAGATACTCCAAATAAACTATGTATGCAATTATCTATGGACATACTTTCGTCAATCCCTCGAAAAAATTTATTACCTTTTTTCAATTTCCATCTTGTTTTACCTTCGATAAGTGGAAGAAAGTTTGGATTATCTCCATAAACTTTATTTGTTGACATAAATATAAATGGAGATTCTGGGCAGAATTTTTTTGTAAGTTCTAATAAGTTTATAGTGGATTCTGCATTAGTTTTAAAATCTACCATTGGTATAATTTTTGCTAAATCATGTGAAGGTTGCGCCGCAGAATGTATTATTAATTTTATTGATTTTTTATATTTTCTAAAAATTTTTTCTAAATTTGAATAATTTTGAGTATTTGAGTTAAAATGTACATAATTTTTATATTTCTTCATTAAATTTTTTTTAACCCAAGTAGTATCTCCATCTGAGCCAAAAAAAAAGTTTCTATAGTTATTGTCTACTCCCACGACATCAAAGCCTTTTTCACAAAAAAACTTTGTGGACTCTGCTCCAACTAATCCGCAAGATCCTGTTATTAATACAACGCTCATTTAAAATATTTTTTTATTTTATTTAAATTTACAATCATCCATAAATAAGTGTCCGTAATTATATCATCTATACTTTTTTGAGGTTTCCACTTGTACAAATTATTCACTTTTGAATTATCTGTAACAAAATAAGGTATATCATAAACTGAGGTTTTCTTTTTTATAGAAAATTTAATAGTATTTGCGGTGATTATTTGGCATTTCTGAGTAAGAGTTTTTAACGATATGGCATTATTTCTTCCACCACCTACATTCAATAATAGGTTATGTTTTTTTGAAAATTGGTTTATTTGTTTTAATATTAATTCGCAGACATCTTCTATATGTATTACATCCCTCACCTGATGACCTTTGCCCCCATATCCAATGTAGCTAAGTTTTTTTTTGTTTAAGTGGCTCCAAATCCATAAGCTTACAAAACCTTGCTCTTGTTTTCCAAATTGCCATGGACCAGAAATTACACCAAATCTATTTATAATATATTTTAACTTAAATAAATAAGAATACTCTTTAATAAGTTCTTCTGAACTAAATTTTGTAAATCCATATATAGATTTTGCTCCATTTGTGCTTAACAGTTTATCAATTAAGAAATGTTTTTTTATATTTTTTTTTATTTTACTTTTTAATTTATCTAGTAAATTTATTGAATAAACTCTACTAGAAGAAAGAAAAATTAAACTTGATTTGTTTGCAACACATTTTTTTAATAAGTTAAAAGTCCCAATTAAATTGGTATTAAAAACTCTATCTACATCTTTTTTAGAAACCTCTACAGCTGCTTCAGCGCAGCAGTCAATGATTAAATCATATTTTGGTAATTTTTTTATTTTAGAATAATCTTCTATATTAAATTTATAATTTTTAATTTTATATCTTTTTAATCTTTCATAATTAATATAAGAGCCTCTTCGGCACAAGTTATCCAAAGTATTAATTTTTGAATTTCGCAGTTTTTTTTTTAAAAAGACCGCAATATTCGACCCTACAAATCCACACCCGCCTGTTACTAAAATTTTCATTTTCTTTAAAAAATTTACTGCTATTCTGTTATCACATATATTTATCTTATGAAACTATCAATCATATTACCCGTCAGAAATGAAAGCGTTGGTATTTCTAAAACTTTAGATTTTATAATAAATAGTATTAGTGAAATTAATTACGAAATAATAGTTATAAACGACTTTAGTGATGATAACTCCTATGAAATAATTAATTTAAAAACAAGAGAAAACAATAAAATTAAATTACTTAATAATAAAAAAAAGGGACTTGGGGGGGGCTATTAATTTAGGTATTGATAAATCGACTGGAGAGGCAATTTGTATAATGATGGCCGATTTATCGGACGATATAACAGACTTAAAAAAATATTATGAATTAATACAAGAGAAAGAAATTGACGCGGTATTTGGTTCTAGATTTGTAACTGGATCATCAACAATCAAATATCCGATAAAAAAATTAATTTTAAATCGTATTTTTAATTACATTACAAAAATTATTTTTTTAAGTGATTATAATGATTTCACTAATGCGTTTAAAATTTATAAGAAAGAAGCTTTAATTAAATCTATGCCACTAATATCTGAAGATTTTAATATTTTTTTAGAAATGCCCTTAAAAATTATTTCAAGAAAAATGAATTACAAAATAATACCTATAAAATGGCAAAATAGAAAAGATGGCAAGGCAAAATTTAATATTAAAGAACTAAAATCAAAATATTTATTTACACTAATTTATTGTTTTTTAGAAAAAGTTCTTTTAAAGAAACATTAGCTATGAAAAAAAAATCAATAACAATAAATAAATGCCAAATCTCAAATTCTAGAGATCTTAAGACTATTATATCTTTAGGATTTTTACCTCCTGTAAATAAACTTCAAAAAATTAGCAACAAAAAAGAGGAGGCGATATTTTTTCCAGCAGAGCTGGTATATTCAAAATCATCACGACTTGTTCAGTTAAATACTTTAGTGGATAAAAATATTTTGTTTCCAAAGGAATATCCTTACACGAGTAGCACAACAAAAATATTAAGGGAAAATTTTAAGGAACTATATAAAGAATGTTCAGATATATTAAATTTAAATCGCAATGACTTAATTGTAGACATTGGATCTAATGATGGAAATTTATTAAGCAATTTTAAAATAAAACATAAAGTTTTGGGAGTAACGCCAGAAAATATTGGTAAAATCGCAATTAGAAGAGGTATTAATACTA
Organism: uncultured Pelagibacteraceae bacterium; assembly: GCA_902568465.1. Classification (GTDB taxonomy): domain Bacteria; phylum Pseudomonadota; class Alphaproteobacteria; order Pelagibacterales; family Pelagibacteraceae; genus AG-414-E02. Next base: position 102,949 of record CACFQR010000002.1, on the reverse strand, counting down.
TAATAAAATACTTTGATAAAAAAACTTCGAAATATATTTTAAAAAAATTTGGCAAGGCAAAAATCATAACGGCTACAAATGTTTTTGCTCATATTGAAAATGTTCATGTTTTAATGAAAAATATTTTAAGAATTTTAAAGAAGGATGGTGTTTTTATTACAGAATCACATTACTTAGTATCTTTAATGAAAGAGTTGCAATATGACACAATTTATCACGAGCACTTAAGATACTACTCTTTACAAAGCTTAAAGTATTTATTTGATAAGTATGGTTTATCTATATTTCATGCAAAAAAAATACCAACACATGGTGGATCTATTAGAGTTTATGCAGCAAAAAAAGGTCAATATAAAAATTTTAAATCTGTATCAAAAATCATTAATTATGAAAAAAAATTTATTAATTGGAAAAGCTTTAACAAATTTAAGGCTAATGTGATCCAATCAAAATTACGATTATATAAATTGCTTGATGTAATTAATCAAAAAAATCATAAGATTTATGGTATTGGTGCTCCATCTAGGGCTAGTACTTTAATACACTATCTTGGTTTAACTGATGAATTAATTAAATGTGTTTGTGAGGTTGAAGGTTCGCATAAAATTGGAAATTATATGCCAGGTACGAGCATACCAATAGTTTCTGAAAAGAAACTTTATAAGGATAAACCAGAATATGCCATTTTACTGTCATGGCATATTTCAAAAGAACTTATTAAAAATTTAAGAAAAAAAGGTTTCAGGGGTAAGTTTATTATTCCTCTTCCAAAACCTAAAGTGGTGGGTAAATAAATTATTTATCTATTTCTTACAAACACAACCATAATGTATGGTCCATTTTTTTTCTTTATCGAAATAGTCTAGATAAAATAGTAAAATAGATAATAAATACAGTATAATTTTAACTAATAGCTCAATAGGATAAAATAATAATTTACCTATTATACTTTTCCTAAAAAGCAAAATGCCTACACTGTTATTTAAAACTTTTCCTAAAAGATGAAAAATACCCCCTAATGGGGTAATCTCAATATTAGTAAATTTAGCTTTTTTAAACAAATACTCTAATCCATAACTTAAATAGTTAAAATAATTATATGGTTCTTGATGTAAGCCGTGGCATTGTGGAGCTGTAACTACTAGTTTACCTTCGGGGCGTAGTATGCGATGGAATTCTTTCAGAGCTAAGTAAGGCTCATTGAGATGCTCTAAAACTTCATTACAAATTATTAAGTCGTAATAATTATCAGGTTTGGGAATTTTTTGGGTTATATCACAATAAAAAGAATGATCAGTATTTTTAGCAGCGCTTGTTTCTTTAGAAATTATTTCGTGATCACAAGACTCATAGCTGCAACCTTTAAATAATTTTTGATATGGCTTGTCACCTGCACCTACGTCTAAAACTTTCATTTCACTAAAAATGTCATGAGAAATTTTTTTCATAAAAATATCAATTGGATATCTTGTAAAACCTCCTTTTGGAAATATCAGCACAGTGTTAATACGCTGTGTAATTTTAAAAAATAAATCTATTGGTGATTTTGTTTTTTTAATTTTTTTGATAAAGTTAATTATTGTCATAATTTTTATAAGATAATATTATATTAAATTACTATTTTTTACTTTATTATAAATATGCTCACCTATTGCAAGACTTGCTGTTAAACCTGGCGATTCTATATTCCATAAATCTAACCAACCTTCATCTTTTCCCCACTCGAATATAAAATCTGGAATAGAATTATTTATTTTCTTTATCTTGGGTCTAATGCCTACCACATCTAAGGTAAGTCTATTTTCGTCTATGCTGGGTAGATATTTTTTAATAGAGGGCAAAAACCTTTTTTTAATATCTGTATTAATACTATAATCGTCTGTATTAGTAATTTCTTCTTTTTCAACACTTGGTCCAAAGCGTAAACTTTTATTAAGATCAGGAGTTGCATCAACTCTTTCCTCTATTTTTCCAGGAACCAGGGAAGGATAAACAATATGACTAATTGGTGATTTACCAGAATAACGAAGATAAATTCCTTTTACAGGATTAGAGAGTGGAATTTCTTTATTTGATTTGATTTGATTACTAATTTTAATTGCATTAAGTCCTGCAGCATTAATTACAACTTTAGTATTTATTTCTGTTTTGTTGGCGCCGCCAACGTAAACCTTCCAAAAATTATTTTTATATTCTGCGTCAATAAATGGGGATCTGGTAGATAATAAAGCTCCATTATCCTCGTTTAATCTTAATAAACATTGCATCAAACCATAAGAGTCTACCACTCCTGATGACGGAGATAATACAGCCATTTCACATTCTATTGCAGGTTCAACATTTTTAACTTCATTTTTTTTTAAATATTTTAAATCCATTAAACCATTTATTTCTGCTTGAGATTTAATCTTTTCTAAAGCTGGTATTTCTTTTTTAGTTGTAGCGATAAATAATTTGCCCGTTCTTTTAAAAGATATAGAATATTTTTCACAAAATTCGTATAATTTTTTTTTTCCATCAATACACAGTTTAGCTTTTAAAGAGTTTTTTGCATAATAGATGCCAGCATGAATAACCTCGGTATTTCTTGATGAATTGCCCATTCCAAAACTTTTTTCTTTCTCTAAAATTATTACCTTTTTTCCTTTTTTTGAAAAAAAATATCCGATGGATAAACCAATAACACCGGCTCCAATAATAACTACATCTACATCGGTGTTTTTCATGGTTTGTTTCTTTTAAGAATTTTAGAAAATTTTTTTTTAAAAGATATAAATTTTAAAAATTTTTTTTCCATACTTAATAAATAGTCAGCATTAGATTTCGTTATTTTATTACTATTATTGAAGGACTTATTTAAATGTCCGCTTTTATTTTCATCTATCTTAAAAATTGAACGTATACTTTCATCGCCGTGGTAAAGCTTAAGATTATAACTATTTAGTAAAGTGATTAATAAACTTAAATCAAAAATGTAACAAAATTCGAATTGGATAAAATCTAAAAAGTTTTTTCTATACTGTCTAAGAACTCTTATATGGTCCCACCAACCTCTAAATCCAGGTGTTTCTATAAAAATATAGCCATCGGTGTTAAGCAATTTTTTGACACCAGCCATAAATTTTTTTAGATCAGTAACATGTGCTAATACATTAGATAAAATGATTAAATCAGCTTTTTTTTTAGTATCGATTAATTTTTCAATGCCACCTGTAAGAATATTAATACCATGCTCTATTCCAATTTTTGTTTTTTTTTCGTCAAAATCACATCCGTAAACACTTTTGCCATCATTCAAAAAAGGGGAAAGATTGCATCCATCGTTACAACCAGGTTCCATTATAATTTTCAAATCATTAAATTTTTTTCCTAAAATTTTTTTTATATATTTATATCTTTGATCGCTAGGTGAATTTAACTTGGTTCTTTCTAAAAAGAGTTGATTATCAGTTTTTCCAGTTTTAAATTGATTATAAACAGATTTATAATAATCTAGCAGAAAATTTTCAGAAAAATATTCTTTGGAATAGATCAAGCCGCATTGAGTACAAACCATTAATGTAATTGGTAAACCATATCTGTCACGTTCAGAAACTATACATGCCTCTAAACCTTCACAAATAGGACAACAAGCTCTTTCTTTCCTGCCTTCTTTTTTTAATAAATCATTTATCTTTTTTAATAAATCATACCGTGTATTGTTTGTATCAATATCTTTTTCATTATAAATGTATCTATGAGATAATATTTTTTTTGTTAAATTCATTTTATTTTTCAATTATTTTACAAATATCACTTAAAAATTTTTCTTTAGTCGAAAGAGTATTTGTTTTTATATTTTTTTGAATTTCATCATAATTTTCTAATATATAATTTATTAAATTCTCAATTGAGTTTTTGTTTCTTTCTGAAACGAAAATACCTTTTCGGCTGCCGATAATGTGCTTGATGTCGTTAAAAATAATTACTGGTCTTAATCTAGATAGAGCTTCATCAACTACTTTTGGGTGTGCCTCGGTAAAAGATGGCAAAATCACAATATTGTGTTCGTCGTAAATTTTTATTAATTCTTCGTGATTAAAGCCATTACCTATATAACTTATATTATTATGCGAATTCTCTTTTTCTCTCTTACCTACAATTGAAAGTTCGCAAAAGTTATTCATTTTTTTAATCAAATTAATCAAGGAAAATATACCTTTTTCTACCTTTATTCTTCCAACATATAAAAGTTTTGGTTTGTTAAGTAATGGTTTTGAAGTGTTTGTCTTCCAATGAGAGTTTAGTTCGGAAGGAAAAACTAAATCACTTTTGATATTTTTTTTAACTAATCTTTCTTGGCATGTAATGATCTTTGTTCTGAAGGTAAGAACAGAATACATGATGTGATAAATTATTGGCCCGAAAAATCCTAGGATGGCTCTGTATTCTTCATAGCCATTGCTTCTTAAATATAGAAAAGTCTTTTTTCTAAAAATTAATAAAAATAAATAGGATATAAAAGTATATGGTGTTATTGAAATAATTAAATATTTAGTATTTTTCTTTTCAAAAGTTTTATAAATATAAAACAAAAATTTAAATATATTATTAGCAAGCTTTATACTTTTTAAATTAATTTTATGCGATCTTTCATTTGTAGAGGTTCGTAAGATGGCTAAAAGATTAAAGTTTTTGCTTAAACCTTCAGGTATAGATTTTAAGTCAATATTATCACAAAAAAAGCCATTTTCGTTGGAAAATACTTTTTCGTTATTAATTATTACAAGATTTTTGGTATCAGACACGATTACTTGGTTAAATTATATCTACGAAATTTTTTATTATAAAATTAGGTAGTAGTAATATTAGTATTAGTTTTATTTTAGTAAGACTCATTGGAAAATTAATAATTGAAATAAAACTTTTTAAATATTTTTTTTCATTTATTAATTTTAAAACTTTTAAATATTTTATTCTTTTTTCAAGCGTTGGCATGATATTAAAGCTTTTTAATTCTGGAAAATTTTTTATATTGCTATACCATTTTTCTAATTGTTCTATTTGTTTATAAGAATAGATTCTTTGTAGTTGGTTTTTGTGGCGTCTATAGATCGCTATTGGCTCTTGTATACAATCAATTTTAGCTTTAAGTGAAAATTTAATTACAAAATCAAAATCTGACAGCAAATCATATTTTACGCTAAAAACATTGTCAAAATTATCTAAATAACTTTTTCTTATCATGATTGTGAGAAGACCAACCTTATAATCTTCGAAGAGTGCTTTTGTAATATTTCCTGTTGGAAGTAATTTCTTTGAAAATATTTTTGTCTTTTTAATTATATTTTTTTCTGTATGTATCCAACAATTCCCATATACAAGACCGATATCTGAATCTTTTTCAAACAAAGAAATTTGCTTTTCTAGTTTATTGTTAGCCCACATGTCATCGGTATCTAAAAAAGCTAAAAATTCTCCTTCACTTTTTCGTATCGCTAAATTTCTAGCATGATAAAGTACAGTATGTTCTTTAGATAAAAAATATTTAAACCTTTTGTCTTTAAAATCTTCAAAAATTTTTCTACTATTGTCTGTTGATAGATTGTCCCAAAAAATTAATTCCCAATTTTGGTATGTTTGATTAATAATACTATTTAAGGCTTCTTTTAAATAAGCCTGTCCATTATAACAATTCATTATAATGCTTACCAATGGTTTACTTGTCATTTAAATTATCTATATGATTTTATTACGCTATTAAGACCAACTTTTAGACTAATTTTTGGAGACCATCCTAAAAGCGATTTTGCTTTTTTAATATTTGGATAAAGCTTTAAATTTTCATTATCTCTATATTTTAATTTACCAAATATAGGCTTTCCTTTACCTATTATTTTTTGAATATAATTTATAATGAATTTAATTTTTTTTGGTTTGCCATATCCTATATTTAGAATTTCGCCATTGGCCTTCTTAGATTTAAGTGTTAAAAAAATTGCATCAATTATATCTTTTATGTGACAAAAGTCTCTCATTTGATCTCCTTTTGTTACTGCAAATTTTTTATTATTTAAACATCCTTTTATAATTTGAGGCAAAATACGATTACTGTCTTGTTTATTTCCGTAAACTAAAAAAAAACGCAAAACTGTAGATGGATATTTTTCAGTTTTATGTAGAATTTTTAAAAAGTTGGAGCATGATAATTTGGCCATAGCGTATGGAGAATTAACTGAACCTTTGGAATTTTCGTTTTGTGGAGCTTTAGCATCTCCATATTCTTCGCTACTTCCAACTTGAATAAATTTTTTTAATTTGGCTTTAGAAATTACATTAATTAAATTAACTAAACCCATAAAGTGAGACTTGAATAATTTATCGCCACCTTTTTCAAAAGGTATATGACTTCCGTACCCTCCTAGATTAACTACATAATCAAAGTTTTTTTTAATTTTTCTTTTTAAATCATTTTGATTATAGATATCAACTTTTATATATTTAACGCCTTTTACAAAGCGATATTTTTTTGGTTTGTTAAGAGAAACACTTGTTGTTTTCCAACCTTTCCTTTTGGCCTCTAAAAGCAAGTGATAGCCTATAAATCCTGTGCCACCAATTACTAAAATATTTGGTTTAATTATTTTAGCCAAGGCTCTTTTCCAGATTTGCACATTTCATCAAGCAAATCTTTATCCATTTTATGATCCATGCATTGCCAAAAACCTTCATGCCTAAAAGCTGCCAACTCTTTCATTTCCACTGCTCTCTCTAATGGTTCTTTTTCTAAAACTGTTTGATCATTTTCAATTAATTTAAAAAAACTAGGGTTAATTACAAAAAAACCACCGTTAATCCAACTTTCTGAGAGCTGTGACTTTTCTTTAAAACTTAATACTTCAGATTCTTTTAATTTGAGCGAACCAAATCTTGCTGGTGGCCTGACTGCTGATATTGTAACCATTTTCCCATGCTTTTTATGAAATGCCAAAAGATCATTAATATTAATATTTGATAAGCCATCACCGTAAGTAAGCATAAAAGTTTCATTTCCAATATATTCCTGCATCCTTTTAACACGTCCGCCAGTCATAGAATTTTCGCCAGTATCAACTAAATTAATTTTCCAATCTGTATGAATTTTATTATAGTATTTTTTAATAACATCACCTTTGTAACCAAGGGCTACATAAAAATCTTTGTGAGAAAATTTTGCATAAAACTGCATTATATGATGTAGGATTGGTTTGCCTCCAATAGGTACCATTGGCTTTGGTATGCTATCGGTATATTCTGATAAGCGAGTACCGAAACCTCCTGCTAGAATAATTACTTTCATAAAATCAATACTATCTAATAAAAATTTTTGGTTTTGGGAATGGAATAATTATTTTTCCATTTCCACTTAAATATTTTTTTTCCTGTCTTGCTATTTCTCTAACTATATTCCAGGATAATAATAAAAGATAATCGGGCATATGTTTATTAATAAATTTAGGGTTAACTATTTTTAGATGAGTGCCAGGTGTGTATTTGCCCTGTTTAAAAATACTTTTATCATAGACATGACTAATAATCTTACTATCAATTCCACAGAATTGTAACAATGCTTGTCCTTTTCCAGATGCACCATATGCAGATATAATTTTTTTATTATTTTTTATTTTTAATAGATAGTTTCTTAATTTTTTTCTATGATGAGAAATCTTATTAGAAAAAATTTTCCATGTAGTCAATTTAAATAAACCTATTTCGATTTCTTTTTTTAAAATATTTTTAACTCTGTTATTTATTTTTTTTTTAAAGTTTTGGTGAGAAATATAACACCGTATTGAACCACCTTGTGAATCAATTAACTCTACATCAATAAGTTTCAGTAAATTTATATTACACAAATCCTTTATTGATTTTAAAGAATGAAACCCGAGATGTTCATGAAATATATTGTCATATTGATTGTCCTTAAAAATATTATAGAGATGTGGAACTTCAATTACAAAAATTCCCTTTTCTTTTAAAATATTTTTTACACCTTTAAAAATACTATTTGGGTCTTTGGCATGAGCAATCACATTTCTTGCTACACAAAAATCAAATTTTTTATATTTTTTATAAATTTCTTTTGACTTATTGTAAGAAAAATAACCAAGTATTGTTGGTATATTTTTTTTATCTGAAATTTTTTTTAAATTTTTAGCTGGGTCAATTCCAAGTATATTTGATTTTCCACAATAATTTTTAAATTCATTTAATAAAGTTCCGTCATTACTTGCAACTTCAAATATTTTACTATTTTTTTTAAATCTAAAGTTTTTACGAAGTTTGAATAGTAAGCTTCTTATAAGAGAAATATTGCTTTTTGAAACTCCAGTTTCCCAATCATAGTGCGAAAAAAGAATATTTGGATTAATTATGTTGTTGATCTGTACGTGTTTGCAACTTTTGCAAACCAAAAGAGAAAGGGAGTATTTTTTTTCTTTTCTAATTTGATTTTTTTTTAAAAAAGACCCAGAAAGAGCAACCTTATTAAATTTTATTACATTTAATAACCTTTTTTCACAAATTCTACATTTTTTTGTAATCATTAATTTGAATATAATTACTTTGACGAAAAATATTGTATTTGTTCCGCAGACACTCTTTCAATATTTTTTCTTTTAAAAAACGACTTATACCAATCGACAGTCATCAATATTGTTTCATCAAAACTTAGCTTGGGAGACCAATTTAGCTCTTTTTTTGCCTTTTTGTTATTTAACATTAGAAGACCAGCTTCTTTAAATTTTTTATTACTTTTTATAGTAATATTTTTTTTAGTACCCCATATTGAAATTATCTTTTTTGTAACTTGCAAAACTGTTTTACAATTTGTAGTGCTAGGTCCAAAATTCCAATTTGGTTTTAATTTATAGGATAGTTTTTTGTTTATTAATAAGCTACCTAGTAACAGATATCCCGATAAAGGCTCTAACACATGCTGCCAGGGCCTCGTTGAATCTGGACTTCTAATAACTAGTTCAGTGTTGTATTTCAAAGATTTAATAACGTCAGGTACTATCCTGTCTTTTTTCATGTCGCCACCTCCAATTACATTACCTGCTCTGGTTGTCGCGTAATTTAATTTTTCACTATTAATTAAAAGGCTATTAAAATAAGTTTGAAAAACTAATTCGGCGCATGCTTTTGAAACAGAATATGGATCTTCTCCTCCCAGTATATCATTTTCATAATATGCGGTCGATCTTCCATCATTTAAATAACATTTATCTGATGTTATGTAGACCAAATTTTTAACCTTATTGCGCCTGACAGTTTCTAAAATATTTGTACTACCAAGCACATTTGTCATAATTGTTTCTGTAGGTTTTAGAAAGCTTAAAGATACTATTGATTGAGCAGCCAAGTGAAAAATTATGTCGGGCTTTTCCTTTTTTATAACTTTATTTAATTTTTCAAAATTATTGATATCTAAATAGATTTGTTTAATTTTTTTTTTTAGCCCTAGCTGATCAAATATTACTGATCCAGGCTCTGGTTTCAGGGCAATACCAACAACATTAGACTTGAGAGAAGACAGCCAAAAACAGAGCCATGAACCTTTGAATCCGGTAGATCCTGTGACAACTACTTTTAAATTTTTATAAATTTCTAGTTCTTTCATATCAAATAAACGAATCTAAAGCTTAACTTAATTTAAAAAATTAATTATATAAATTTTTTCCTATAAAGACTATCTGCAACTAAAACTGCATATGAAAAAAATAATGTGGATAAAAAAGTATTTTTAAAAAAGGGTATGGCCATAATATAGCAATTCAATAATCCACTGAAATTTTTTTCATACATGGTGCCTAAAATCCAAACTCCAAAATTTGAAATTAAATAAAAAATTAGTGAACCGAAAAAACTAAATAAGAACATACTTTTAAAGTTTATTTTTTCTCTAAGATTATAAAAAACTAAAGTGATTGTAACTAATGACAGGTATACAAAAAAAATATTTTTATGAAATCCAATTAAAAAATCAGACAAAATCATTGAAATCATTAATACTAAAATAGATAAAAATTTATCTTTAAAAAAATAACTACTAATTATTGCTACCGATATAATTGGTGTAAAATTAGGTGGATGAGGTATTAATCTTGATATTATTAAGATTAAGATCAAACTTAATGGAAAAATTTCTTTTTTTAAATTGATTAAAATATTTGGCATTTTTTAATTATAACTTTTTTTCAGAATTAAACATTAATATTTTTTAGCAAATCCAAATCTTATTTTTCTACCATCCTGAGTATATCCATGTGGTCTTTGGTAGGCCTCGTCAAATAAATTTGTTATATTAATTGAGAATTCCTGCCCCAGAAAGTTTTTAATCAAAGCTAAATTTATTATATCTGTTGAATCCATAAGAGTAGTAGACCAGTTGGTTGAATGTGTATCCCAATGTTTACCATAATGATTATAATCAAAACTTAGTTGAACTGGTCCAATTAGACTATTATTAAATTTATTCGTATATTTTATACCATAAGTTTTTTCTGGTCTTCTGAGTTGATCTACTCCATTTGTCTTCTTGCTTGAAAGAGAACTTCCAAATAAAGATATTTTTTGGTTTTCGTTTTTCCAGCTTATTGCAGTTTCTACGCCAGACTGGTTTAAATCTATGTTGCTTGAATTATTGATATATTGTTTGTTTGAATACTCTACTTGGTTATATATGTTCGACTTAAATCCTGTAACAGAAACTAAAAAATCTTTTGAAATATTATATTCTCCATAAATTTCATTAGAACTACTTTTTTCTGGATCCAATTTAGTATTTCCTGAATATCCAGTGCTATCAGTTCCATACAATTCATACAATGATGGATTTCTTAATCCAGTGGAATGTGTGGCACCTATTTTTAATTTATTAATATTCTGAGTAAAATTTATTTTATATGTGTTGTTTGTACCTGTGGTTTTGTGATCATCTGATCTTGCGTAAAGAGAGATGATTGTATTTTCATAAGGTTTAAAACCAATATTTGAAAATAAACCTTTATTGTCTGTGTGTCCTTTCGTAGATGAGGAATAAGATCCTTTATTTTCAAATTCTCCCCAGTCATATTTATACTCACCACCAAAGCCATATGAGATTTTATCGCCTAATTGAGTTTTTCTTTCTCCCCTTAATGTATAAGCGTTACTTCCATATTCATCTACAGTTCCTGCCTCTCGATATTCTCGATCGTATTTGTGGTAATGTAGAATTATAGAGTCTTCCGTGTTTTTTCTTTGATAATCTAAACCAATCTGAGCACCATACATAAGATTATCTCCTGTATATTCTTCTTCTGAAGATGATCCGTCATACTCAGCTACTGTATTCCTTCCTAAAAAAGTTGTTTTAAATTTAAGATTTTCATTTAACCATTTTTCTATGTTTAGATTACCATTAATATTTTTTAAAGAGTCTTTTTCAATCCCATTATATTTTGCACTATTGGTTTTACTATTTGTTAAAGCTAACTTTAAATTAAGAGCTAGCCCATCATCTGTAATAGTATTATAGTTTGTGCTAATAGTATTATTTTGATTATTTGATCCAGTTATTTTAATTTTATTTACAAAATCATTAGAAGTAATAAAATTTATAGCTCCACCTATTGCATTTGGTCCAAAGTGAGCGCCATTAGGCCCAGTATAAACTTCTACCTGTTGAATATTTTGAATGAAATCTGAACCAAAATCATGAAGACCTTGTGTTGAAGATTGATCATTTATGGGTATACCATTTAAGAGAACAAGAGTGTGATTTGAATTTGTGCCCCTTGTGAAAACGGAGGTTTGTTGTCCTCTCGGGCCAGATTGTGTTAAATTAATTCCACTAACCATTTTTAATACGTCGTTGACATCTATAGCCCCATAATCATCTATTTCTTTTGCTGTAATAATATTTTTTCTAACGCCAATTTCAGAAATTATTGATGTATTTGGAGTTGGTTTTACAATTGTTACGCATGGAATATTTTTTTTATCATTCCATTTACACTCCTTTATCTCGCCTTGTGCATAAGAAACAAAGTAAAATAAAAAAATAATAAAAGATTTTAATATGAGTAACATTTTTATCTACAACTTCTTATAATCTTATTTAATGAATTTTTCTTATTTCCAAAACTAAAACAATTTTCCTTTTTTTTCAAACTGTAAGAAAAAATATTTTCATCTAATCTTTCAGTTACAATGTTAGAAGAAAAAAACTTAGAATAGGCTTGTATTTCTGGATCCATACAAATTTGAATAACTCTACTTCTATTTTCTAAGGCTATTATTAAAAGTGACGTGATTCCGATTACAATAGTTGTATCCTTGTTTTTTGAACTATTTGAAAATTTATTTTTATTTTTTATAATAATTTTATCTATATTTTCTTTTAGTTTTTTTTGTAACTTAGGACTAGTAGATGATGGGTGAATCCTAACTTTAATAGGTTTAAGACTATTATTTGATGTAGAACTAAGGAAAGTTTCGATGTGTTCTGTGACCTTTTTTATATTATAAATACCGCTAGGCAATAATATTTTATTTTTTAAAATATTTTTAAAATCATCCCTGTAATATCTTAAAGATGGTATGGTTTTTATACGTTTTTTTGGCCAATTAAGATGATTTGAAAAATATTTTTTTCGCTGCTTTCCAGGTAACAAAAGCAAGTCTGGAGAATCTTTTTTATATATTAAATTAGGTGTTATAGGTTCAAAATCGTGAATGTAACCTAAAATTTTTATTTTTTTATTATTTTTTTTGGTAAATGATATTATCATCTGTTGAAAAGGTTGAGCTTCGTAAGGCATGAATATTTTTTTTAATTTTTTATTACTCAAATAAGGTTTGGTTTTTTTTAAGACAATATTGCCAAAATTTGAGTGGGAGGAGGCGTAATGAGCCACTTTTTTGAGATTAAGTGAATTTTGTAAGAAAATTTTTAGAATTGTTTTAAATAAATAAAACAAATTAAAATTAGGTTTTGAACTACGTTTTAGGATTATTATATTTTTGTCTAAATTTTTAGGGAGTTCAAAATCCATATATATAACAAGCCATAATGTGTTGCTCATTTTTCTTGAATTAGATCTAGTGTACGTATCGTTAAGTGAACCATTTGAGTTAAAACTTTTTTTTTCTGCCCAAGTAATTACCATATTTTCAAATTCAAAATTCTTAATTGATGAAATTAAGTTATAGTTATGTTGATAACCAATGCTCATTAAATCTCTTAAATATACTAAAAAAAATGTAAATGATTTTCTAAAATCAATTTTCGATCTAATATTAGTTAAACCTGTCGATAAATCCCATCCAACAAAATAGCACAATGCACTTTTACTAGTATTGATGCTACTTTTGTTAATTCTAATCAAATAATCTTTTATTTTATTTATAACTTGATTTTGGTAATTTGCCACAGACATGAAAATTAATTTTCATCTACCCATTTTTTAAACAGTCTTATCCCCTCTTGAAATTTAATTTTTGGAGCGAATGAAAGAGATTTTTTAATTTTTTTAATATTAGCATAACATCCCATAATATCGCCTGGGGTAGATTCGATAACTTTTATTTTCATTTTTTTTTGTTTTTTATATAATTTTATAATTTCATGTATCATTTTTTTAACATAAATTTTTTCACCAGAACCTAGATTAAAAATTTGATTAAAATTTTTTTTATCTTCTAAACAAAGTACCCAAGCATCTATTACATCATCTATGAATATTAAATCTCTAAATCGTTTAAGACTTCCTTTTACAGGTAGGGTATTTTTATTCTTTATGTAATTTAAATATATAGAAACTATTCCTTGATCAGTTCTAGACATATCCTGACCAGGTCCGTAAACATTGAACATTCTTAAAATGTTCCACTTTATTGAAAATTTTTCACACAATAGCTGTAAATATTTTTCTGATGCATATTTTGAGATAGCGTAAAAAGATTTTGGATTACAAATACATTTCTCATCCAACATTTCATGATCTTCATTATCTCCGTAAACCGTGAACGAAGAAGCATAAATAAATTTTTTAATGTTATTACTTTTACAGAAATTAATTAAATTTACTGTGCCAAGAACATTTATATTAATATCTAAATTTGGATTATTATAAGAGTTTGGGCCTGATGATTGCGCAGCTAAATGTAAAATAGCAGATGAATTTTTTATTTTTATTCGAGATAAATCTTTAGGATTTGTAATATCGCACTTAATTAGTTCTGTTCCCTTTATATATTTTGTAGTATTCGTCAAAAAATTATCAAGTATCACCACTTTATAATTTTTTTCTATTAATCTTTTAGTTAATAGTGATCCAATATAACCAAGTCCACCAGTAATAATGACTTTTTTCATAAATTGTATATAGATTAAAAAATATTTTTTTCTTTGGCTTCTTTAATAGCAGAAATGAATTTTTTCATATACTCTTGGGGTCCAACAGTAAAACAAATGCACATGTTCCAAGGCTTTAAATAAGGTCCTTTAACATAAATTAATTTTTCTTTTAAAAATTTAACTATATTTTTTGCAACTTCTTCAGTTTTAAAAGTTACTAAAATATAATTTCCATGTTTACCTCTCACATTAAGCCCTATAGATTTTAAATCTTTAAGCGTTAAATCTCTTGAGGTCTTTATTTTTTCACAATAATTTTCAACCATATCAAAATTATCTAATAAATATTCTGCTACAGCGATACTCACAGAATTTAGTTCATGTGCTATTCGCATCTTTGAAATGATTTCCATATTTTCTGAAGTTGAAATTGTATATCCTGTTCTAATTGAAGGAACTCCAAATGCTTTGGAAAATGTTCTAACTACGATTATATTATCAAAATCCTTAATTAGAGAAAGGGCCGTATCAGCACCTAAGTGATAATAAGCTTCATCAACAACTAAAAAACATCCGATTTTCGTGCATTTTTCAGCCAAATCTCTTAGCTCTGCTAGACTCAAAGAACTTTCTATAGGTTGATTTGGATTGGGAACAAAAAGTATTTTTGGTTTTAATTTAAAAAAATTATTTAAATCATCTTGATTTATTTTGTAATCGTTAGAATATTTGATTTGAAAACAATCTACCTTATAAATTCTAGAGTAAACTTCATACATTAAATAAGTTGGGCTAAAAACACCTACTGTATCTCCTGAGTTTAATAAAACAGAAAATAAATTTTTTATGGAACCATCGATACCTGATGTGATTAAAATTTGATTTTCATTAACATTATTAAATTTTGCTAGTTTTTTGTATAAATTAGAAATTTCAGGATATGTGCTAAAAAAACTTTTTGGCTTACTTGATAAAACTTTTTGAATAAAATCATTTGGCCAAAAATCAACTTTTTCATTTCTGTCAAGTCTTAGGCCTTTTTCTAAATCCCTACCCTCTGAAACTCTAAATCTCTTTATTTCCTTTAAGTGTAAATTGTTTTTAATTATCATAATTATACAGAAAAACACTTATTGCATGGTGCAATAGATTTTCTATTTTTGGATAAGTGTTTTTTTCTAATATTTTGGTAAGAATTTGAGGTCCAAAGCTGTGATATATTTTTTTTAAAAATATCACCTGGTGTAAGATCAGATTTATAATCTACTTCACAAGGATTACTTTTACCATCCCACCAAACATACATTCTTCGCCAGAGTTCTGAGCAAGGTTTTGTCAGCTTGTTAATTTTACTTGCGTAAACATTTTCCCAAGGGCAGTAATCAACAAAAGCTACTTGGTCAACTAAATCTTTCCAAAAGTTTTCCATGTCACTAAATTTTTGTTCTTTTACAACTTTAACTCCAGATACTCGAGTGATTATTTTAGCTTTTGGATAGTGTTTTTCTTTTATTTTTTTAAATAAATTAATATTAGCAAACACTTTGTCTAATTTTCCATTTACTCTTAATTTACTATACAATTTTTTATCTGCTGCATCTGCTGAAAATACCAAAGTTCTAACTCCACTTTGAAGTATAGCATGTGCTCTTTTTTCATTTAGAATAGAGGCATTTGTATTTATTTTGAGATTTAAAAATTTATCTTTTGCATATAATAACATTTTATCGATATCTCTACAAATAAGAGGCTCTCCTCTTGATGCTAAAGATATAAATTCAATATTACCTTCGGCCTGATCAACAACTTTCTTGAATGTATCCAGAGTCATATGACCCATATACCCACTAGATCTTTTTGAGAATTCTCTGTTTGATTGGAAACAAAATACACACCTAAAATTACAAAAAGAGGTTGGTTCTATTTGTAAATAAGGAGGATAATCATCCATTTTAAGAATTAAAGGATAGATATCATATCTATATCTATGCAAAAGATATCTCAGTATATCTTTGTTCTCCAATAGTGTCATTTCTTTAGTGATATTTGGGGTTAATTTGAATTTTGGACGATCTGTCTTTTTATTATCTATAAGATCCTTTTTTAAATAATTAACAATAACTTTTTTGTTTTTATCTAATTTTTGTATTCTATTACTATCAGATAGTATAATTTTTATTTTATCTATTACTAATTTATAATTTTCATCTTTTTTAATAGATCTAAAATTAACAAAGCTTTTATTTTTATCGTATGGTCTTTTTTCAATCTTCATAATTAATTTTATTCTTTTTCAACCAGTATTCTACACCCGGGATCTGCCATTCATAATCAACATCGCAACCACCCCAGGATTTTATAGCTCTTATATTTTGTCCCATCCATTTTTGTGGTAGTAAACCTTCTGACATATGCTCTAAGCATTTTGGCCTTACTACAGAAACCGACATATCTGCAAAGTGAACTTCTCCTTGTGAGTCTCTATCACAATTTAAAGTTTTAGGATCACCAAATGTTTCAAAAGGAACAAATGGCTTTAAAAGACCTTTATTGTCGATTTTTCTAGCTCTTAAAGGACTCCACATATTATACACTGAAGTACTTACTGCCGAGTCTGCAGATTTATCAGCACGTAAAATTTCAATTCCTTCATCTATCATTTTTGGAGAAACAGTAGGAGCATTTGCAAAAAGTAGTACCATTATCTCCACATTTTTTTTTTCAACTTTTAACAAATCTTTGATATGCAGGTAGCCATGTCTAAAAACATCTTCACCTAAAGCCTCATTTGTGGCTAAATTTTTAGGCCTTTCAATAATATTAGCATTATGTTTAAGACCAATTTCTTTAATTTCGGGTGAGTCAGTAGAAATATAAATTTTATCAACATGTTTAGAATTTTTTGCTGCTAAAATAGGATATTCACAAAGTTTTTTACCCAATACATTTGCCACATTCTTATTGGGATACCCTCTGCTACCCGCTCTTCCAATAATTAAAGCACAAATCATTTAACTAACCAGTTTAATTGTATCTAAAGCTTTAAAAAATTTTTTCATGTATTTTGTTGATGACAAAGTCACCCTTATTGTATTGTTTATAAACTTAAAATTACCAATTAAATTTGATCTTACTAAAATTCTTTTTTGCATTAATTTTTTATGAATTTTTTGAAGTTGATAACCTCTTATTTTAATATAAAAAAAGTTTGTCTCCGTTTTAATAAATTTTAGATTTCTTTTCTTGCACTCTTTTATCATATATTTTTTTGATAATTTAATTTCTTTTAGGTGATTTTTTCCAATTTTTTTATTATCTAAAAAGTATTCTGCTATTAACATTGAAATGGAAGAAGTGTCAAATATTGGACGAACTGTATTAAATAGTTTTATAAATTTTGGATTTCCAATTAAATAACCTATTCTTAAACCAGCTAGGCCTGGAAATTTTGAAAACGTTTTTAATATTACTAAATTATTAAATTTTTTAACATAGTTTGTTAATGAAGCATGTGTGCTAAAATGTATATAGGCTTCATCAATAACAACTAAAATTTTTTTCTTATTGGCGTATTTAATAATCTTAATAATATTTTCCTTTGTTATAATTGAACCATCAGGTTGATTTGGATTTGCTATATATATCCAGCCCACTTTTTTTGTAAAATATTTTTTAAAATCAAATTTCTCATTGCTTTGGGTTTTTATTTTTATAAGCTTCGATTGATAAATTTTAGCATAAACATCGATCATTCCATAAGTTGGAAAAATTGATGACAAACCACTTCTTTTAAAAGAAAATAATTCAAATATGTACTTAATTGCTGAGTCTGACCCGGGTACAATTTCAATATATTTTAGATCAACTTTTTCATATTTAGCAATTTTATTTGCAAGCCCCTTTTTATCTGCAGGATAAGATTGTAGTGAATAATTATTTATTTTCTCCTTTAAATTAGCGATAATTTTTTTTGAAAAAGGAAAATTTCTTTCATTTCTATCTAATCTTAAATAATTAGATCTGTTTAAAAAATCATAATTAGATGTTCTTTTAATTTTATGTAAATGATTAGATATCATTAATTATTTTTTGTACCAAATTTGATTAAAAACATCTTTTACTTGTTCTGTTTTAGATAAAAGTTCAGATTGTTTTTTTTCTCTCATCTCAAAGCCCTTTTCAGTAAGCTTTTTATTAATTTTATCATTCTGTAGCTTAAATTTATCGTTAACTTCTACTAAAATACTTTGAACACTATTTAGAGTTTGGTCTGCACCTTCTATTATTAAATGTTCAATACCATCTACATCAATTTTTAAATATTTAGGTTGCGGAAGTTTAAAAAAACTTATTGTTTCATCAAGTGTGGTTCCTGGAACATTATAATTAAAACTTTTTTCTATTTCAGTCCCATCATGGGTATAAGTTTCACCAAAAGTTGAAAGTGCACCCCCGGCCTCAATTGTTGACATGTTAAATTCAGAAATTTTGTTAATATTTGTTAAGGGGTTAGGAACAATCACAATTTTTTTTGATAAAGAATTTAAATGTATATTTTTAGCCAGAAGATCTAAATTAAATACAGATGGCTCAAAAGAAAAAACTTTACAATTTTTTTTCTTTGCAGCATAACATGAGTATAGGCCAATATTTGCTCCCACATCAAAAAATACTGAATCACTTTCAAATTGATCAATCCATCCTAGGGTTTCTGGCTCTTTTGAAAAAAAAGTGTTAATTCTAAAATAATTTAATCTATTGGGACTATAAAATTTAAGGTTAACTTTTTCATTTTTTACAGGGATAGAAACTTTATAAATATTGGAGTTTATTTTATCCAATATATATCTACCAATATTAAAAGTATTAAATAAATTTACAATTAATTTAATTATATAATTTAAAAATTTTTTTATTAATTCTTTCAATTTTTCTCTTTTTTTATTTCTGTGATTAGTTGAGATAAGCCTTTTCCAAGATCAATTTGCATTTTCTGAGAAAACCTCTTAGCTATTTTGGGAATATATGTATATGGAGTTTTAATATAATGACCGCTAGTTGATATATTTTTAAATTGAAACTTTTTATCTAAACCTAAAATTTCGGCTATCATTTTCATTACATCATAAACTTTTTTTGGTCTTTGACCTGTTAAAATTAAATGTTTATTTTTAAATTTTGAGTTTAAAATTTTAACACTTGAATCTGCAGCATCTTCCACATGTATATATTCTCTTATAGCTTTTTTGTTTCCTTCGTAAACAATTTTTTTCTTCTTTAAAGCAGATCTAATAATTCTGTATATACCATTAGTTTTATCTGATCTTGGCCCATACAACGATCCAAATCTCAAAATTGTATAATTTAGATTATGCAGTTTATTATATTCTTCTATAAAACTTTCTGAAGCCTGTTTTGAACATCTATAAAAATTTCCACTTAAACTGTAGACATAAATGGTGCTTGCAAAGATATGTCTTTTTATAGAATATTTTTTACATAATTCTAAAACATTCAACTCTCCCAATATATTTACTTTGGCAGTTTCAACTGGTAGCGAAATTGATTGATCTATATCCGCTATAGCAGCAAAATTATAAACAATATCCGATTTAGATATAGCCTTCTCTAATAATTTTTTATTTAAAATATTTCCAACGATCATTTGTTGGTTTTTCTTTAAATATTTGCTTTTTTTTAAGTCAAAAATAATTACTTTATGGCCAGCTTCAGTAAGTTTATCTGCTACATGCGAACCAACAAAACCACTTCCACCTAATACTGTTATTTTCATAATCTATATATTTAGTTTAAAATTTCTTTAATTAAATTTTTTTTGTATGTTTCCTGAATATTTTTTGTAAGCTTCATTATAATTTTTAAGAATTCGATCATTAGTTTTCTGGTCTGGCTTATAATCCTTATCTACTAGTGGAACTTGACTAGATAAAAAGGCAGAATCAATAGCCTTTCTTAAATTATTTACGTCCATTCTAAATAAGTTTTTTAAAATTTTTTCACTAAATTTGGAATATATGAATCCTTCAAATTTTTTAATTAATTTACCAATTTTTCTGTAATATCTCGATTTATACGCATCAGGTGGCCTAACAAATTTTTCTGGCCAATGACTATGATTAAAGTTTTTTTTTAAAAAACTGAAAACATAAGTGATAGTTTCATTAAAATTTTTATTTAGATCTTTGTAGTATACAATTAAACCTTTTTTGCTAGATACATGCTTTTCCCAGCTGTAGTGATGATAGGCACAGTATTTTACAGTAGAAGTGTCATAATCACTAAAATCTTTATATGTAAGTTTATGAATATTTGGTAATTCATGAAAATCTTTATAACTTAAGTTTGCTAATCTTATTTTAGATGCCCCGAATGCCATAGCTCCCCCACTTTTGCTAAGTTTATACCAAGATAGTAAACATTCTCTTGGATCTCTAATTAGATTTATAAAAATTCCTTCTTTTAATATATGATTAATTATTTGAACATCCAGTCTATCTTTTGACATTTTGTTTACGAATTGCTCTAAATCCTCCAACAAACATTTCGCTTCGATCACTGGAGTTTTTTTTAATGAAATAGCTTCCTTGTACCATTTTATAAACTTTTCACTATTTGTTTTATCTCCAGGTACAAGTAAAGAGTCCAGAGCAAAAAAAGGTTTTTGCACACTAAACAAATAGTCAGCATTTTGTCTTAATGAATTAATTAAAAAATGAGATCCACTTCTTGGATGACTTACAACTATTATAGGTTTTTTTTCCAAAAGCATAAATAAATCTATTATTTTTTATTTTCTTTTTCGTATCGTTTAATTATTGCTGAAAGCATTTTTACACAGTCTAAGGGCCATTTTCCAACAGCGGTCTCAGCTGCTAAAACTAATCCGTTTGCACCTAACTCTAAACAATTATAAATATCATTTAACTCAGATCTGGTTGGGTATGATTTTTCTACCATAGATTCTAATAAATTAGTTGCAACATAAACTTTTTTTTGTTTTTTTGTGGCAAGTTTTTGAATCTTTCTTTGTGCAACAGGTACATTGATTAAGTTAATATCTTTTGATAAATCTCCTCTATCAATTAATATATTATTACATAATTTTAGGATCGAACTTAAATTTTTAATTGCATTACCTGTTTCAATTTTAAAAAATTTTTTATATCTGGGTAAAATCTTATTAAAAAATAATACATCCTTATGTGAATTAGTAAAAGATAATGCATAGTGATTAATTCCAGATTTCTTTCCAATTTCTATAGCTTTTAAATCTTTTTTTGTAAGTGGTGGCAATTTAATATTTTTATTTTCTATGTGCACACCTTTATTATTATCTAAGTAACCTGCAGAAATAACTTTAGCTACCAGAAAATTTTTTTTTTTCTTAATTATTTTAATTTTTAAATTTTCAAAACCTACATCTAAAATAAATCCTTTTCTTAATTTATCAAAAATATCTGGGTATAATTTTAAATTTCTTGATTTGAGATCATTATCAATTTTAAGAAGCTTATTTAATTTTAAAAATTTTTTTTCCTTAAATACAGTTCGAATTTGTGCACCTTCAGTATCTAAGCAAATTGGAATTTTTGTGTATTTTCTAATTTTTTTAAAAATTTTCTTTAAATTTATAATTTTAGTATGAGATAAATTTATTCTAATAACTGAAACTTTAGATCCATTAATCCCGTTTAAAAAATTTTTATTTAATGATGAAGGTCCGATAGTGCAAAAAATCTCTTTCATAATGTAAAAATATTATTAAATTTAACTTATAAACTTTTAATTTTTTTGAATTTAAAAAAACGTAAATATGGCATTGGAAAACCAAAAATTATAAAAAAATATTTTGAAAAAGGTATTATTTTTGTTAATTTGCTTGCTATTTTGCTCCTTAAAATTTCTGTCAAATAGTCACATTTATCAACACCAAGTAATTCAAAACCATTTGCTTTTGCAAAACTTATAATTTCGTTGTTTGTAAATTTATAACCATGGTGCCTAATACCCATAGAGTTTTTTTTTCCAATTAAGTTTAATATTATAGAAATTATTAATGTTTCTATCTTTAGATATATTCTATCATAAAAAAAAGTGATAAAATTATTCTGACTTGAGCTTGAATCAAGTATTAGTATCCCACCATCATCTAAACTTTTATTTATATTACTAAAGAATATTTTAAATTCATTTGCTGAAAATGCATAAACCAGGCCTAAAGATAATACGCAATTATACTTTTCATTTGTGTGAGATTGTAAAATGTTCAAAACTTCAAACTTATATTCTTTAAAGGTTTTTTTTGCTAATTCATAACTTGCAGGAATATCTAAGTCTGAACATGTGATATCATAATCCTGATCTATAAATTGAAGCTCATTTATGCATCTTCCACTAGCTACTGATAAAATTTTCATTTGTGAATTTATATTTTTTTTTAGGTATTTGTTGTAATGATAAAATCTGCCATTTAAATACTTTGCATTAAACTTATCCTTATCATCATAATGCTCATTTGACTCATATCCACCCATTGCTTTTTCAAACTCATTAAATTTATCATGTTTTTTAATATTTTTTTTTCTCTCCTCGCCAAAAAGTATTAAATACTTAAACCATTTTCTCATAATTTAATTATATTTTTTATACCAATTAATAAAATTTTTAAGTCCATCATTTAAATTTGTTTTTTTTGTAAAGCTATAAATCTTATTAAATTTCAAAATATTTGCGTGAGTTTTTATAATATCTCCTTTTTGTAAATTAAGATATTTTTTGTGTGCTTTTCTTCCGGTTATTTTTTCTATCTTTTTTATATAATTGATTAAGGTAATAGGTTTATTACTACCAATATTTATTATATTAAAAGGCGCAAAACTTTTTGAAGGGTCATCTGATTTAAAATTATTTTTGTTTTGTCTTGGAGCTTTTTGCAGAACTTTCATTATCATATTTACTGCATCATCAATATAAGTAAAATCTCTCATATGTTTGCCTCTGTTGTAAATTTCTATTGGTTTATTTATTAAAATATTTTTAACAAACTTATAGAGTGCCATATCTGGTCTACCCCAGGGACCATAAATTGTAAAAAATCGAATTCCAGTTGTAGGAAGTTTGTATAAAGCGCTGTAACTGTGGGCCATTAATTCATTTGATCTTTTTGTTGCTGCATATAGTTGAATTGGATGATTAACGCCATCACTTTCTTTGAATGGTATTTTTTTATTAGCACCATAAACACTACTACTACTTGCGTAAACTAAATGGGAGATCTTATGACTTTTGCATAAATTTAAAATATTAAAGAAACCTACCAGGTTACTTTGAATATATTGTTCTGGTTTTTTTAAAGAGAATCTTACTCCAGCTTGCGCAGCAAAATGTAAAACTTTTTTAAATTTATTCTTTATAAATAAGTTTTTCAATTTTTTTTCTGAACAAATATCAATTTTAAAGAATTTAAAGTTTTTATTTTTTTTAGATGCTTTTTTTAATTCTTTTAATCTTGCCAATTTTAATTTTTGATCATAATAATTGTTTAAATTATCTAAACCAATTACATTATATTTTTTTTTAATAAGTTTATGAGCAACGTGAAATCCTATGAATCCCGCAACTCCTGTAACTAAAATTTTCATAAGTTATTAAATTAAATATGGTAACCAGTTTTCTTGTTTATTATTGCTAAAAATATGCTTCTCCCAAAAAAGATCATTTTTCATTAATTCTTCTTTATTCTGGAATATTTTCTGCGTTGTAAAATTTATTTCTTTCAAGTCTGAGCAGTAAAATACACTGTCGTTTAGATTTCCTTTGCTATTTTTTGCTGACGAAATATGTGAATATTTCTTATCTGGATCATACAAAATAATGGGAATTTTGTTGTAAAGTGCCTCATCTATTGCGGTAGATGAGTAGCTTATCATAACATCGGATGTAGCTAAAAAATCTGAAAATTCACTTTCGTCAGAATATACTTTACAATTTTCTGTCTCATTTATTAATTCCTTAAAATCTTGCAGCATAATTCTTGGATTTTTTCTATATTTAATTGCAAAAAAAATATTTTTTTCATTCTCAAAAACACTAATGAGTTTGTTAATATTTTTAATATATTCATCTACAGTTTCATAAACATAAAGTCTATTTGATCCTCTCATTTTGGGCGTGCCGGCATGTAATATGATTTTTTTATCTGCGTGGCTTTTAAATAATTTTTTCTTTATATCACCTACTTCCTTTTTTGAAAGATTGATTTTATTATATAACAAGGGTCCCGTGTTAATGATTTGATTTTTTTTATAATTGTTATCATCTAAAAATTTACGCATATGAGGATTTTGTGCAGCGATATAGGGGAAGTTTTTATTTATCATAATATCTGCAAGCCTATTCCATTCATATTTTATATCAGCCTGCTCATGTGAAACATGCGTTCCATGTGACACTACCATGGCAGGGATATTATAAATTTTTGCTAATTCTCCAAAAGCTCGACCTAATAATAGAGTGTGCTGACAAATCATAAATTTAGGATTTGTAATTTTAATAATTTTTGATAAAAAATTTACTTGACTGTTAAATTCTACAAATGCTTTGTACATTGTATTAGAGACAAAGCTATTTATTTCATTTACCAAATTTATATTGAGATAATTTATGTCTTTATTATTTAATAACTGCGAAGTAAAATTATCTAAAGTATTTCTAATATTTTTTTTATCTTCATAATTGGTAAAATCTGGAATTAAAAAAAAATTAAAAACTTTTCCTTTTAATATACTTAAAATGTATTTTTTTAGACCTTTGGTAGAAAGACTAAAAAAAATAGGTTTCATTTCAGACTTTTCAATTTTAATCTGCTTAATAATATTGTCAAAGTTATTGCTATCATTAATTACTAGGTAGGTATTTTTTTTAGAAAAAAGGTATTTAAATAAAAAGAAAGAACTTGAAAAAACCAACTTCTTTAAAAATTTTTTAAATATAGAAAAATTTAAAAAATTCAATTTATTATTTTTTTTTTCCTTAATTATTTTTATCTTTAAATTATTTTCTTTAATATATTTTGAAACTAAATGAGCTAAGAGCCTATCTTTTGGAGAACAATAATAATCAAAATTTTCAATTTTAGTAGATTCTGGTACTACAATTTCGGTAGGCTTATATTTTTTTATAATCTCTTGTATTATGTAAAGTAAAATTAAAATATATCTTAAATAAAAAAACAGATAGTTATTAAAACCCTCATTATAAGAAGAGCTCAGTTTATTTTTGTCACTAAAATTTATATATTGATCTAAAACGTTCATTATTTTTTTTGTTTCTTTTAATACAGTTTGATGTCCATCTAACCCGAAAAAATTTAAGGAATTTTCAAATTCAATTTTATTTTTTTTTAAAAATGCTTGAGCACATATATTTAATGCTACAACCTTTTCACCTTTTGCAAACTCTTTTTTTTTCAGTTCGTCTGCAAATTCTACGATTCTTATTCTCATGCTGGTATTTGTAAAATTTTTAGTAAAAATTCTTGTTTAAAATACAAAATTTTTGATTAATTTTTCTGCTGTAAATCTGTCAATTTTATTTCTTACTTCAAAAGTACTTAATTTATCTTTTAACTCAAACAAACCAATTTTTTTACCAAGTAAACTGCCTTTTCTTACAAATTCTGGATGTGTTATGCAGCATAGCCCTTGAATACCGACAAGAGTTTTTTCCTTGAATTCTCTGGGTATATCACCTTTATCAATTCTTTCGAAATTCTTTTCATTTTTTTCATACCACATAGATCCTATTTCTCTATGAGCTGCTATAACTGTGTCGTAACCCCCTTGTAAAAGTCTAGTTATCATTTCATCTATCATTTTATAAGATCTAAGCGGAAATGTTTCCTCTAAATGCACGACTAGATCAGGCAGGATACCTTTTTGTTCTAATTTTCTAAGAGAATATTTTTGAACTGTTTCAAGATTCACGTGTGGGTCTGACAAATGTGCCGGCCTAATAAAAGGACATTTGGCCCCTAAAGATTTTGCAATCTCAGCGGTTTTATTAGAGTCTGTTGAAACAAAAACATCTTTTATGAATTTAGATTTTTTAGCTGCTTTTATTGTATAAGAAAGTTGATATTTTCCAGATATTTTTTGGGTTTCGCCCCTAACTGGAATAATTGAAACAATATTAATTTTTGCTGGATTAAGTTTACCCGTTTTGTAATTTTTTTGTTTCGACTCAATTATTTTAACTACATTACTAAGTCTTTTTGAATTACCTTCCTGATGTATTCCATGATAATGGTATACACTAGATTCTGGCTCGTACAATATTTTGTAATTTTTTTTTAATACTTCTTGTCCCCATATCCTATCTTCTATATTTGTTATTTTGTCATCGAATGGAATTTTTTTCCAAACATCTTTTCTTATGATAGAATTAGCATTATGAAAAAAACTATCTTTAATTTGATATTTTCTATCTAGTCCAAAAACTAGCAGCATATCTCTCTTGTCAGCTGCAGAAGAAAATGACATTGGCTCTTGTCGTCCGTAAACACCTGCGTATTTTTTATCTTCTTCAATCGCTTTAACAAAATTTTGGAGCCATGAATTATTTGTAGGAATTGCGTGTGCTGATAAAATAACAATATACTTTCCTTTTGAATGTTTTATACCAAGGTTTATAGCTTTACCTGGTAAAAATTTTTTGATTTTTATAACTTTTGATATTTTAAACTGCTCCGCCTTTTGAATAGTTTTATCGACGCTACAGTTGTCTACAATAATAACCTCAAAATTTTTATAAGTTTGGTTAAAAATACTTTCTAAACATGGTGTTATCCAACGCTCCTCATTTTTAGTTCGTATTATTATGGATACTAGTTTTTTAGAAGTCATTTTAATTTAAAACTAAAGGAATATTAAAATTTCTCGATAAATTCTTAAGTTTTTTTAAGGTTTCTTTATCTAGTGGTATACCTTTTAAACGTCTAATTTTACTATTTATTATTTCAGGATCGTTGGGCATCATAACCTTATTTGCTTTTGATCTAGATTTTTGCTTTCTAACTTTTGAAGTGAGGCTTTGCATTCTATTTAAAAAACTATTTAGATTTATAGCTCCATTGGGTTTTATAACTATATAAAACTGCCCTAATTTTCGAGGTTTTTTCATAGAATACTTATACATAGCTGGAATACTGGTACCGAAATTCATTCCAGTATAGACGCCACAAAGAACTTCTACCATGGAAGCTAGGGCATAACCTTTATACATTCCCGCAGCTAATAGAGATCTAGCTTTAAAAGGATTTCTGGTAATTTTTCCTTCACTGTCGGCAGCTAAATTATTATTTACCATTTTTCCCTTATTTCTAAAATTTAATAATTTATTCCAAGAAATCATGCTTGTGGCCATATCAATACAAAAAGGATCTTTTTCTTTTCTGGGTGCCGCAAAACATATTGGATTAGTTCCAAAAAAAGGCTTTTTACCATTGTGAGACAACATTAAAGAGTCTGCATGAGTAAATGCAAAAGCCATATAGTTTTTTCTAGCAGCTTTAAGTACCATACTGGCAAGGGCACCCGGATGGCTGGAATTTTTAACTGCAACAACACCTACACCAAATTTTTTTGCAATTTTCATGCAAATATCAATTGCTTTCATCCCAGCTGCATGTCCGAACGCATTATTTGCATCTAAAATACCTAGGGCAGGGAAAGACTTATAAAATTTATATTTAGGTTTCGGATTTTTTCGTCCTTTAATAGCTGAATAAACATAGTGATAGAGTAGATTGACTCCATGAGAATCTACGCCTCTTAGTGACGCTTCATAAAGCCCTGTTGTTACAGATTTATTTGAATAATTATCTAAACCTGCCTTTTTTAGAATTTTTGAAATAAAAAACTTTAATTCTTTATGATTAATTATTGATGATTTTGTCATATTTTAAAGAGAATTTTTTATTTTTAGATTTAATAAATAAATCTGCTAATTTTAAATCATCAACAGTTTTAATTATAATGTTACTTGGGTTTTTAACAGGGTAAAAAAAAGATTTTCCAGATAAAATTGCATTTTTATTTTTTTTGTACTGATTTAAAAAAGTTTTTTTTCTCCACATCATAATAGAATAAACAAATGTTTGAATTGCTTTTAAATCTTGTGTTTTAGCAAATTTCGAATTTTTTAAATAATTAAGTGGTTTATTATTATAATTACAATGTGTTTTTTTATTTTCTACTGTTATAAGAGAGTCGAAGTTTTTTTTTACAAAATGATTTACAATCTTTTTTATTTCTTGCCCAGTTTGAAGCGGAGCTATTGAGTTTACCCAAACTAAAATGTCTACTTTTGGATTATTTTTAAAAAAATCATATACTACATCATCACTTTTAGTACTTGATGAAGCTAATTTTTTATTTCGCTTATAAAAATTAACTTTATATCTTTTTGCAATTTTTTTAAAAATACTATCTTCTGAATTAACAAATATTTTTTTAAAAATCTTAGACTTTTTTGCAGAATGAATTGCGTAAAAAATAAGTGGTTTGCCATTTAAAATAGCTAAATTTTTTAACTTTAACCTTTGGCTTCCAGATCTTGCTGGGATCATTGCATAAATATTAGGTTTCATTTTAAAATTAAATTTTAATTTTTTGCCACTTAGATTTATTTTTTAGACTTTTTTCTGCAGCTTCTATAACAGCTGTAGATACTAGCGCATCTTCAAAATGGGCGCTATTAGGTGCAAAAATTTTTGAGTAGTGCTCTTTTTTAAATAGTGTTTTTTTAATTCCACTTAAGAAATTTAAAACACTATTCACTCCATAGCCTGACCATGTTTGTGAATCACCTGCTCTAAACATTTGACAAAAATCTGGGTTAGGTTCCTCTAGATTTCTTTCATCAGATACAATTCTAATACCTCTTTTTTTTTGATCTGACTCATAATTGCCTTTTGTTCCACAAAACTTAATTTTTTGATATGACATTGAGCTATTGTTATTAGGGTCAATCCAATTGACTACCAAAGTTTGATTAAACTTAATATTATCTTTTGTCTTCCACTCAATCATACATTGGATAGAGTCATATGCATTTATTTTTTTAGTTTTTAACCATTTTTTTTGTCCCATAGCTATAACTCTTAATGGTTTTGCATTTGTTATAAAATAAACAATATCTATATAATGAATACCCAAATACTGAAGTATGTTGGTCTTTTCTACCCAACTTTTAAAAACTTTTTCTGGTATCATTTTTTTTTGGCTGTATTCAACATTAAAATATAAAGGATCTCCTAATTTTTTACTTTCATATTTATCCTTTAGTAATAAATTGTGTTTATCAAATCTTTTGTGAAATTCGACTAAACCAAATAAATTTCTTTTATTTTTTTTAATAATTAATTTTTTTGCATCATCTACTTTTGTAGTAAATGGTTTAACTGCTAATGTATGGATATTTTTATCTAAACATCTATTTATAACTTCGTAGTGCAAATGGTCTGGCACAACAACTATTGCACATTTAATATTTTTATCCTTATTTAAAATAGTTATATAACTTTTATTATCATTTTTTGAATTTGGATAAAATTTTGTTTTTATTTTCACGCCTGAAATTTTAATTGCATTAGAAATTTTCTTCTTTGCTTTCGAAACATTGCTAAAATTTTTTGCCGTAAATATTACTTCTAGATTTTTTATTTTATGAATTCTTTGAAACTCAATTATTGATGGGAATATCGTTCCATACCCTTCGGTATTTCTGCCTGTTACATACATGCCTGTTCCGATTACTAATATTTTCATAAAATCATCTTTATATTTTCAAAAATTTTTCCAAAAGTTTTAGTCCAGTTTTTCCACTTTTTTCAGGATGAAATTGAAAACCATAAATATTTTTATAACCAATTATTGCTGGAAGATCTATACTTTCATACACTGTGTCGAACAACCTATGATTTAAATTTTTTGGGAATGAAGCGAACGAATGAATAAAATAAAAAGAATCTTTTTCATTGTAATTATAAAGTAAATTTTTTTCATCTAATTTAATTTTTTCAATTTTTTTTAATGTATTCCATCCTATGTGAGGTAGCTTTACATTATTTTTTTTGATTACATTTCGTATAGATTTCACTTTACCTTCTATTAAATTAAGACCTTTATTAAAACCAAACTCTTCACTTTCCGATAGTAAAAGTTGCATACCTAAACAAATACCCAGGAATGGAATTTCTTTTTTTGCTACTGAAATAATACTCTCAGTTAGATTAAGATCTTTTAGTGCATCCATGGCTTTTCCATAAGCTCCAACCCCTGGTAAAACAACCCTCGAAGAATTTAAAATTAACTTATGGTCATTAGTAATATTTACTTTTGCTCCAACATGCTCAAAAGCTCTTTTTAAACTTAAAAGATTTCCTGTACCATAATCGATAACCGTAACATTTGCTTTATTATTGCTCATTTAAAAAATTATTTTATATAGGTAAAAAATTTTTGTTTGCAATTTCTATTGATTGATTCTTGCTTAAACCTTTATCAAAGTTTTCTAGCAGCATTTTTATATAGTTGCCAACTCGATAACCACACTTATTATCTCTAAATGAGTCAAATTCATCTATAAAATCTTTTTTCCATAAACCAAAGTTACCATTAGATGTTTTTTCTGATTTAAATTTTATTAATGAATTTATCATTTTTTCAACATCATCAAATACTACTCTATCTTTTCCCCAAGAATAAAAATCTGGATCTAATTTTTTAAGATTTGAAAAATTAATAAAAGCAGCTCTCTTATCTCTATTATTAATTATACAATCCAACAAAGAGGTTGGGATATCTTCAATAGTTACCGAAAGAACTACATCTGATATTTCGGAATAGTGCCAGGGTATACCTCCGGAAGCATTGTTTACAACATGACAACGACCTGTATTTATTGCGCTATTAATATAAGAATCAAGATTGTTCAATTCTTTTAAGTTTTTAGTTTTCTTTGGTTTTAATATTAAGCCAACCTCTTTATCGGAAAGAACTAGGTTAAATAAAAATTTATAAATTTTTTCCAATTTTTCTATTGATAAAAACTGGTCATAATAATCGCTATTAGTGCCTGCTGATGTGTCTAAAAAAAGTATTGTGAACTTTGCCCCACTATTTTTTAATTTTGTCTTAATACTATTAATTTCTAACTGTTTTTTTTGTGGAAAATAAGTATATGGATAACCTGAGGTTAAAAAATAATTAACATTTGTAGCAGTTTTATTATCAATTTTTCTTTTGAAATTTTTCAAGTCTTTTTTACCCCAACAAAAGAAAACATCATTTGGATAATAGTTATAGTGAATACCTTCCTTTTCACTTATATATGAGCAGTTATACCCCAAAGAACATCCGTCCAATAAATTAATTGCTATTTGTTTTATTAAAATTTCATTTTCTATCTCATGTGGATCAATATGTACTTTAATTTTATACTTTAAAAACAAGTTTTGCCAAAACTCTACTTTTTTAACTAGCTCGATTGATTTTTTTAAAACTAATCTATCTAAAGGACTGTTATCACAAGCTTCTTTAATTTCACTAATAAGTTTATTATGTGATATTTTTTTTTTAATATTTTGTTCTTCCCATATTTTTAAAAGTTTAATCTTTTTTTCTTTTATTAATTTTTTAATTATTTTTTTTTCCTTAAATTTTCTTAACATATAAGGGTATTGGACGTACAATATCACGTTAGAAATGTTTTTATCAAAGCCGTAAAGCCAAAATAAATCTGATCTATTGCTTTCAGAAATACCGTGTGCGTAACATACTGCTAAAGAATTATGTTCCTCTTTAAGATTTACTTTGTTGTTTAAAAAAATATTTTTTATACTTAAAAACTTATAATAAATTAACCTTATTTTATCAAAAATATCTTTACTGATTTTTTTTAAACTTTTAGTCTTATCGTAGAAAATAAATTTTTTAGGATCTTCAATAACATCGTTTAGATGCTTACTCATAAAAAAATCTCCTACATTTATTTTGGTTTTTCTAGGAGATTTCCCATTTTGTATTTCCCAGTTTGAAATCACTATTTGATTACTTATTGGACGAATTTGGTGGTGTATCATTTTACAGAAATAAGCGTCTACGTACTTTTTAGGAAATTTAGTACAAATTAATTTATAGATTTTCGAATAAGAAATCATATCCATTAATTTTTCGGTTGTTTTTTTTGCGTGTAAATAACCGGAAAATTTTAACAGATCTCCATTTTGATCTCTTTTATCAAGAAATTGATGTTCGTTCATTTTTATTTATTTTTTTACTTTGCTGCGGCTTTAATCTCTAAATTTTTTTCTTTATTATCTTGACCGCATAATGTTGAAGGTTGTCCTTCGGGAATTTTGTGTTTTTTTCTCCACTCTTGTTCATATTGGTCGATTTTTTCATATTGTCTATGGACCATCATTTCTCTTAGACCTATTAATTCAACAGCATTAAAATTTTTAGAGATTACCGCTGAAACTCTGGTCGCGTCACCTAGATCAAGTATAAATGCTTCTAGATCATCGCTAAGTCCAAGTTTTTTACCTTGTCCCTTATATTGTTCTTCTATTTTTTTTCTATACACAGTAAACCATTCAGAGCCTGGATATGGAGTGGCAAAATGGGGTTTAACCATTACTCCAAGATCATCCCATGCCTTCATTTGCATTTTTAGTGAATCAAAATCTTCAGTGGGAAAACCTATGATTTGGTTTGGTATTGGTCTAATGCCTGCTTCTAAGGTCCAAAAAAAACTTCTTATATTAGTTTTTCGTGTCGATCCTTTTCCCATAAGCTTAAGTATTCGATCATCAAATGCTTCATATCCGTAAACTAAATGTGCACATCCATGCTCGCCCATGGTTTTTAATATTTCAGGCTCGCATAAAGTTGCGTGACTTGTTCCTGACCAATACAAACCTTTCCATGTTCCGTCTTTTCTCTTTTTCGGAACTAAATCATTTTCTTTCCAAAGCTTACATATTTCTTTGAGCCATGTTCTTCTTGAAAAAACATCCATTGTCATGAGATTTTCATCAAGAAAATACAAATAATTAGCATTATATTTTTTTTCTACATACTTAGCTAATTGAACAACATACTCAGGACTATTATATCTTATGGTTCTTGTATAATTTTTTGGTTGATCAAATTCTACATTTACAATCTTTCCTTTAGCATCTTTTTTGTATCTCATGTCACCTGCGATTCCTAAGTGATAGCAAAATCGACAAATTAAAGAACATCCTATGCTAGCATTAATATCTAATCTACGAGTTGCTAACATACCTGCTTCCGAATACATCATTGCACTGTTTTTAAAATAAACTTCTTCTACTGGGAATAGGTCGTAAGCTGGATATGGTAAAGCATCCAGATTATCTATCAGTTCTCTTTTTGGAGAAAAATACAGCTCACCACCTTCTAGTCTACTTATCGTTCCATTAATCTTATGCCAATCGCTTTTTCCTGCATCAATCATTTCTAAAACTTCTGGAAAAGTTACATAGCTTTCTCCAATAAAACCAAAATCTATTTCGGGCAGCCACTTCATAATTTCTTTAGGTAAAGAAGTTAAAACTCCCCCTCCTAATGAGATAGTTACACCAGGTAATATTTTTCTTGCCATTTTTGCTATTTTTTTTATAGATGCGTACGCAGTTGTTATTCCTCCTATACCAATTAAATCCCAGTTATCAGACAAAATAACTTCTTTAATTTGTTCATCATCAGCTCTCCAGGCATTATGGTCATAAATTTGTATTTGATGACCTTTTTTAATTGCAATAGCAGCTAACTGCGCCATTCCCATTGGAACATGTTTTGGGTCATCTTCTTCCCTTACCATGGGATTTATCATTAGAA
Source organism: uncultured Pelagibacteraceae bacterium (assembly GCA_902568465.1). Taxonomy (GTDB): domain Bacteria; phylum Pseudomonadota; class Alphaproteobacteria; order Pelagibacterales; family Pelagibacteraceae; genus AG-414-E02. Next base: position 68,641 of record CACFQR010000002.1, on the reverse strand, counting down.
CTTTAGCCATAAAATTTATATACCTTTTTTACAGAACTCGTTGAGAGTTTGCAATTTTATATTTTTACCAAACAAAATGCCACCTTTTGTACAATTATAAGTTTTTGATTCTGTATTTCTAACCATCTCTAAGAAGCATTTTTTATACCAAATATAAACATAATCGGAAAAAAAATATTTTTTTAATTTAGGATTATAAATTTTGGAAAAAAAAATGTTTATATCTTTTTTTTTAAATATACTTTTTAAAATATCATAATATTGAGTAGATTCTATAGGTGTGTCTATATAGTAGGAAAAATCCATACCTATAAGCGCAATTTTTTTACAATTAAATAAACTATCTGCCATCATCCACGCGGCAGCCCCTACATTGCCTCCACTGTTAATTATTGGAAATTTATTTTTTTTATAAATACTTTTTGTTAAACTTCCCTTTTTTTTAGGATCATCTAAAAAAGGATTCCACCAAAACAGCTTGGCATTTGAGTTTTTAAGCCTTTGAACTACCATTTTTGAGGATGAAGTACATAGGGCAATTTTTAATTTTTTCGAATAATGATCAAATAATTTTGTTATTTTTTTGTTAGATTTTAACTCATTGTTAAATTTTTTTTCTATATCTTGTCTTGAAAAATAATTATCTTTTTTAATTTTTTTAAGATTTAGAGTTTTGTCTCCAAACCATCGAATGATTCTAGTTGGATGTGGGTCAAGCGTAACCACTAGATCCGGGACTATTTTATTACTTAAAAGATAAAACAATGATCCATCACAAGATATAATTATAAATTTTTTTGCGTATTTTTTTAAAGTTTTTATTTGATCAATTTTTCTTAAGCTAGGACCTCCGCCGACTACTATGGCATTTTTTGAATTCATATTGTAATTTCTTAGCTCGGAGATAGATTTTCCTATTTTTAAATGCTTTAAATTATAAAAAACATTTTTTTTAACCTCAGGTACAATATTTTTATATGTAACACTTGCAAATTTTTGATGTAATTTGCTTATAAACTTATTGTTCGATGAGAATGAATTGGTCAAAAACTTAATCTTTTAAATCCCAATTTATTTTTTTTTTCTTGATGTAAACCATACTACCTCCCAATCTTTTGGATGCAGCTTTTTCAAACTTTTCTTCAAGAATATCTTCTTTGGATAATTTCTTTTTTTTTATATCTGTTTTAACTTTGTAGTTTCCTTTTAATAAGCTCATGTTTAATAGTTATTTTTATATTTTATACCTTTATTAAAATCTTTTATATCGTCAATGTCTATAGAAACTTTGTTTGACATTTCAAAATAAATCATGTTTTTTGTAAAAAAATCACCTTTAAAGCGTTTTATATTTGCAAAATATATCGCCCCATTAGGTATGAAATATTTTTTTAGATATTGTCTTCTTAAATTTTTAATATTTTTATTGTCACTTATTGCAAATTTTGCGTACTTTTTTTCAGCTTTCATGATTAAACTAGCCTTGATTGGTGCCTCAGTTACAGAAACCATAGTTTCCTTAGTCTTTTTAGAGACTTTAAAATAGTATCTTATAGCATCATCTATATGCTTTTCGCTTCTTAACGGTGAAGTTGGTTGTAATAAAATAAAGTAGTCAAATTTCAATTTTTTTTTTCTTAACCACTCAAAAGAGTGAAATATAACATCTTTAATCTTAGAACTATCAAGTGCTAAATTTTTTGGTCTTTTAACAGGAGCATTAACTTTTAATTTTTTTGAAATATCTATAATTTTTTCAGAATCAGAGGACACCAAAGTATAATCAATATACCTTGATTTTTTAGAAGCCTTTATTGACCAAGAAATTAGAGGTTTGTTAAAAAACTTTTTAACATTTTTATTTCTCAAACCTTTTGAACCAATTCTAGCTGGAATAAGGGATAATATTTTATATTTTTTAAACATCTAATAGTTTTATTTCTTTTGTAGTTTTTTCATATTCGTTCCACTGTCCAACGTCAAACCACGACTTCTCATTGATAGGAAAAATACCTACCCTACCTTTATTTTTTTTAATTTTATTTATTAGTTCATTTACATCAAATCTTTTTCCAGATGGAATTAGTTTTAAAGATTTACTATTAATTACATATAAACCTGTATTAACTAAAAAATTATAAGATGGTTTTTCATCTATCTGCGATAGGAGGCCTTTTTTATTTATTTTACAAACTCCATAAGGAATTTTTAACTCCTTAGTTGAGGCTACTATTGTTACAATATTTTTATTTTTTTTATGAAAATCGTAAATTTCCTTATAGTCTGCTTTTATCAATACATCGCAATTACTTACAAAAAAATTATTTGGAAGTTTGTTCTTTAAAAGTTTTAAACTTCCCGCGGTTCCAAGAGGTTTTTTTTCTTCTAAAAATTTAATTGTAATATTAGTATTTTTCAATTCTTTGAAAAATGATTTTAAAATTTTGCTTTTATAATTGAGAGTTAAAGTAAAGTTTTTTATTCCAAACGAAACGAATTTATCAATTATATGTTCTATAATAGTCTTATCATTAAGTGGGACAAGCGGTTTTGGCAAAATCTTTGTAAAAGGATTTAATCTCAACCCTTTCCCACCTGCCATAATTACTACACTAGTATCAGGAATAATTATTATTTTTTTAGAACTATTAAAAAAATTATTTCTAGTTAGATATCTAGTAAATTTTCTTTTTTTATTTAATATTGGAATAACATCTATATTTTTTTTGTTGAATATTAATCTGACGTTCTTTTCTGTAAATTTATCATCTATTAAATAGAGAGGTTTTTTATTGTATATTTTTTTAATTGATGAATTTAAATTATAACCTTTTAGAATATTTCTTCTTATATCACCATCAGTAAGTGAACCTAGCAATCTTTTAGTTTTGTCTACTACTATAAGACCTCTTTCACCAGTTTCACTAAGTCTTCTCATGGCATAAATTATTTTAACATTTGGATTGATTAAAATATTTTTCATCTTTTATGTCCTAACAATATTTATAAACTTTTTTTTAAGTAAGTTTTTATAATTTACTTTTTCAAGAATTTTAAGAATTTTTTTACTTGCTCCTCCTTGACCGTAAGGACTGAAAAAATCTTTATTTTTAAATTTTTTTTTTCCACTTAAAATACTTGTTAAATTTAAATAAATTTTTTTTTGAGTTGGTAAACAATCCACGACAGATCCCGATTTAGCTCTACCTTTTTGGCGATCACCAATATTTATCGTTGGTATTTTTAAATTCGGCGCTTCTAATAAGCCACTTGAGGAATTTCCTAAAACTACATTACACAATTTTAGACATGACAAATATTTTAAACTTCCAAGTGATTTAAATGCTATAGAGTTTTTATTTTTTTTAACAAAACTATTTATTTCATCATAAATAATTTTACTATTATGGTCAGCATTTGGCATAGAAAATATTATACCTACTTTTTTTAATAGTTTTAAAGCTTTTAAAATTTCTTTTATATGTTTCCTTGACGAGTTTTTTTCTAGAGTTACTGGGTGAAAATTTACAAAAATATTTTTTTTTCTAAAAATAAATTTTAATTTTTTTTGCAATTCATTTTTATTTATAAACTTCATATTTTTTATAATATCCGCGCCCATACCTCCTACTAAATATATAAACTTTTTAGATTCTCCAAGCTGATGAACACGATTTTTATACTCTTTTGCTGCAACAAAATGTAGATGGGACATTTTAGTAATAGAATGTCTCATTGCATCATCAATTGCTCCTTCTGTTAATTCTCCACCATGTATATGTGCGATGGGTATTCTTTCTGACATTGCAGCAATAGCGGCTGAAAAAATTTCAAATCTATCTCCTAAAATTAAAATTAGATCTGGTCTAAGTGAATTAAATTCTTTAGAAAATTTTTTTACTCCTTCAGATATGGCTCGAGATATAGCTAACGACGTATCTGAATTTATAGAAATTTTTAATTTTTTATATATTTGTAAATCATCTTGCAATATTTCTTTGTAAGTCAAACCATGTCTTGCGCTTAAATGCGTTCCTGTTGCTAGTATTTTAAGATTTAATTTTTTAGATTTTTTTATTTGAAATAGCAAATTTTTAATCATTCCATATTCAGCTCTACTGCTTGTCACAAAGCATATTTTTTTTTTATATAAAGTCATCTTTTTTATAATTTTTTCTAGCAATGGTATTGATAATTTTCATCCATTTCATTGGAGAAATTCCAAGAGCGGGTCTTTTTGTTGTTAGATTTTCTTTAGAAAATTTATCACCTTTTTTTATATTATTTTTCGCTACAATAGATTTTCTTACAATTTTAATATTTTTACTTTCACTCTTAGTTGGTTTTTTTTTATAACTTCCTAAAATTTTTTCTGTCTCTCTTATATATTGCATCATTTCGAAAACTTCAGCCGTAGATAAGCTGGTTTTATGGTCTGGCCCACTTAAATTTTTATTTAATGTAAAATGTTTTTCAATTATTGAAGCGCCAAGTGCAACTGCAATTACTGGAGTAATTTTACTAATGCTATGGTCTGAGTAACCAATCTTTAAGCCTAAATGTTTTTTTAATGTAAAAATAGAATTTAAATTTAGATCCTTTGTTGGTGATGGGTATTCACTATTACAATGTAAAACAGTAATATTTTTCTTTGGAGTTCCAGCTCCATTTAATATTTTAACAGCTCTTATTACTTCCTCTAAATTAGACATGCCAGTTGAAATTATTATTTTTTTTTTAAAACTTCCGATATGCTTCAAATACGGATAATTGTTTATTTCTCCAGAGGGAATTTTGATGGTTTTTTGCCCAAGCTTATGTAGTAAGTTAAAGCTATTAATACTAAAAGGAGATGATAAAAATTTAATTCTTTTTTTTTTACAATACTTTATTAATTTTAAGTGATCATTTTTGCTCAATTCTAATTTTTTCAACATTTTATATTGTGACTCTTTTTTTTTAGTATTTTTTTTTTGATAAGATGCTTTAGAGGCCTTCTGGGTAACCAAATCCTCCGCAAAAAAAGTTTGAAATTTTATGTAATCTGCTTTAGCTTTTGCTGCAATATCGACCATTTTTATTGCCTTTTTGATGCTTCCATTGTGATTTACACCTGCTTCTAGGATTATTTTAGCGCGCATTTTTTTTATAAATAAACGTATGATTATTTATTTTTACTCTTGGAAAAGAATAACCTGAAAAGTAAGTAGACCTGATAAATCTATCCATTTCTTTATTATTAACTTTAATTCTTATTGTTGATAAATTATCTAAATGAATTCTTTTGTAAGTAGATTTTGCCCATTTTATTTTTTTAAAAGAAATATTATTTCCTTTAATTTTCTTTATTACTCTCTTAAATAAAAAAAACATTTTTTTATATGTTTTTAAACTTAAAGTTTTAATGCTTTCATTTTTTGAAATTTTAAATTTACTGATTTCTATTATTTTTCCACTATCTACCTTCTTTTGCATTAAATGGGCAGTACAACTATAAGTTTTATCTTTATTATAAATTGCATAATTAAAACATCCGATGCCGGGATATTTTGGAGGACCAGGATGGAAATTAATATTAAACCTTTTAGTTTTTTTTAAAATATTTTCTGGAATAACCCATGTTGATAAATAAGATATTATTAAATCATACTTTTTATTTTTCAATTTTTGAGGAATTTTTTTTTTATTAGTTGAAAAAAAAATATCTAACTTAGGAAATGTTTTTTTGCAAAGTAAAATAACTTTTTTTGAAAAAGGTTTATTAGGCTTTATTATTAGTGCGGTATACATTTACTTTTTTGAACTTATTCTGTCGTTAAAATTCTTAAATTTTTCTGCTACTTCCTTGTAGTTTTCCCCAGTATAAATTGATCCTTTATCGATAATATAAATCTTGTCACATTTTTCTATTGTGGATAGCCGGTGCGTTACTATAATTAATGTATATTTACCTTTTAAACTTTCTATATCTTCCATTAATTTTTTTTCAGTTTGAATATCTAAAGAATTCGTTGCTTCGTCTAGTACAAGTATCTTTGGATCGTTATATAGGGCTCTTGCTATCCCTATCCTTTGTCTTTGGCCACCAGACAATCTTACTCCTCTATTTCCAACGATTGTGTCGAGTCCGTCTTTTGAGCTTAAAATAAACTTTTCTAATTGTGCTAGTTTTATTGATCTTTCAACTTTACTTAGATTAATGTCTTTATCATGAATACCAAAGGCAATATTTTTCTTAATTGTATCGTCTAATAAATATATATCTTGAGGTATGTAACCAATTTGATTCTGCCATTTTTTAAAATTCTTTTCTAGATCTTCTTCATCTATTAATATTTTACCTTTGCTGGGCTTAAGTAAGCCTAGAATTAAATCAACCAGAGTAGACTTGCCCGCACCCGTTGTCCCGATAAAAGCAACAGAAATTCCAGGTTTAATCTCTATATTGATATCTTTCAAAACCTCGTTGTTTGCTTCTGAATATTTAAAATTTACGTTTACTAATTTAATTCCTTTTTTAAAAAAGTTACCATTTTTTTCATTTAAAGTAATTTTATAATCTTTATTTAATGAATGACTTTCAAATTTTTTTAATAAATCAATAACAAGGTTAAATGAAACAGAAGATCTTTTCATTAAAGAAGATGTTGTGATAATTGTATTAAATGAGGGAATCAGTCTAATTATAGCTACACCAATAAAGGCTAATAAAGGCATTAGTTCATCAACTGCTCTGCCCTCATATATTAAAAATAATAAAACTAATAAAATTGCAAGAACGCCAAAAAATTCCATTGCCAGGCGAGGAATTTTGTTAATAACTTGAGAAAAAAAAGTTACTCTTTCAGCTCCATCTAATTCACTTTTAAATTCATCTACAAAAAATTTTTCTCTAGATAAAATTTTAGTGTCTTTTATTGCGCCAAAAACCTGATTAATATGCTGGGTTTGACGACCGCGATGATAGAGAGCAAGTTTAGAAAGCTGGACCATTTTTTTTTTAATCAAATAATAAAAAACAACTCCAAAAAAACCTATTCCTAAAAAAACAAGTAGACTTATTGACGGATTTACAATTATCAATAAAACAAAAATGACTGCTATTAATAAAGCTTCACGAAGAAAAATTAATGAAGAATCTAAATACTGAGTTGCAATTAATACTTCTCTAGTAATATTTCTATTTATAATTGCTGGGTTTAAATTTAAGTGCATAAAATAAGGAATGAAAAGATAAGTTTTAAATAATCTTTTACACGTTTGAATATTTAAATCTCTCCAAATACTTGCCTGCAAGAAATTTATTAAAAATATAAAAATATTTTTTAAAAAGAAAAATAGTAATATTATAAATGAAGCTATTATGACTTGATCTAAATAGTCCTTACTTATCCAAAATGATATTAAATTATTTTCTGGTAAATAAGAAATGATGTTTTCTGGATTTAAAATTAAACTTATAAAAAGTGGGATAGACCCCAAACCAACCATCTCTAGCAAGCTGGTAATCAAAATACCTGCAAACAAAATTATAACGTGAATTTTTTGTTTTTGGTTAAATAATATTTTATATTTTTTTAACAATGTGAGAGGTATTGGTTATGAAATAGAGATGAGGTTTTTTATTTTTTGACTTTAAAAATTTCTATTTAACAATTTCTTTAGTTATTAAATCATCTTCCGCTAATTCTTTTTTTAAAGATTTACCCAAAATATTTTCTAACTCGTAAGGTGGTAAACCTCCTGCGGGAGATTTTAATGCAATATCTTTTTCTGTTAATTTGTGTCCAGCTGGTAAATTTTTATTTGCAACTATTGATTTACCCATTTTTTTAAGTGGTTTTTTTTCACTTTCTAAAAGTTGTTTATTTCCGTCACCGAGCATTTTGGGAATTCTATTAATATTTCTAATCAATTTTTTTAAACCTTCAGGCATCAAAGAAAATGAGTGGTCTGTCCCTTTCCAGCTGTGATTTAAAGTGAAGTGTTTTTCAAAAACTCTTGCGCCAAGCATAAAAGCTACTGCAGCTGCATCAATACCATGTTCATGATCAGATATTCCTATAATTTGTTTCGGAAATTCTTTAATTAGTTTCGGTATAACATTTAAGTTCATGTCTGAAATATCTGCTGGATAAGAAGCGGTGCAATGCAGTATGCAAAGTTTTTCGTTTATTGGCAAAATTGCTTTGCATGCCCTAGTGATATCATTAATAGTTCCTCCTCCTGTGCTTAAAAAAATCTGCTTACCTTTTTTTGCAATATATTTTTGTAACGGAGTATTAATTAAATCAGCAGATGCTATTTTATAGGCACTTACTCCTATTTCCTCTAAAAAATCAACACTATCAAAGTCAAATGGAGTCGCAAAAAATATTATACCTAGGCTGTCAGAATATTTTTTGAGTTCTAAATATTCTTCTTTACCTAATTCTAAAAATTCTCGGTGCTCGCCATAAGTTTCCCCATAGCTGTTTTTATTGTCGTAGATTTGATTATACAATGCTTTGGTGTATAGCTTTTTATTATTCCTTTTTTGTAATTTTACTGCACTAGCACCACTATCTTTTGCAGCTTTTATCATTTTTTTGGCTGTTTCGACTGAACCTTGGTGGTTATGACCAATCTCAGCTATAAAAAAAGGTAATCTGCTTTTTAAATCAAAATTTTCTTTGTTATTCATTTAATAAACTTTCACAATATAAATATGTTTTTTTTGAGTCCTCATAATTAGATTTTGGCATTGACTGCTTTTTAATACAATTAACAAAATCTTTGACTGATTCATAGCAAGATATATCTTTAATTTTATCTTCTGAATATTTGTTAAAATCAAATTTAATGACTTTATCATTTTGTAAAGTAAAAGAAATTTCCCTTTTTTTTTTATTACTCATAAAATCTAAATTTAGTTGAATATTTATTAAATTTTCAACATAATTAGCCTCACAGCTAGTACAAATATTTTCAAAAAGAGATTTTTTTACTTTTTTTAATTTTGCATTTGGAAAAAGCTCTACCAAAAAATTTATTTCGTGAGAACATGTGTGTATTACTCCCCCACCTAATTCTGGTCTAAATGCATAACTTTCTCTATAATCTTCCCACGGGTGCCATTCTTTTAAATCAGTTTTCCATATAATTTTTGCCTCTTTAATTTTTTTTTTCATTTCAAAGAATTTTTTTTTAAAGCTATTAATTTCAGGAGAGTATTTGTAATTAAATCCACCATGTATAATTGTTTTTTTTGAGTAATTTTCAAGCATATTTAGGTGATCTGAATTTATTTTGTACCCCAGGGGTTTTTCTATATATACAGGAATATTTTTTTCAAGAAACTCAAGGGCGTGCTTGGTGTGAAAGATTGTTGGTGTAGAAATAACTGCCCCTATTGGATTATATTTTAATGCTTCATCAAAACTAAATACTTCTGGTACATTTAAATTGTCATTGGGAATACTTTTTTTCTTTTTAACTCTTAAAAAGATAGGATTAAAATTAAGTTTTTCTAGATTTTTAGCATGTCTAACTCCAATTGACCCTCTTCCATAAACAATGATGTTTTGCATTTTATTTTATAAGCAATTTAAAAAAATATAAAATCTGAAAATTTATATTTTGAAATTTTATTCAAGTTTGGTTTATTTATAATTTTGTAACCTTTTCCCAAAAGCATTATTCTGTAATTATATTTTTTAGCAAACTCTAAGTAATTTTTATAATTTTTTTTTGATAATAGTCTTGTTATATAATTAAACTCAGATTGTATTATTGGTTTAAATTTTTTTATAGAATTTTTTGCTCCTTCTAAAATTTCATATTCATGACCTTCAACATCTATTTTTATAAAATCAATTCTTTTAATTTTATGATCTTTTACAAATTTATCTATTGTTAATAATTTTGTTTTTATCTTTTTTTTTCCTTTTCCATAAAGACTGTATAAAGCTGAACTTAAATAGTGCTTGTATCTTTCACCTTGTTGTGCTGTTGGTATGCTCATAAAAGCTTTTTTATTTTTATTTGAAAAACCAAAATTAAACGTTTTTATTGAGCCATTTAATTTATTTCTTTTAATATTTTTTTTTAAAATTTTAAATGTGTTTTTGATTGGTTCAAAAGAGTATATTTTTGATTTTTTAAAAATCTTTTTATAACAAATTGAGTTGATGCCAACATTTGCCCCTACATCCAAAATTACACAATTGTCAGTTAATTTTAATTTTTTAATCCATTTAAAGGGTTGATCTAAACTTTTGTTAAACCTTGCAAAAATTATATTGTTAGAAAAATATATTTTTTTTTTAAAAATACTTTTCTGTAATATTTTTCCAGATTGTTTATTATATAAATGTTCCTTGTGGGAAATATTTATATTTTCTTTTATATTCCAAGGTTTTGTAGATAAACTGGTCATTTAAGATATTACTTTATTTTAAATTTATTTTTGTACAACGACTCTGCTACTTTAAATTGCCATTCGTAATCAATATCAAAAGCCTCATCTTCTGGTATCGTGAATAACTCAGGATCATTTTTTTTTAAATATTTTCCCATCCAAATATCTTGGCCTATATCAGATAGTTTTCCTGCTTGTAGGCAGTGAGCCGCTTCGTACATAGAATCTAGATATTTAGTATTCATCGTAGATTTTTTTTTAGGCGCTTTTGTAATTAAATTTTTTTTGTTATTCCAAAAATAGTTTTTTTTAGAGACAACTGCAAATAAACCTCTGGAACTTGTTTTTAAATATGTTCTTATAAATTGATCTATTGTTTTGATATCAAGTAAAACACTACAAACATTTAACATCACAACATTTTTAAAAGGTATTTTATTCCAAAATTCGTAATATTTTGATACTGGAAAACCTTCTGACTCTGCTGATTTTTTACTTCTTTTATATATATTAACCTTGTATTTTTTTGCGATATCAATAAGTTTTTTTTCATAGACCCCAATATAAATATTTTTTTTAGGTATGATTTTAGAACTTAAAACTTTTTTTATTCCAATATCTAAAAGTGTTGAGTTAGCAAATGGTCGAACCATTTTATTTGGACATCGCTGAGAATTTAATCTAGCATAAATTACTAGAGAAATATCTTCAATTTTTTTCATCTTACTTTTTTTGAAATTATTTTAAATGTTCGTGTAACTTAATTTGATCGCATTGTTTTGAACATTTATGATTAGCAGGGAATTTACCACTGATATGCATTTTTCTTAACTCTTGATACTTCTTACCGTTCCAAATCTCTTCTAAAGTGTTTTCTTTAACGTTACCCAATACTATTTCATTGTTTGATATTTGTGTGCATGGAACAACATTTCCATCAGCCATAATTGTAACTGAAGTCCATGGGTACTCGCAGTATTGAGTTTTGTAGTGAGATTTATTTTCTAGATTTTTATTTTTTTCAAATAACCAACGATTATCTTGGCTTTTAACATAAGCATAAACATCCTTGTCTTTCCAAAAATCTAAAAATTTTTTATGAAGCATCAAACTTTTCTCATCTTTGTCAAAAGCAATCATACATGGGACTAATAAAGTTTTAAGTCCCTTTTCTTTTTTTATTTTAATTAATTCATGAATTTTATCTATCGACTCCTGATAATTTGCTTTTTTTCCTCTTATAGACTTTATGCTTTCTTCATCCATAGCATCTAAAGAAAACTTTAAAACAGTTAAGCCAGCCTCCATCGCTTTCACAGCTTTATCAACTGTCATCGTGGCAGGGGTACATGAAAAATAGGTTGGAATATTTTTTTTCTTACAAAGCTCCAATCGTTTGATTAAATACTTATCTAAAAAGGGTTCTCCAAAACCGTGCAATATTAAACATCTTGAAACAATTGAAAAATAAAAACCATTCTCTGAAACTTCTGAAGATTTAAAATTTGTATTTGTTTCTAACCAAGACCAAAATTTTTCCATGTCTTCTTTTTTGTAAGTATTTACTTTATTAAGCATTTTTTCAAACAACTCATCTTCAATCCAAATATTTTTTCTTGTCATGTAGATCGTTCTAGCGCACATAACACATTTCATATTGCAATAATTAGTTGTTTCAATATTGAAAATTGTTGGAACTTCGCTTCTAAGATTCTCTAATTCTTTTTCTATAGCGTCAACATCTCTTGCAGACATCAGGCCATCTGCGATTTTCCTTTTTATAGGATAAGACTTTTCAAAAAAATTTATATCAAACATATTCTTATTTAATCTTTGTACTGTAACATATATAGATTATTTAAGCCAAAAAGTATTTTTCTTGATAAAATTTGAGCTTTGTCTAACTTTAATTTCACCAAACAATTTTCTTTTGTTGTAAAAAATTAAATTCTTTTCAAAAATCTCAAAAAAACTCTTCTGTAATGAAAGATCTTCAAAATTTTCTTTCCAAATACCTTCTAACCTTTCAACCATTTCGATTACAACATCTTTTATTTCTTCTGAGGTATTATGCTGAACCTCAATTCCTAAATTCTTATATCCTTCTGTTGTTCTGATGTCGCAAACCCCTTCTCTAAATATTTCCGAAATAGTTAATTTCCTTTTCTTTATTTTTGAGTAGTAGTGTGGCAACAAAATAAGATCTTGTTTCTCATTTCCCTGTAAGTCGGCCATAGGACCTTCGATATATAATATAGGCTTTCTAAAAATTTGTGGAACAGCGCCATAGCCTGCTGTTCTTATGCAAAACTTACATTTGTATCCTAAGTAAATATCTAAAAAATCATTTTTTATTCTAGAATTTGCATAATCTATTATACGTGGATTTGATGATTTAATTGCTTTAGATGCAACCTTACCCATTCTAAAAACCCAATAGCCCCTCTTGGTTAATTCTTCTGCAGCAGGCATATACTCCGAAATATTTTGATCTCTATAGTCATTATAGCTTAAGTCTAAATCGGCATTACTTAAGTAACTTTTCTCGTAAGCTGAGTCGCGAACAATAAGACAAACAATTTTAGAATTTTCTTTTAGACCAAATTCTTTCAGATATTTTTCGCCTTTCAAAATTTCATCTCTAGTAAAATTAAGGTGAGGGCCTGTTTTGGGTATTAAACTATGAAGATCTCTATGTGTGGACACTCTTTTAAGTTTCTCATTATCTTCAATTGAATAAATATCCTCTTTAATATGAATTTGGTGAATTGATGATCCTTTATGTAATTTGCTTACAATATTATTAATTACTATAACTGGATATAATATATAACGTGGTAAAATATTAAGTTCACGTTTCCACATCAAAGCTAATTGTTTGTTACAGACTTTCTCACCTAAACAAAAAAGATCTATATGTTTTTTTTTAGGTACATTAATTAAAAAGTCTTTTTTGCAACAATAAATTTCTGTATTTGCAGCGAAATGACCTATTTTTTCTGAATGTAAAATATCCCATCGAATTAAAAAAAAGGGTCTAATTAGGTAAGAAAAAAATAGCAGTATTATTGCAAAATAGTAAAATGGATTTACTATATTAATTGCAAGTTTAATAAAAATTGTAATTTTTTTTATTAGTGTTTTTATACCACCTTTTTTTAAATCAATGAATTGCTTGTTAAGAAAATACTTAATTCTTGTTAGGGGGTGTTTCATTTTAAATACAGCGCTTGAGCTCACGTAAATTTATCTAATTATTATATTTATTCGACCAACTTTGAGAAATTTTTATGAACTCACTTATAATTATATCTAATGAACGTTCAGCTTCTTTTTTTGTTATTATTAGAGGGGGTGTAAAACATATTCTGTGAAATTTTGTGCTGGTTAATATATTATATTTTTCTAAAATATTATTGTAAAGTTTTTCACTAAACTTATTTCTATTTTTACAACTATATTCGAAAGAAAACCTTAAACCTCTACCTCTTACTTCTCTATAAAAAGGATGATTTTGAAGTTCACAATTAATATAATCTCTCATAAATTTTCCAACTTCATCAACTTTTTTTAAAAAAATACTATTGTTAACTATTTTTTGAACTTGAAGTGCTGCTGCAGCACTAAGAGAGTGTCCTTGATAGGTAGTGTTGTGTTGTAATCGTCCACTTGACTTCAAAATATTCTCTATTTTTTTTGTTGTTATTACAGCGCTTATTGCCCCATAACCAGCACCTAAAGTCTTACCTATAAAAACAAAATCTGGTTTTACTTTATCCCAATCAAAACAAAAGTATTTTCCTGTTGTGCCCGTACCACAATACACTTCGTCTAAGATTAAATGTACATTATATCTATTACAAATTTTTTGAATATGTTTCCAATAATTTTGGGCTGGTGGAACGTCGCCAACCAAACCTCCCATTATAGTTTCCCCAACAAAAGCTCCTACGTTTTTAGGTCCAATTTTCAAAATTATTGATTCCAGATTCTTAGCACTTCTTTTGGCATATTCTTCCAAAGTTTCACCATCTTTCTTTAAGTAAAGAGGGTGATGCATAGGAATTTTTACTCTCTTTAATTTTAAATTTTTACTATAGAAATGTGTGTTTTTTCTATCCCCCAAAGTAAGTGCACCAATTGTTGAACCATGATAAGACTCATCTCTCGAAATAACGTATAATTTTTTTTTATTGCCTGATAAAAAATGTGTTTGATAACTCATTAATAAAGCTGCTTCACATGCCTCGGAACCAGAATTTCCTGAAAAATAAACACTTTTTAAACCATTTTTTGAATTACCAATAATTGTGTCAGATAATTTTACCAAGTTTTCATCATTCCAAAATTTGTAGTCTACATGTGTGTAAAGACTAGCCTGTTTTTTAATTGCTGCTATTACCTTTGTGTTTCCGTAACCTAATATTGCATGAGAATTAATTCCAGCTGTCATATCAAATATCTTTCTTCCATTTTTAAGTAAGATATTACAACCATTAGTTCTTTTTACTTTTAGAAGTGTGTTGTTGTTAAAAAAATTTCTTAAAATATTCACTTTATTTTAACCATTTTGTATTTCTATCGCTAAAGGGGCCACATGATGTTTCCATAAAAATTGTGAATTTACCTGAGCATGAAAGCGATCTAAAAATATTTGCATCTAATCTTAGCAGTTTTAGATTATTTTTTTTCTCACCAAGGTCATATTTTTTTACAATTTTTCCTTTATTATTATGAAGATTTATGGACAAACTTCCACTTAACAGATGATAAGAAACACTTGATTTTTTTTGTTTATGAGGTTTGTTTGAAAATCTTCCTTTAACCATTATAAGCATTTCATTAATATGGTCTTTGTCACTTTTGTGAAAACATATTCTAAAAATGTTCTGATTTTTATAAATCAGTAATTTTTTTAATAGATAAATATTTTGATTTGAAATTTTAAAATTTTTTTTTGCTGTATAATAAACTCTTGAATTCTTTTTTTTAAGATTGTTTTTTTTTAAAATAGTATTTTCTAATTTTTTAATTTTATCAAATAAGTTTTTTTTTTTCATCTTGAATTAGTATTATTTAAATTTTGATTATTGCTTATTCAAAAAAAATAAATTCGTAGTCGCCGGTATATCCAAATTCTTTGAATAAATAGATCCACTCTTCAGTATCAAAAAAAGATTCGCATACTGTAGCCCAGCATTGTAAATTGAATAATTCCTTTTCATTTCTATAGCTTTCAACAACTATATAGGATTGTTTCCCAACTCTTTGGATCTCTAAAAAAGCTTTCTTTAAATCAAAAAATCTTAGGTTATGTAATAAGTTTAAAGAAATGACTAGGTCAAACTCTTTATCTTTGTACTTATACGGTTCTTGAGCTTTATGATAATACACATAAGGTTTAGTTAGATCAGTATTATGTTCTAAAGCGTAGTTAGAGATATCAAAACCCTCAATGACTAACTTTGGTTCTAATAATTTCATTTCATGCAATAAAAAAGCCTTACCACATCCTACGTCTAAAACTTTAGAACCAGGTCCTAGGTTATATGTTTTTAGAATTTTTTCTGCCATCGGCTTCCAATGTCCGGGGATATATTTATAGCCCCCATAGCCAGTTCTTCTATTTCCATCCCAGTAATGATAATCATATTTCTTTGCAATTTTAATACATTCAGCCTTATTATTTAACATCCTATCTAAATAATCTCTTTTTGAAGATTTGTGTAACGATGTAATAAAGTCTCTAATTTTACTCATTTTTATAAATTATTAAAATTTCGATAAGCAATTAGGTAAAGTTTTTTTTATAAGAAAAATATTTTCAACAAATTCTACACTTTCTGCATCTTTCATTTTAATTTCCTCTACCGCAAAATGAATTTCTTTTTTTTTACCTAAAATTTTTTTATATATAACTTTTCTTTCTTTATCATCTTGTGGCATTTGGAATAGACTGTAAAAAATAATTCCATCAATTCTATTTAGCTCATTCAAAACTTTTTCCAACATCAATGAACTATTTTCAAATCTGTATTCCACAAAACTCAAAAGAAATTGAAGTTTTTTTCTAGAACAATACTCCCTTAAAACTAGGTTCTGAATATGTTGAGGAACTCTCTCTCCTAAAAAAGGTCTGCTAAAAATATATCCTCTTAATTTTTTCATAAATTATTTTATTTTCGGGAAACGATAATTCATACCCATTTTAGATGCTATTCTTAGAGTAATAGGCTCGTAAAACTCTCCAATTTTTTTATCTGCGTAAGGAGAAAAAATGCTTTTAAATCTGCAGTTCATTGACCATCTTGTTTCTTTTTCTTTATTTACTCTATTGCCGTGAGGTAAATGCTGGTTAAAAATTAATACTTCTCCAAATTTAATATCAATCCACTTTATTTTTTTAGATATTTTTCTAAATATATCTTCGCTGCTTTTTCTTGAAAATTTCTTAAATTGATTATTTAATTCGCTGCTATGTTTTGGTGGAAGTATAAACATTGCTTTAGTTTTATAACAATCAACCAAAGGTATCCACACTACCACTTCAAATGGAGATAGGCCCGACCAAGTATCCGAATGTACAGGCAAAAGTGAGCTGTCATCTTTTGGGATTTGTATACTTAAACTTATTTTTTTTTGCATCGCGAGTTCGTTACCAACTAAAATTTCAATAAATTTCTTAGCACTTTGAAAATATAAATTTTTAAACTTACTAATTGAGTTTACCTCATTAATTAGGTGTACTCTAAGATCGTTTAATTTATTTACAGGTATTTCTTTGTGAATATTGTTTAAAAAATTATTTGGATCAACATTTTTTTTTATTTTTAAATAATTCGTTATTTTTTTAATTAAGTTATTTCTTATTTCTGATAGAGCATTTATATTCTGAGCAGGTCTTATGATGTATCCCTTTTCAAAGAATTCTTTGCTTAAATTATTTTCTTCTTTTGTTAAAAACATATTAATAAAAAATAAAGTTAACCTAAATTTACTCTAAAATAATTCTTGGACTTAAGCAGCTGATTTTGTAATACAAAATTTGATAAAAAGCCTGCATGTTTTCTTCTAGTTTTATTTTTTTTTATAAATTCGTTTAACAACACACAACACCACTTTACTCTGTGAAGTGGAAGCACATTTTTCACTCTCTTTACTATTTCGTTGTTTTTTGGAAGTGTTGTAGATAATCCATGCATAAATTTGTTCCAATATTTTTTTTCAACCTTGTAATCTGGCTGGCATATAAAATCGCATATTAATTTAGCTGGATCATCCCAACCCGCATACTCAAAATCTACGAAAAAAAGTTTTTTATTTTTTTCAATTATATTATGAAAACCAAAATCAGATGGTGAGACAATTAATTCATTTTTATTAAATTTTTTATTTATTTCCTTTACAGTAAAATTATTCTCTATTTCTCTTTTTTTATTTTCCCATTCTGGAAAAATTTTATTTTTAAAAAAAAGATAAACCTGTTGTTCCAAATAATTTTTTGGTTTTAGATTTTTAAATTCATTTATTCTTCTCTGCACACAAAAAATATGCTGTTTTAAACTAAAACATGAATCTGATGCTTTTGGTAAATTTTTAAATTTTTTTGTATTTTTAGATTTATTGATTTTATAAATAAAATTTAATATTTGATCAATGTAGTTATCATTAATCTTATTAACCCTTTTCCCAGGTATATAAGTATATAAAGCTAAGTTTCTTTTTTTATCAAAGTCGATTGATTTGGGTACACAAAAAATTCCTTGCTCCTCTAAAATTTTCAAGAATTTAAATTCTTTCAAAAGTCTTAAATTATAATTATTTTTGAATTTGGGGTAAATTTTAATTATCCAATGATTTTCAGTGTTAGAAATTTTCCATACTTGATTATTTCTGCCTGTTGGAAATCTAATAAATTGATTTGCTTTAAAAATATTATTTTTAGCCAGTATACTTTTAGTCTTTTTAAATAATAATTCTCTCATTTAATTTAAGTTTTTAGTAAGTTCATTCCATGAATTTATTACTAAAAAATTTTTTTTATTATTGGTTTTTTTGTTTGGTGAAAATAGTATTTTTACAATGTTTTTTGGTAACTTGCTTAAAATATTTTCTAGGTCATCCACAAAATAGTTGCAGCCAAGTTTTTTAATACGTAAGATTTTTTTTTTTTCTGTTTCTTCAAAATAAACTTTTACTTTTCTTCTATAAAAGTTTGTTAAATTTTTATTTAGCCATTTCCTTGAAATTTTATGCAAATTTACCTTTTTTCCATAGTATGGATTTATAGTTTTATGGCTGACTACTTTGATTTTAATTTTATTGTTAACCAACTTCTTTATGACTTTTAAAAAACCTTTATAAGGCTTTGCCATTAAAATATCATTACTGTAAACTTCTGATTGTAACATTCTCCATTTTTGCAATTCACCTCTTTTAAAGAGGTACTTTTTTACAGCCGATTTATTTTTTGAGATTGTTTTTGGAACATAATTTTTCTTAAAAGCTGAATAAAAAAAAACTTTATCATAATTTACAATCGTATTATCAAAATCGAAACCTATAACCATTTACTAGTGTTTCTTAAACTTATTAAATATTTCTTTTGCTGTTAAACCTATTGAATGTCTCGCTTCATTTTGATTTCCGCAAGAAGTTAAAAACTTATCTGGCGCCCCTAAACAAATAAGCTTTTGTAAGTTTAATTTATTTTTATTCCCCCACTCTAAAATTGCACTACCAACACCACCAGCTAGACCATGTTCTTCTACAACTATAATTTTTTTATATTCAATAAAAATCTTTTTTAACAAATGTTCGTCGATTGGTTTTACTGTATGTAAATTAATAACACTTGTAGATATTTTTTTTTCACTAAAAATTTTTTCTGCTTCTAAAACAACTGGTAATACATTCCCAACGCTTATTAACGCAATATCTTTTCCTCTTTTTAAAAAAATTCCTTTTCCAATCTTAAATTTACTATTATTTTTGTTTAGAATTGGTTCACCTTTTTTTCCTAAACGTATATAAGTTGGTTTTTTAATACGCAAAGCTTCCTTTAATGCCAGCTCTACTTCTACTGGATCAGAGGGGCATACAATATTCATATTTGGTAAAGTTCTTAAAACAGCAATATCTTCCATTGAGTGGTGAGTTGCTCCTAAGTTTGCATAAGATAATCCAGCGCCGGTTCCAACAATAATAACTGGAAGATTTGGATAACAAATATCGAGTCGTATTTGTTCTAGACATCTTACAGTATTAAAAGGTGTTATAGTGTAAGTAACTGGCTGAAAACCACTTGCTGCTAATCCTGAAGCTACTCCTGTCATTGAAGCTTCGGCAATTCCACAATTAAAAAATCTTTTTGGCTGTAGTTTTCTATAATTAATAAATAATTTATTTCCTATATCTCCCGATAAAAGAACAATTTTTTTATTTTTTTGTGCTAAATTGGTTATTGCTTTTGCAAAAGCATTTCTCATTTTATGCCTAATTCTCTTTTAGCTTTAATTAAATCAGACTTACTCGGTACACGATAATGCCAATTATTGTCATCTTCCATAAATGACACCCCTCTTCCTTTAATAGTTTTAGCTATAATTAAAATTGGTTTATTTGTTTTTTTATTCTTAAAAACTTTTTCAATTTTTTTATGATCGTGTCCATTTATTTCTATAACTTTCCAACCAAAACTTTCCCATTTTTTTTTAAAAGGATGAAGCTGCAGAATATCTTTCGTACGACCAATGCCTTGCCAATTATTAAAATCAACAATAGCATAAAGGTTATTTAATTTTTTTGAGGATGCAAATAACGCAGCTTCCCAAACTGCACCCTCGTTACATTCTCCGTCACCCATTAAAACAACTGTTTTAAATTTCTTGGATGATATTTTGGCTGAAAGAGCAATTCCACATCCTACTGAAAGACCGTGTCCTAGTGAGCCAGTGGCTGCTTCTACCCCATTTAGTTTAGGTGTTGGGTGTTCCTCTAGCAAAGACCCTTTTTTTCCATAAGTTTTTAAATAGTTTTTTTTAAAAAAACCCCTATATGCAAGTATTGCATAAAGAGAAGTCGCTGCGTGACCCTTGCTCAATATAAAACGATCTCTGTGCTGTTCATTTGGTCTTTTAGGATTTATTTTTAAAATTTTTTCATAAAGCACTGTTAAGATATCGATGCAAGATAGTGACGATGCTAAATGTGCAGCTTTTGCGTTATGTGACATCTCAATAGCATTGAGTCTTAAGAGCGCAGCAATTTTTTGGGTTTTCATCTATAAAATTTATTAATTAAAGAAGCCATGTATTTTAGGTGCTTTTCTTTAATAAATTCATGAACCGGTAGAGACAGAGTTGAATTAGCTATTCTTTCTGCATTAGGAAAATCTCCTTTTTTATAATTAAGATTTTTTGCTGCAGGCTGAAGATGTATAGGTCTTGGATAATGTACCTTTGCATCAATATTATGCTGAAGCAAGTATTTTTGTAACTCATCTCTTCTTTCAACATTTATTTGGTATAAGTGAAAAACTTCTTTCAAATAATTTAATCTTTTTACAGTTTTAATATGTGGATTTGTTTTTAATAATCTATCTAACGTGCGAGCATTTTTAATTCTTTTTTTAGTAATATTATTTAGTTTATTTTTCATTTTATAGGTTGCTACGGCTGCTTGGATAGAATCCAAACGTGAATTATAACCAAAAACTACACATTTATCTCTGCTTTCTAAGCCATGATTTCTAATTAAATATAATTTTTTTGCTAATTGAGCGTTCTGGGTAATTATAAATCCACCGTCTCCCCATATATTTAAATTTTTTAATGGATGCATGCTATAAGTACAAACGTCTCCGAAATGCACTGGATGTTTATTTCTAAATTTTGCATCAATAGCGTGACAAGAGTCTTGAATTATTTTTAAATTATATTTGTTTGCTATTGATTTTATTTTACCAAGTTCACAAATTCTACCGCTCCAATGTACGGGCATAATAGCTTTTGTATTTTTAGTAATTTTACTTTCAATCTTATTTTCATCTATATTATAATCATCTTTAACATCTACAAAAACAGGTTTGGCTCCAGCAGTAACAATAGAACCAACGGTAGCAATAAATGTATAAGGTGTGGTAATTACTTCGTCACCCTTTCCAATATTTAAAGCTTTTAGAGCCAAAAATAAAGCATCTGTCCCATTGCCAACACTAATTCCAAACTTGGCGCCAGTTCTTTTTGAAAAATTCTTTTCACAAGTATCAACAATTTGTCCAAGTGTATAATCTCCTCTGACAACAACTTTTTCAATTTCTTTAAAAATTTTTGTATAGTCTGAAAATTGCTCTATCAAATAACTATGGTTAATTTTAAATTTAGAATTTTTTTTGTATTCTGATGGGTAAAAGTTGTGTTTTTTATAATTTTTTTTCATAAAATTTAATTAAATTTTTTTTAAGTTTATTTTTTTCATCCATTTTACGGTGTAACACCTGTCGGATTCTTTAATTTTTTTTCTTTCAAACATTTCCTTAAGTTCATAAATGGCATCAGAAACATTAAATTTTTTTTTAAAACCAGTTGATAAAAGTTTATCTGAGTTTTGTCTATACGATCTTGGATCATTGTTTTTTTTTATAATAATTTTTGATGGAATAATTTTTGAAATTTTTTTAGCAATATCAATAATTTTCAAATTTTCAAAACCAGCATTATACATTCCAGATTTAATTCCTGATTTGTTAACAAAAAATTTATATACATTAATTAAATCTTTTATATGTATATTTGGTCTTATTTGTTTTCCACCATGTACAGTTATTGATCTATTTTTTAAGGCTTGAAAAGTTAGCATATTGACGCTTACGTCTAATCTCATTCTTGGTGAATATCCACATACTGTTGCAGGTCTAATGCAGTAAATTGAAATTTTCTTTTCGTAACTTTTAATTACTCTCTCAGCTATCATTTTTGTAATATTGTAAGTAGATATTGGAACTAAAGGTAGGTCTTCTGTTACTTTTTTTCTCTTTTTTAATACCGTAAACACTGCCTGAACTAGCAAAAATAAATTTTTTCACTTTATTTTTTACTGAATTTTCAATGAGTTTTTGTGTTGCTACTACATTCACCTCCCAAGATAATTTAGGATCAAGCTCAACGCCTGGATCGTTTGCAATATTTGCTAAATGAATAACTACATCAACATTCTTAAAAGGTATTTTGTTATAGTTTCTAATGTCTAACTTTATAATATTTAAATTACTTCTCGGCTTTAAGTAGTTCCCAAACCATTGAGTATCTATTACAGTAACTTTATTTCCTGAGTTAAGTAAATCATTCGTTAATAAGGTGCCCGTATAACCGCAGCCTCCAGTGATTAAAATGTGTTTCATGCTCAATTTAATTTTTTAGAATGTGAGAAACCTACTTAAGTAAATGCTCTAGTGATTTAAAAATTTTTTCTTTACTAACAGCTTCTTTATTTCCTATTGTTCGCGCAGATTGTGCTGCTGCAAGAGAGCCGGCCAGTAACGATAATTCTCTTGTTAATCCACATTTGAAAAATAGAGAAATTATAGAAAGCATTGCGTCACCTGCTCCAATTTTATCAACTGCAGTTTCAGCGAATGCACCACACTCTATAAATTTTTTTTTGTTATAAAGCAGCGCTCCTTCAACACCTCTCGTAACTACCAAATTTTGAACCTTTTGTTGTAATGAAAATTTTTTCATTAACACTTCAATCTGGTTATTTTTATCTCTCATTTCATGTCTAAGTTCACCTTCATTAACAATTACACAATCCATATTTTTATAATTTCTCATACTATGATGTCCAATATTAGCTGCATTAATTTGTGCATTTAGAGCAAGATATTTGGAACTTTTAGAAATTATTTTAGCGCTTTTATTAGAAATCATACCGTGTCCATAATCGGAGATAATTATTAAATCATGATTTGATATTTCTTTTTTGAGTAATTTATTGAATTTTTTTTCATCACTATCAACTAAAGGGTCATCATTAATAGAATAAACACCTAACACTTTGTTATAGTTAATATAATCTAAAAATCTTTTTTTAATTATTGTGGGAGATTTTTTCTTTTTAATGTATTTAAAATTAACATTTTTTGATAAATTTTTTCTAATATAATTTACGAACTCACCCTTCTCACCGACCATTGTTAAAAGCGAAATTTTATTGCAAAACTCAGAAAGATGTCTGCATATTGCCCCGGAGCCTCCTAAATATTGTTCACTTCTTATATCTTTTAAAGCTAACATAGGTTCTTTGCCAGATTTACCCATAGCTTCACAAAAAACATATTGATCTATTATTACTTCACCAATAACTAAAACTTTTATCTTTTTAAATTTTTCAATCAATTTTATAATTTCAGAGAAGTTATATTTCTTTTTTACATTATTTATTATTTTTTTCTGATTGAAAGATTGATTTTTTCCGTAAGAGTTTATTAGCTTACTAGAGCTAAAAGTTAAATCATTTGTATAGTGTATTTTCCCCCCATTTTTTTTTACTTCCTTTATTTCATTTATGATTTCACCAGTGATATCCTTTTTGTGATTTTTGTAATCTGGTCCCTTGCAATAAATATTTGGTTTAAGATTTTTAATTACTTCAATTGAAGTCTTTTGATCACTTAAAGCCACATAGTCAACAAAACTTAAAGAGGCAATAGATTCCAATCTATGTTTTTCGTTAAACGCAGGTCTTTGAGGTCCTTTGTTTACGAATTTATCTGATGTTATAGTTACAAAAAGTTTATCTCCTAATGATTTTGCTTCTTTAAAATGTTTAATATGGCCAATATGCAACAAATCAAATGTTCCGTGACAAAGAATAATTTTTTTTCCTTGTTTTTTTTTCTTTTAGAGCTATTTTTTTTAACTTTTCTATAGATTTGATTTTATTTTGCATTTTTAAGTGTTGATATTGTTTAATAAAATTTTAAGTCCCTCTTCTATTTGAATTTTTGGTTTCCAGTCTAATTCCGATTTAATTTTGGAAATATCAGCAACTGATCTTTCTATTTCTTGAGGCCTTTTTGGTAAAAAAACCTTTTTTCCGCCAATAATATTTGCAATTTTATTTATGGTTACTTCTTTTCCAGTTCCAACATTATATATAGACGACTCTCGTTTACTTTTAGCTGCTGAAATCATTGCTTCTACTACATCATTTACATAAACAAAATCTCTTGTTTGATTCCCGTCGCCAACAATTGTAAGTGGTTCTTTAGAAATTTTTTGAGATAAAAAAATTGAAAATACGGCACCATAACCTTTTTTAGATATTGATCTAGGACCATAAACGTTAAAAAATCTAAGTGATACGGCAGGGAGACTAAAATTTTTTGACCAATTTATTACCTGCTGCTCCCCTATTAGTTTTGTTTCTGCGTATGGGTTTTTTGGATCAGTCTCAACATTTTCGTTAATTGGATATTTTTTAACTTCTCCATAGCAACTTGCGCTTGCAGAATAAATAAATTTTTTTACATTTGCATTTTTGGCTGCTTTTAAAATATTTTTAGTACCGTTCACATTGGTATTAAAAAAATCTTTTGGATTTCTAATACTTTCTTCAGTATTTACTAATCCAGCCAAATGAAATACCCAGTCAATATTTGAAAAATATTTTTCTAGTTCTTTTTCATTTTCGCAAATATTTACTTTATTAAACTGAATTTTATTTTGAATCTGTTCTAAATTTGACAATTTACCAAGGCTTAAATTATCAAGTATATGAACGTTATGACCTAATTTTACTAACTGATCAGCTAAATTACTGCCAATAAATCCTGCCCCTCCAGTAATTAAACATCTCATAAATTTAGTCAAAGCTCCGCACTTTGACTTTTTTAAGTTTTAAGTCGTTGTGCAACATATTTAACTTATTTTTAAACTGGACGATATAAATAATTTTTATTATCTGATATCGTTGTAACAATATTTCCAATCAAAATTTTTAATTTGTTTTTTTGTCTCTCAATAATTTCAAACATCATGTTTGTAAATGGGCCTGTAATAAACTGCGCCTTTGTTTTAATGACATTTTTAAAAAATAGAGGCATTAAATATCCATTTTTGTTTTCAAAAGATTTGCAGTAATTTATAAAATTTTCTATTTCGGTTTGATTAAGAATGTGACCATTTAAAAAGTACTGTAAACCTCTTAAAAATTTTACTTTTTCAATTGTATTTATTTTTTTAAATTCATCATGGTGACAAAATACGTAATTTTCTAAAATTAATTTTTCAAATTTTTTTACTTTACTTTTAAAATATTTATTATATTGAATTTTTGGAGTGTAAAATTTTACTTCATTACCTAATTTTTCAACTAGTTTTCTCTTAAAAATGTTAATTTCTTGCGCCTTTATTTTTGCAACTACCCACATACCTCTACCTTTTTTCAATCTCTTTTTTTAGTTCTTCGTACTCTGTCATTTTTCTTTTCATAAAATTTAATGTAAGTTTGGTCTTTTCAGCTAAACCCCTGGGAGTGAGCACATATATATAGTTAATTTTTTTAGGATTTTTCTTAAAATTTTCAATTTTTACTAAACCCTTTTCTTGCAAAGCTTTCAAACAATAGTTTAATTTACCTAAACTAAATCCTAGCTCCTCTGCGAGTTCTCTCTGTGAGGACTGGGGTTTATTATTAATTTTTCTTAATACGTTAAAATGGTCTTGGTTATCTTTCATAA
>CACFQR010000002.1:0-40000 GCA_902568465.1 uncultured Pelagibacteraceae bacterium | reverse complement strand
CCTACCGTCGCACGCCTCCGTTACTTTTTGGGAGGCGACCGCCCCAGTCAAACTACCCACCATACAATGTCTTGTCGCCGGATAACGGCAGACAGTTAGATATCAAAAATAACAAGAGAGGTATTTCACTGGTGACTCCGTGATAGCTAGCGCCACCACATCAAAGTCTCCCTCCTATGCTAAACATGTCATTCCTAATACCAATGTAAAGTTGCAGTAAAGGTGCACGGGGTCTTTCCGTCTAACTACGCGAACTCCGCATCTTCACGGAGAATTCAATTTCACTGAGTTGATGTTGGAGACAGCGGAGAAATCGTTACGCCATTCATGCAGGTCGGAACTTACCCGACAAGGAATTTCGCTACCTTAGGACCGTTATAGTTACGGCCGCCGTTCACCGGGGCTTCAGGAATGAGCTTGCACCCATCACATTGACCTTCCGGCACCGGGCAGGCGTCAGACCCTATACATCCACTTACGTGTTAGCAGAGTCCTGTGTTTTTGATAAACAGTCGCTTCTCCCTGGCTTGTGTCGCCTATTTTTGGTTGCCCAAATATAGGCCCTCTTTCTTCCTAAGTTACAGAGGCATTTTGCCGAGTTCCTTCAACATCATTCTCTCAAGCGCCTAAATATACTCTATTAATCCACCTGTGTCGGTTTAGGGTACGGTCTTATGATGGAGCTATTTCCTGGGACTTTTTCACGGCTGACTCAATCCATTAAGAGTCAACAATTTACAAAATCCGTCACTACCATCTGGTCCAGGAATATTAACCTGGTTCCCATCGACTACGGCTTTCGCCCTCGTCTTAGGGGCCGACTAACCCTGCGCGGATTAACCTTGCGCAGGAACCCTTGGATTTTCGGCGACAGAGTTTTTCACTCTGTTAATCGTTACTTATGTCAGCATTCGCACTTCTGATACCTCCAGAATCCCTCACGGGTATTCCTTTGCAGGCTTACAGAACGTTCCGCTACCGCATGTAATGTTCGAAAACACTACATACCCACAGATTCGGTGTATGGTTTGAGCCCCGTTACATCTTAGGCGCAGAAACTCTATTAGACCGGTGAGCTGTTACGCTATCTTTAAAGGATGGCTGCTTCTAAGCCAACCTCCCGGCTGTTAAGGAATCTCCACATCCTTTCACACTTAACCATAACTTAGGGACCTTATCTGGTGATCTGGGCTGTTCCCCTCTCGACCATGGACCTTAGCACCCACAGTCTGTCTGTTGAGGAATGACTTTTGGTATTCGGAGTTTTATTAGGTTTGGTAGGTATTTCTACCCCCTAGCCCATTTAGTGCTCTACCTCCAAAAGCCTGTTTATTCAACGCACTACCTAAATAGTTTTCGCGGAAAACCAGCTATCTACGAATTTGGTTGGCCTTTCACCCCTTACCACAAATCATCCAAAGACTTTTCAACGTCAACTGGTTCGGTCCTCCGGTTGGTGTTACCCAACTTTCAACCTGTTCATGGTAAGCTCATTCGTTTTCGGGTCTAATTCATAAAACTAATCGCCCTATTAAGACTTGCTTTCGCTACGCCTCCACCTTATCGGCTTAAGCTTGCTATATAAATTAAGTCACTGACCCATTATACAAAAGGTACGCCGTCACTCTAAAAAGAGCTTCGACTGTTTGTAGGCATTCGGTTTCAGGTTCTATTTCACTCCCCTAATAGGGGTTCTTTTCACCTTTCCCTCACGGTACTTGTTCACTATCGGTCACTGAAGAGTACTTAGGCTTAGAGGGTGGTCCCCCAAAATTCGAGCAAGATTACACGTGTCCCGCTTTACTCAAGAACTTAGAATCAGCATTACTTCTACGGGACTATCACCCTCTGTGGTTAGTTTTTCCAAACTATTCAAATTATCTGAACTAAGTTGCTGGCCTAGTCCGCTTTCGCTCGCCACTACTCACGGAGTCTCAATTGATTTCTTTTCCTCTGGTTACTTAGATGTTTCAGTTCTCCAGGTTCACTCTTTATACCTATGAATTCAGTATAAAGTAACACACGAAGTGTTGGGTTTCCCCATTCGGAAATTTTCGGATCAAAGCCCGCATACGGCTCCCCGAAACTTATCGCAGTATACCACGTCCTTCATCGTCTTTCAGTGCCAAGGCATCCGCCAAACGCCCTTAAACGCTTGATTTATGCACAGAAAAAAATTTTTTCTGTAATAAATTAAATTTTTGTTTGATTGTTTTTAAATTAATTAAAAACAATCGGATATAGATATTGATAATAATATTTACAATTTTAAAAAGCTAAATGTCTCTATTTTTGGTGGAGGATAGCGGGATCGAACCGCTGACCTCCTGAATGCAAATCAGGCGCTCTCCCAGCTGAGCTAATCCCCCGAAATTTTTGGTGGGCCGAGGAAGACTCGAACTTCCGACCTCACCCTTATCAGGGGTGCGCTCTAACCACCTGAGCTACCGGCCCCTATTTCACATACTCAGAGACATTAAAAGAAGAGAAATGAGGACGGTCACATTACCGGTTTTTTTTAAATCGAAAAATTCTGTTTCGATTTCCTTAGAAAGGAGGTGATCCAGCCGCAGGTTCCCCTACGGCTACCTTGTTACGACTTCACCCCAGTCGCCGATCGTACCGTAGTCAAAGCTTTTACACTTTGCCTTAAGGTGTAACCAACTTCCATGGTGTGACGGGCGGTGTGTACAAGACCCGGGAACGTATTCACCGCGGCGCGCTGATCCGCGATTACTAGTAATTCCAGCTTCATGCACTCGAGTTGCAGAGTGCAATCCGAACTGAGGTACATTTTTGGGATTGGCTAAGAGTCGCCTCTTTGCGTCCCATTGTAAGTACCATTGTAGCACGTGTGTAGCCCAACACGTAAGGGCCATGAGGACTTGACGTCATCCCCACCTTCCTCCAGCTTATCACTGGCAGTTCTTTTAGAGTGCCCAACTAAATGGTAGCAACTAAAAGTAAGGGTTGCGCTCGTTGCGGGACTTAACCCAACATCTCACGACACGAGCTGACGACAGCCATGCAGCACCTGTGTTTCGTCCGGCCGAACCGAAAACTTTAATCTCTTAAAGTCGCGACGAACATGTCAAGTGTTGGTAAGGTTCTGCGCGTATCTTCGAATTAAACCACATGCTCCACTACTTGTGCGGGTCCCCGTCAATTCATTTGAGTTTTAACCTTGCGGTCGTACTCCCCAGGCGGTGTGCTTAACGCTTTTGCTGCGACACTGAAAATTAAATTTCCAACGTCTAGCACACATCGTTTACAGCATGGACTACGAGGGTATCTAATCCTCTTCGCTACCCATGCTTTCGCTCCTCAGTGTCAGTAATGATCCAGAAAGCTGCCTTCGCAATTGGTGTTCTTTCTAATATCTACGAATTTCACCTCTACACTAGAAATTCCGCTTACCTCTATCACACTCTAGTTAAAAAGTTTTGGCGGCAGTTCCAAGGTTAAGCCTTGGGATTTCACCACCAACTTTTCTAACCACCTACGAGCTCTTTAAGCCCAGTAATTCCGAACTACGCTAGGTCCCTTCGTATTACCGCGGCTGCTGGCACGAAGTTAGCCGGACCTTCTTATTCGGGTACAGTCATTTTCTTCCCCGACGAAAGAGCTTTACAACCCAAGGGCCTTCTTCACTCACGCGGCATCGCTGCATCAGGGTTTCCCCCATTGTGCAAGATTCCCCACTGCTGCCTCCCGTAGGAGTCTGGGCCGTGTCTCAGTCCCAATGTGGCTGATCATCCTCTCAGATCAGCTATTGATCGAAGCCTTGGTAAGCCATTACCTTACCAACTAGCTAATCAAGTGCGGGCTCATCTTTCGGCGTTAAAACTTTCCCTGTAAAGGCTTATCCGGTATTAGCACAAGTTTCCTCGTGTTATTCCAAACCAAAAGGCAGATACCCACATTATACTCACCCGTTCGCCACTAAGTATTGCTACTTCGTTCGACTTGCATGTGTTAGGCGTGCCGCCAGCGTACGTTCTGAGCCATGATCAAACTCTCAAGTTTAATAACGGCGCACACTAGCTTCATATAAATAAAAATTATTTATATTTTCGTTGAAGTGTGTACGACAAATTTTTGGTAACCTAACCGTCCACACTTCTCTTCTTCTTTTTTTACAATTTTAAAAAGCTAAGAACGCAGCAGCAAAAACTCTATTGTTGTTTTGCCCTTTGCACTCTGAATTAATTAAAGGCATCACAAATAAGCTAAGAAAATTAACATTTTTGGAAGCCGGCTCGATGCTTATAAGCTAATTAAAGGATAAATCAAGGCCAATATTATGCAAAAAATATTGAAAAAATGAGCATTTTTTAAACAATTTATTTGTATTTGTTATATAAAATTGACTTAAAAATAGAATGACACTTAATATACTGATGCCATGAATAAGATTTTCGATTTGATAGAAAAGAGGGGTTATTACATAATATTTTCTTCTATTTTAATAATATCACTTCTAGTCACAGTTGTTTTCAAAAACGACAGAGATGTTTTTGGAAGCGCAAAAAGTATTTCGATTAATGACCCAGATTTAGACCCTATTAAGGAGTTTTTTTTTCAAAAAATGAGATCTCCCTTTGTCAACGTAAATTATGAAATTAAAAAGGGAGACACTATACAAAAAGTACTGAAAAAATTTAAAATAGATGACAGAGAAATAAATACTCTGATTCAGGAGTACAAAAAACATAGTAATAAAGCCAAGTTATTGGCTGGTAGCAAAATTGATATTATTATTAAAAAAAATGTAGGTAAAAAAAGTAATTCAATTTCAAAATTTATTGTTCCTGCAACGAAAAGTACAACGATAGAAATCTATAAGAACGATGAAGGTAAAATTGTATCTAATAAAGTTATAACAAAATTATATAAAAAGAACGTTCTTGTTGAAAATACTATAACAAATAATCTTTATAAATCAGCTCAAGATGTAAAGATTAATCCTGATACAATTATAGAGTTTGCTAGAATTTTTGGATTTGAAATAGATTTTCAAAGAGACATAAGAAAAAATGATTATTTTAAAATCCTTTATGAAAAATATTTTGATGAAAATGGTCAATTCATAAAAAGTGGATCTATTCTTTATGCGCACATGAATGTAAATGGTAGAGAAATTGTGCTTTATAAATTCGGAGATTTTAAAGAATATGGATATTTTGATAGAAATGGAAAAAGCGTTGAAAAAGCTTTGATGAAAACTCCAATTAATGGCGCAAGATTATCATCCCCTTTTGGTATGAGAAAACATCCTATACTTGGTTACAACAAAAAACATTTGGGAACTGATTTTGCGGCCCCAATGGGAACTCCTATTATGGCTTCTGGATCTGGAACTGTTACTCGAGCTAAATGGTGTGGTGGCGGTGGAAATTGTATAAAAATAAAACATAACTCTACTTATGAAACTGTATATGCTCATCTCAAAAATTTTGCAAAAGGGATTAAAGCTGGAAAAAAAGTTAGACAAGGTCAAATCATTGGATACGTTGGTTCGACAGGAATGTCTACTGGACCCCACTTACATTATGAAGTTATTGTAAACGGAAAAAAAGTAAACTCTCAAACATTAAAATTGCCGTCAGGAAAAGTTTTAAAAAATGAAGAAAGAAAAAAATTTGAAATACACCGGATTAAGACTGACGTTTTAATTGCAGAAATAATTGATACCAAAAAATAGCTGGTTAACTTGTAGCTTCTTCTTTTTTTTCTATTTTTTTATCTTCTAGACCTTTTTCAGTAGAACTTTTATCTTTCAAATCAGATGCGGGATCTTTGCCATTTTTAATTTGATTTTGGTTGAAAGTTCTTTCTTCAATAATCCTCGTAAAATGATCTGCGTGTTGTAAATAATTCTCAGATAAAATTTTATCTCCAGAAGACAATGCTTCTTTTGCTAGCATGCTATATTTTTCTGCTAATTTTTCTGGACTCTGCTGTGGTTTAAAATTATTTCTTGGTCTATCGTTTGAAAAAGACTGAGGTCTTATTCTCATATGTTCACCATCCGATCGCGGCTGGTGATTTCTACCGTTAGACCTGTGTCTGAATCTTCTTCCTTTACGATGATAACGCATGTTGTTAATTGAAATATTTATTTAACATAAATAGGTTTAAACAATCCTACACATTAATATTTTAATTTGTCAAAATAATTATGGTTTAATTTAAAATTAATCTAACTTTGTGCTTATTATACAACGCACATTTTGTTTATAATCACACTCTTTACCCATTTCTTTAAATTTATTTTCATTTAATATTCTTGAAACTTTTGGGTATTGATTGTATCCAATTTCAAAAGCTAGCAAACCGCCTTTTTTTAATAGATTTTTAGACTTATAAATAATTTTTTTTATTAGGTCAAGTCCATCTATACCACCATCTAAAGCAATTAAAGGTTCATATTTAGTAATATCTTTGCTTAAATTTTTTATACTAGCTGTTGGTATATAGGGTGGATTAGATACAATTAAATCGTATTTTATACTGTCATTACATTTGTCTATATCAGAAATTATAAAATTGGAACGTTTCTCTAAGCTAAGATTTTTTGAATTTAATTTCGCAATGTCAATCGCTCCTGAAGAAATATCGATACCTATCCCTTCGGAAAGAGGTAGTTCTTTAAGAATTGTGAGCAGTATACAGCCAGATCCAGTTCCTATATCTAAAATTTTTATCTTTTTATTCCTATAAAAATTTATAATTTTATAAATTAAAAGCTCTGTTTCTACTCTGGGAACCAATGTATTGCTATTGACTAAAAAATCGTGGCTCCAAAATTCCTTTTTTCCTAATATATATGCAACTGGCTCTCTATTTTTTCTTCT
The DNA here is from genome assembly GCA_902568465.1 of uncultured Pelagibacteraceae bacterium. Taxonomy (GTDB): domain Bacteria; phylum Pseudomonadota; class Alphaproteobacteria; order Pelagibacterales; family Pelagibacteraceae; genus AG-414-E02. The sequence continues at coordinate 33,143 of CACFQR010000002.1, read as the reverse complement.
TTTAATTGCGGAAATATATTTACTAATAATTTCTTTGGAAATTTTTTTCTCTTCATTGGTAATTAGGTACTCTTTTTCTACGCCCATTAGATCAGAAAGAATTACTTGTGCATCTAGTTCGTGAGAATGTATATTTTTACTTTTTAAAATATTTGATGCTTTTTTTAATGCTATTTCTAGATTCATTGAGTTTTTAAATTAGATAATTTTATTTCTTGATCTTGAAGCCTTAAACTTTGATTTAACTCCTCAAAAGCATCACCGTTTAGAAATTCTTCTAACTTATGAAGTGTTACATTTATTCTATGATCGGTTATTCTTCCTTGGGGAAAATTATAAGTTCTAATTCTTTCAGACCTGTCTCCTGATCCTATTTGATTTTTTCTATCTTTTGATCTTTCTCTATCTTTTTTTTCTCTTTCTGCTTCGTAAACTCTCGATCTCAAAATTTTCATACCTTTTGCACGATTTTTATGCTGTGATTTTTCATCTTGATTTGTAACAACTATCCCTGTGGGTATATGAGTAATTCTAACTGCTGAGTCGGTCGTGTTTACGGACTGCCCTCCACTTCCAGTACTTCTGTAAACATCTATGCGTAAATCTTTGTCCTGTATTTTTATATCAACCTCTTCTGCTTCAGGCAGTACAGCCACTGTAGCAGCTGAAGTATGCACGCGACCTTGTGTTTCTGTCTCTGGTACTCTTTGGACTCGATGAACACCACTTTCATATTTTAGAAAAGAATAGATATTATTTCCCTTAATAAGTAGAATGACTTCTTTAAATCCTCCAGCCGTACTTTTTGATAAACTTATAATTTCAAATGACCATTTATTATTTAAACAAACTTTTTCATACATTTTGTAAAGATCTGCAACGAATAAACCAGCCTCGTCACCACCTGTGCCAGCTCTAATCTCTAGTATAGCATTTTTTGTATCTGCTTCATCTTTTGGTAAAAGATATATTTTTAAAATTTTCTCATTAATTTTATTTTTTTCTTGCAAATCAATAAGTTCTTTTTTGGCCAGTTGAACCATTTCTTGATCACTTTCTTTATCATCTATAATTTTTTCTATCTCCATTTTTTCTTTTTCAAAATTTAAATATCCTGTGGCTTGGTCAATAATCTCTTTTATACTTGAATACTCTTTTGATTTTTTGACAATATCCTTTTTGTCAATATTGCCTGAAGCAAGCTCCTTCTCTAAGGTTTCGTAAGTTTGAACTATTGATTTTACTTTTATTATAGGAATCATTTTGACAATTTAATTTTTTTGAAGTTCTTTTGATTTATTTTCTACTAAACTAATTATTTCTTCTATTATTTTATTACTAGCTACTTTATGGTGAGGAAGCCCTGAAATATAAACCATATGATCATCTTTGCCACCTCCTGTTAATCCTACTTGGGTTTGTGATGCTTCTCCAGGACCATTAACAACACAACCAATTATAGATAGAGTTATTGGTTCTTTTATATGAGATAATTTTTCCTCTAAAATTTTAACTGTTTCAATAACAGGAAATCCTTGTCGAGCACACGAAGGACAAGAAATAATATTCACCCCTTTATGTCTTAAGTTTAGCGATTTTAATATTTCATAGCCGACTTTAACTTCTTCAATTGGATCTGCAGAAAGAGAAACTCTTATGGTATCTCCAATACCTTCCATTAGCAGCATTCCTATTCCAATTGAAGATTTAATGCTTCCAGAAGTTAGACTGCCAGCTTCAGTGATACCTAAATGCAAAGGATATTCGCAAATTTTTGAAAGAGATCTATATGCTTTCGTCGAAAGAAAAACATCAGATGATTTAACACTTATTTTAAAATTGAAAAAATCTTCATCCTCTAAAAGCTTTATATTGTTAACTGCACTTTCTACTAATGCCTCTGGGCATGGTTCTTTGTATTTTTCCAATAAAGATTTTTCAAGAGATCCTGCATTAACACCTATTCTAATTGAACAATTATTATCTTTTGCTGCCTTAAGAATTTCTTTAACTTTTTCTTTTGAGCCAATGTTACCTGGATTAATTCTTAGACAGCTTGCCCCAGAGCTTGCACATTCAATTGCTCTTTTATAATGAAAATGTATATCTGCAACTATTGGAACATTAACATGTTTTAAAATTTTTTTTAAAGATAATGAAGATTCCTGATCTGGACAAGATACTCTAACTATATCTGCACCTGCATTATCGAGGTCATTTATTTGTTTAATTGTAGCCTCTACGTCGGTAGTTAAAGTATTTGTCATTGACTGAACTGATATAGGGGCATCACCGCCAATTTCTACATTTCCAACCTTTATCTTTTTGGTTTTTTTCCTTTTTATATCTCTAAATGGTCTTATGCTCATTAACTTATAGATTTTTAATTCAAACCAAATGTCTGGTGTAATGTTTTTACTGCTTTTTGTGTTAAGTCCTCTTTTATTAAAACTGAAATTTTAATTTCTGAAGTTGAAATCGCCAAAATATTTATTTTTGCATCTGCTAAAGACCTAAACATTTTATATGTTACTCCTGGATTAGCTATCATGCCAGCTCCAATGATTGATATTTTAGCCAGTTTATCATCATGTGTAACTTTATTATAATTTAATTTTTCTTTATTTTTTTCAATTGTATCTAAAGTTTTTTCTAAATCCTCCCTTTTAATAGTAAAAGTAATATTGGCCTTTTTACCGTCTAGTGATGTGTTTTGAATTACCATATCAATATTTATATTATTTTTACCTATAGGTTCAAAAACATCTGCCGCTACACCTGGTTTGTCTACAACTCCAACGATAGACACTTTAGCATTATTTTTTGAATAAGCTATTCCAGTTATTACTTTTTTATATTCAATTTCGTTTTCAGAAATTATTTTCGTTCCCGAACCCTCTTTAAAAGTTGATTTAACATGAATTGGAATATTGTCTGTCATAGCTGCTTGAACCGCATTTGGTTGCATGACCTTTGCGCCTAAAGATGCCATTTCTAACATTTCCTCATATGATATTTTATCAATTTTTTTTGCTTTATCATTTATTAAAGGATCGGTTGTAGAAACTCCGTCAACATCAGTATAAATTTCACAGGAATCTGCTTCAAAAAATTTTGCTATTACCACTGCAGACAAATCTGAACCCCCTCTACCAAGTGTAGTAATTCTAACATCTTTATTTACACCCTGAAAACCTGCAATGACCGCTATTCCTTTTGCTGAAATAAAATTTAAAATTTCTTCAGTCTGAATTTTTAATATTTGTGAAGATGTATAATTTTCATTAGTTATAATAGGTATTTGCCAACCCAGCCACGATCTTGCCTTCACACCGAGTTCGATAAGTGCTCCTGATAGAAGCGAGCAGGAAACTTGTTCTCCGGATGAAAGAAGCACATCTAGTTCTTTGCTATCAAACTTAGTGCTAATAGATTTAGATTTCTTAACTAAATCGTTTGTTACTCCAGACATAGCGGAAACTACTGCGATAATTTGATTACCCTGGTCTTGCTTTTTTTTTATAATTTTAGCAACGTTCTGTATTTTTTCAATATTTCCTACAGATGTACCACCAAATTTTAAAACCAATTTTTTCATAGATTAAAATGTCTTATTTACTTTATATATTATTTGATAATAAATACTCTTTATTATAATAATGCACAAGGAAATCTAAGCTAATATATTTTGAGCACAATTGATAAAATCGAAGTAGAAAAGTTTTCAAAACTAGCCCAAGATTGGTGGAATCCAAATGGCAAGTTTAAACCTCTGCATCTTTTTAATCCGGTAAGAATTAAATTTATTAAAGAAAAACTACTATCACATTTTAAAGTCAATAAAGATGATCGTAATCCACTTAAAAACATAAGCATTTTAGATATTGGTTGTGGTGGTGGGTTGTTATGTGAGCCTCTAAAAAGGTTGGGAGCTTCAATAACTGGAATAGATGCATCAGAAAAAAATATTAAAGTTGCAAAACTGCACGCTAAAGAAATGGGATTAAATATAAACTACATTCAATGTTCGCCAGAAAATTTAAAAATTAAAAAAAAATATGATGTGATTTTAAACATGGAAGTAATAGAACATGTTTCTGATGTTGAACTTTTTATTAAAAACTGTTCTCATTTACTAAAAAAAGGAGGGGTTATGTTTGTTGCAACTATAAACAAAAACCTAAAATCTTATTTAACAGCAATAATAGGCGCTGAATATATATTAAAATGGTTGCCTATAGGGACCCACGATTGGAATAAATTTCTAACCCCGACCGAATTAGAAAAAATAGCCAGTAAACAAAATTTTGTAATTGATGAGGTAAAAGGTGTGAAGTTTAATTTTTTTTTAAAAAAATGGTATATAAGCAATGATTGTTCAGTGAATTACGTTTCCACTTTTATAAAAGATTAGTTTTCGTTTTTTTTTACCCAAGGAACAGTCGATACCTCAATACCCTCTTCTAACAATTCTTTTGTCTCTTCATTTGTAGCGCTTCCATATATGCCTTTTGAAGTTTTTTTATCATAAAAAATACTTCTAGCTTCTTGGGCAAAATTTGCACCAACGTCTCTACAATTTTTTTCTATGTATTTTCTTAAATTCAAAAGCTGATTTTTTGTTTCTTTTTCTAATTTAATTTTACTTATATTTTTATTTGATTTTGAAGGCAAATTTGGTGACATAATTGATTTTTCTATACTTGTAGAGTTACAATAGATACAATTAATAAGTTTTTTTCTTTTTAAATAATCGAATTCTGAAGAGCTAGAAAACCAACTTTCAAAAGTTTTTTTACACTTACATTTTAAATTATATTTTATCATTATTATTTATAATATTTAATTTAAATCTAAAAAAAACCATTAATTTCTATAATCTGCATTTATATCTATGTAGTCATGAGTAAAATCACATGTATAAACTGTAAAAAAACCACTTCCCAGATTTAGATTAACTTCCACATCTATTGAGTCCCATTTCATATATTCTTTAAGATCTTTTTCGTTATAATCTTTGGCAATTTTACTTTGCTCAGCAACTAGCTTGTCACCAATTTTTATTTGTACCTTGTTTGCAATTATGTTTTCTCCTGATTTACCAACAGCCATAGCTATTCTTCCCCAGTTAGGATCTTCACCTGCTATTGCTGTTTTGAATAAGGGTGAGTTTGCTATTGAAAAACCAATATTTTTCGCCATTGCTGTTGATCGAGCCCCAATAACATTTATGGTTATAAATTTTTTAGCTCCTTCCCCATCAACGACTATTTGTTTACTTAAATTTAAACACAATCTGTGCAAAGCTTTTTCAAAATCTTGAAGCTTTGGATCTAAAATATTATAAATTTTTGAATTTTTTGCTTTACCTGTGGCAAAAATTGCAACCATGTCATTCGTTGATGTGTCTCCATCGACAGTAATTGAATTGAATGTAGTTGCGCAAACTTTTTTTAGCATAGATTTTAAAAAGACCGAAGGTATGTTTGCATCCGTAAATATAAACGATAACATTGTTGCCATATTTGGTGCTATCATTCCCGAGCCTTTTGCAACAGCCGAAATCTTAATTAGTTTATTACCTATTTTGCATTCTTCATAAGCAAGCTTAGGTTTTGTATCTGTTGTCATTATTGCGCTTGCCGCCTTAAACCAAATAAATTTGTTTTGATCAGTTTTTAATTTTTTTACCAAATCACTTATATTATTTTTTATTTTTAAGTAAGGAAATTCTTCGCCTATTACTCCTGTGGAAGCAAACAATAAGTCAGTAATTTTAACCACCTCACTTACTCCTGTAGGTGCTTGTGATGATTTTATTGTAAGGGCTTTAGATAATGCGTGAGCTATTTCTTTCAAACCTTGGGCGCCTTTCACACCAGTAAATGTATTGGCATTTTTAGTATTTACCAAAAGTGCTTTTACAAAATGCCTTTTCCTTCCTAAATTCCAATTTATGCTGGCAGAAGTTATTTTGGAAGTCGTATAAACCGCAGCAAAGTTTGCTCCCTCTTGAAAATGAAACAATGTTAAATCATCTCTACCATCTCCGTATAAATCTGCTGAAACTGCAGATATTGAGAGACCTTCAATAGGCTGTAATTCTTGAAATTCACCCATTTTTGACATTTTGATTTTGGGGTTTAAAAAATTTTTTAGGTTTACAGTCATTGCTATTTAAAATTTATTATTATTGATTATATAAGTTCTTATCGAACTATTATAATTTATACTAACTTACAAAAAAAATATAATAATTTATGTTAAACATAGGTCAAATATTCGGTAAATTCATCAAAAATTCAAGCCAAAAAGAGCTTGGTCGCTTAAAAAGTATTGTCGGCAAAATAAATGAATTTGAAGCAGTTTATAAAAAAATGGCCAATGAAAGTTTTCCAGCTAAAACTGTTGAGTTTAGATCAAAGATTAAAAATGGTGCCCCATTAGATAATTTAATCCCAGAAACATTTGCTTGTGTAAGAGAAGCTTCTAGAAGAACTTTAAACGAACGTCATTATGATGTTCAGCTTATGGGAGGTATAATTCTTCATCAGGGCAAAATTGCTGAAATGAAAACAGGTGAGGGAAAAACTTTAGTTTCTACTTTGCCTGTATATTTAAACTCTTTAAAAAACAAAGGTGTTCACGTTGTTACGGTCAATGATTATTTAGCTAAAAGAGATTCAGAATGGATGGGAAAAATATATAATTTTCTAGGTTTATCAGTTGGCTGCATTGAAAATGATATGGACGATATAGCTAGAAAAAAAAACTACAATTGTGATGTTACCTATGGAACAAATAATGAATTTGGTTTTGATTATTTAAGAGACAATATGAAGTATGAGATTAATCAGATGGTACAAAGAGATCATTTCTATTGTATTGTTGATGAAGTTGATAGTATTCTTATAGACGAAGCCAGAACCCCGCTGGTGATTTCAGGAGCCACAGAAGATAAATCAAATCAATATTTTGTAAGTAATAAGTTTATTAAACAACTTGAAAAAAATGATTATGAACTTGACGAAAAAAACAAAAATGTAATGCTCTCTGAAAGAGGTATAGATAAAATAGAAAAGTTATCTCAAACTTATGGTATTTTAAAAAATAACAATTTTTATGACCCACAAAACATAAATTTAGTGCACCATATTAATCAAGCGCTTCGGGCAAATTTATTATTTTCAAAAGATACGGACTACATTGTAAGAGATAATAAAGTACAAATTATTGATGAATTTACTGGCAGAGTTTTAGAAGGTAGAAGATTTTCTGATGGATTACATCAAGCTATTGAAGCAAAAGAGAATGTAGATATTCAAGCAGAAAATCAGACTTTAGCTTCTATTACTTATCAAAACTATTTTCGACTTTATGAAAAATTATCTGGGATGACAGGAACAGCAATGACGGAAGCTGAAGAATTTTACGATATTTACAAACTTAAAACTGTATCGGTTCCAACAAATAAACCTATGATAAGAAGTGATCTTAATGACCAAATTTTTAGAACTGAAATAGAAAAATATAATGCAATAATTAAAAAAATTGAAAGTTGTAACAAAAGTAATCAACCAGTATTAGTTGGAACAACAAGTATAGAAAAATCTGAAAAAATTTCAAAATTACTTAAAGAAAAAAAAATATCCCATAACGTTCTTAATGCAAAACACCACGAAAAAGAGGCTAGTATTATTGCTAAAGCAGGAAAACTGAATGCAACAACAATTGCTACTAATATGGCAGGCAGAGGAACTGATATTCAACTAGGGGGTAATCAAAATAACTTAACAAAAAATGAAGACGGACAAGAGAAAAAAATAATTATTCAAGAAAAAGGAGAGGTTATAGATAAAGGTGGATTATTTGTTATCGGTACTGAAAGACACGAAAGTAGAAGAATTGACAATCAATTAAGAGGAAGATCTGGCAGACAAGGTGATCCTGGAAAATCTATTTTTTATATAAGCCTAGAAGATGATTTAATGCGAATTTTTGGTTCTGAATCGATAGACGGAATAATGAAAAAATTTGGCTTAAAGGAAGGTGAATCAATTGATCACCCTTGGATTAACAAAGCCCTGGAAAGAGCTCAGCAAAGAGTTGAGGCTAGAAATTTTGATATTAGAAAAACTTTATTAAAGTTCGATGATGTAATGAATGATCAAAGACAAGTGATTTTTGAACAAAGAAAAGAAATACTTAAATCAAATGATATCAGCAAAATAATAGAAAGTTTTTTAAAAGATGTAATTCAAAGTATGTCGCAAGAAAAAGAAATCTATTTTAGAGAAAATCAAATCGATGCTTTCAGAGTTAAAATTAAATCTACTTTAGGAAGATCTTTTAATGATGAAGAACTTAAAAATATAGTAAATTTAAAAAATAAAGAATTTGGAGAAGCTATATCAAAAAAATTTAATGAACTACGCGATAAAAGAAAAAATGCATTAGGATTAGAATCTAATTTAGACCTAGAGAGAAGAATATGTTTACAAACTCTTGATTTTTTATGGAGATCGCATTTACAGTATTTAGATCACTTAAGACAAGTAATTGGTCTAAGAGGGTATGCTCAAAAAGATCCACTTGATGAATTTAAAAAAGAAGCATTTAAACTATTTGAAAATTTATTGAATAAAATTAAATTTGATTTTATTACTTTTCTTAATAACCTTGAAATTGTCACCCAGGATGAGCAAGTTAAAGGTAACGCTAATAAAAGTCCATCTAGCGATCCAAAATGTTTATTGAGAACTAGTAAAAACCAAAAAATTTCAAGAAATGATAAGTGTCCAGCAACTGGAAAAAAATACAAACATTGTTGCGGGGCTTTATAAAACGCTTATTAAAAATAAAAAAATTAAAATAGGTAAAACTACTATTATTTTTTTCTTATGATTTAATATTTTTTTGAACAAACTGTATTTATCCATTAAATTTATTTTATCATCAGAAAAAACAGAGAACTTTCTTTCTTTTCCAATAGCTAAAAATTTATTTTTTCTGTGTTCTAAAATTTCTTCCCCAGAAAAGTTTTCAAAATCTTTTAAATGTTTTGCTAGGTGCGTTCTAATTAATGTAACAATTTCATCTTTATTTCTGTGCGCGCCCCCTAGTCGTTCTTCTATTACTTCATCTATAATACCAAGTCTCAAAAGTTCATTAGCAGTAAGCTTCATAGCTTTAGCCGCTTCTAGTGATTTGCTAGGATCTCGCCATAAAATGGATGCACATCCTTCGGGAGAGATTACTGAATAAATTGCATTTTCTAACATCAATACTTTATTCGCAGACGCTAGTGCTATAGCTCCACCTGAACCGCCCTCACCAATAATTATTGAAATGATCGGTACTTTGAGTGACATGCAACATTCTATTGAACTTGCTATAGCTTCTGCTTGACCTCGCTGTTCAGCACCAATACCAGGATACGCACCAGGTGTATCAATAAGAGAAATTACTGGTATATTAAATTTATCTGCTAGCTTCATTAATCTTATACACTTTCTATAACCTTCGGGTCTCATCATGCCAAAATTTCTTTTTAAGCGGCTATCAAGATCTTCACCCTTTTCCTGACCTATTACTAAAACAGATTTTCCTTCAAAAAGTGCAAAGCCAGCAATAACAGATTCGTCTTCCGAAAATTTTCTATCTCCAGATAAACCAACAAAATTTACAAACAAATTTTCTATTAAAAATTTAGCTTTGGGCCTTTCTTCGTGACGAGCTACTTGGGTCTTTTGCCAATGATTTAAATTTGAGTAAGAAATTTTTAATTTTTCGTTAATTTCATTTTGTATTTCTGATATTCTGTTTGTATCAACCTCAGATAGACCTCCTTGGTTGAATGGATCTTTTAATTTTTCAAGTTCTTCCTCTAATACTTTTATATCTCGCTCAAATTCTAAATAGCTTTTCATCTAACTAACCTGATAATACTTGATTGAAAAAAATATATATACATAAATATTAAAAAACTGCATAACTGGCTTTACAAAATTACAATAGATAAAACTGATAAAAATACTAAAATAAGTGGCAAAATTTTGACTTTATATGAAATACATATCTAGGGGTAAATTATCGATTTCGGACATTCTCTTTAAGTTTGTCAATGAAGAGCTTTTGCCTGGAACAAATGTTGATAAAGAAAAATTTTGGAACGGCTTTGAAAATTGTGTTCATGAGCTTGCTCCTATAAACAAAAAACTAGTTGAATTTAGAGAAATATTACAAAAAAAAATAAATAATTGGCATAAAGAAAGAAAAGGCAAACAAATCAATATTAACGAATATTCAAATTTTTTAAAAGAAATAGGATATTTAAAAGAAGAGGGCAAAAATTTTCAGATTGAAACTGAAAATGTAGACAAAGAAATTTCAACTATTGCTGGGCCTCAACTGGTTGTTCCTATAATGAATGCAAGATATTCTTTAAACGCCGCTAACGCTAGATGGGGGAGTTTATATGACGCTTTATATGGAACAGATGTAATTCCAGAATCTGGTGGGGCTGAACGTGGAAAAAAGTATAACTATATAAGAGGTGAAAAAGTAATTGCTTATGCGCGTCAAATTTTAGATAAAAATATTCCTTTGGAAAATGGTAGTTGGAAAGATATTTCTGAAATCCCAAAAGTGGAAAAAAATAAATTAAATTTAAAATTGAAAAATCCAAAACAATTTGTTGGTTATCTTAAAGATAAAAATAATTTAACTTCTCTTTTATTTCAAAATAACAATCTTCATATTGATGTTAGATTTGATGTAAATCAGACACGTGGTGGACTCAAAGATAAAGCGGGAATATACGATGTAGTTTTAGAGTCTGCCATAACATCAATTATGGATCATGAAGATTCTGTTGCTGCAGTAGATGCTCAAGACAAAGTTAACGGATATAGAAATTGGCTAGGATTAATGAAAGGTAATTTAGAATATCATGGAGAAAAAAATGGAAAAAAACTTATAAGAAAATTAAATGTTGATAGAGAATATATATCTCCCAAAGGAGACAAAATTAAATTACATGGAAGAGCTTTAATGCTTAACCGTAATGTAGGTCATTTAATGACTAATCCTTCAATTTTATTACAAGATAAGACAGAAATACCAGAAGGCATAATGGATGCGTTTATGACGACTGCAGCAGCAATTCATGATTTCAAAAATAAAAAAAATTCAAGAACAAATTCTTTTTATATTGTAAAACCAAAAATGCACGGACCTGATGAAGTTGCATTCACTAATTTAATTTTCGAAAAAGTAGAAGAAGTTTTAAATTTGAAAAAATATACCATCAAAATTGGAATAATGGATGAGGAAAGAAGAACTACAGTAAATTTAAAGGAATGTATTAGAGCTGTTAAAAATAGAGTAGTTTTTATCAATACTGGATTCTTAGATCGAACTGGTGATGAAATGCATACTTCGATGGAAGCTGGACCTATGATTAAAAAAGGTGATATGAAATCTTCTAAATGGATAGCAGCCTATGAAAATAATAATGTAGACGTTGGATTAGCGTGTGGGTTTTCAGGGATAGCCCAGATTGGAAAAGGAATGTGGGCTGCTCCAGATAAAATGGCTGATATGATGTCTCAAAAAATTAGTCACCCTAAATCCGGCGCCAATTGTGCTTGGGTTCCTTCACCTACAGCTGCCACGCTCCATGTGATGCATTATCATGAAATAAATATTTTTTCTAAACATAAAGAACTAAAAAATAGAGCTTCAGCTAAAATATTTGACATTTTAACTATTCCAATTGCAGATCGACCAAACTGGTCTGTGGAAGAAATTACAAAAGAAATAGAAAATAATGCTCAAGGTATTTTAGGATATGTGGTTAGATGGATTGACCAGGGGGTTGGCTGTTCAAAAGTTCCTGATATTAATAATGTAGGTTTAATGGAGGATAGAGCAACTTTGCGAATTTCATCTCAACACATCGCTAACTGGCTTTATCATGGAATTTGTAAAAAAGAAGAAGTGTTAGAAATTATGAAAAAAATGGCAGATATTGTAGATAAACAAAATATAAAAGATCCAGACTTAAAGGGTTACGCTTCGTATAAACGTATGTCAGATAATTTTGATAGCTCAATTGCATTTAAAGCAGCCTGTGACTTGGTGTTTAAGGGGCTTGAGCAGCCATCGGGCTATACTGAACCTATTTTACATCGAAAACGTTTAGAAAAGAAAACTACTCATTAATTATTGGACTTCTATTTTTAAAAGCGGAAAATAAAGTTCCATCATCTAGAAATTCTATTTCACCACCAACTGGAACACCTTTTGCTAATCTAGTTATTTTCACTTTGGTATCTTTTAAACTGTCGGATATATAATGTGCTGTTGTTTCCCCTTCAACGCTAGCGCTCGTTGCAAGAATTACTTCCTTAACCGAATTTTTTTTCACACGAGTCACAAGAGAATCGATTAATAAACCATTTTGAATATTTTTGTTTTCAAAAGCAGGTAAAGTTCCTCCTAGCACATGATAGTGTCCCTTATAAATGCCTGTGCTTTCAATAACCCACATGTCAGCAATATTTTCCACTACACAAATTTGATTATACTTTTTTGTAGAACACATACAGTTTGAGTTAATAGATTTGAGATTTCCACAAACATTGCATCGAGTAACATTTTTATAAACTTCAACTAATGTTTTGGCTAAAGGTTTAACTAAATTTTCCTTATTATTAATAAGTTTTAATACAATCCTTTTTGCGGATTTGGGTCCCAAACCTGGCAATTTGGAAACAATCTTAATTAAATCATTTATTTCTTTTACGCTGTTTTCGCTCATTTTCAAAAAGGGAGTTTAAAACCTGGAGGTAAATCTATTCCACCGGTTACTTTCGAAATTTCTTCTGAAGTTTTCTTTTTTAGCTTTGATTTAGCATCATTATGAGCTGCAACAATAAGATCTTCCACTATTTCTTTTGACTCTTTTAGTAAATTATCTTCGATAAATATTTTTTTTAAATCCCCTTCACCATTCATAACAACTTTAACAGCATTTCCACCAGATACACCTTCAACTTCTATTTTCTTTAATGCCTCTTGAGTAGCTTTCATTTTTTCTTGCATCTCTTTAGCTTGTGAAAGTAAATCTGAAAAATTGGCCATAATTTATTTTTCCTCGGTAACCTCTATTAATTCTACATCATCAAATACTTCTTTAAATTCTTTATAAATTTCCTTATTTTTTTCTTCTTCTAAATTTTTTTCTTTATTAAGTTGCTTAGTTTCATTGAAAGTTTTTTGCCCTTGTTCCTTGGTTAAGGTTATTACCCATCTTTTTCCTGTCCATTCTAATAATTTTTCTGATAAATTTCTTACAAAGTTTTTCCCCAAATTTTCGTTAAAACTTATATCTATTTTACCTTCGGAAAATTTAACTAGATTTACATTTCTTTCTAAGTCGTATTTCAATTCAACCTCTCGTTTTTTCGAAGACATTTTAACTAGGTCTTCAAAAGACGAAATTTTTTCCATGTTAATATCTTCGGATAAATTTTTTGGCTCTAGATTAGTCAAAACTGGTTTTGTTTGGGCAATATTTTTAATTTGATCTTTAGAACTTTTTATTTTTTCGCTTAAACTTGGCTTTAGACCCTGAATTTCTTCAATATCACGATCGGTCTTTGTAGAATTTTTATTTAATAGAGCGATTACATCCTCATATGAAGGAATTTCTTTTAAATGAATAAGTTTAACAATTAACATTTCAAGCGATAATATAGGACTTGTAACAATTGATAATTCTTCTAAACCCTTAAGGATAAACTGCCAATATAACAATAATGTAGGCGAATTAATATCTGCAGAGATTTTATTTATCATTTCTATTTCTGACTCAGATAAAATGGTATCATCAACAAAATCCCCTAGATTCTTTTTTTGAAATACAAAATATAATAATTCCAGAAGATCATTTAAAAAATTTACAGGCTCCAAGCCAAGATTTATCATTTCTCTTAAAAGTTCGATAGATTTTTTTTGATCACCATGAAGCAAAAACATTAAAAGTTCTAAAACTTTTGATCTATCTGCTATTCCAAGCATTTCCCTGATGTATTTCTCATCAATTTCATTATTTTTGATATCTTGATAAATAAGAGCTCTATCAAGAAGTGACAATGAATCCCTCACCGATCCCTCTGAAGCTTTTGCAATTAATTTTAAGGCAGCTTCAGATATTTTTCCATTCTCAACATTTGAAATTTTTTTAAGATTTTCTAGAAGATTTTTTATATTTACTCTATGCAAATCAAACCTTTGACATCTTGAAATAATAGTTACAGGTATTTTTTTTACCTCTGTAGTACAAAATATAAATTTAAGATGTGGGGGTGGTTCCTCTAAAGTTTTTAACAGTCCACTAAAAGCAGCTTTTGATAGCTGCTGAACTTCGTCTAAAATGATTACTTTGTATTTTGCGCTTGTTGGAGCATATTGTGAAGAGTCAATAAGCTCTCTGATAGAATCTATTCCTGTTTTGGAAGCTGCATCCATTTCTAAAATATCAAGGTGTTTGGAATTACCTATTTCTTCACAGCTGCTGCATTTACATTGTTCTCCAGATTTTTTTTCAATAAAGTTTTCTTCGCAATTAATTGCTTTTGCTATTAGCCTTGCTGTTGTTGTTTTTCCTATCCCACGTATTCCAGTTAACAAATATGCATTAGGTAATTTTTTTAATTTAATAGAATTAATTATTGTTTGTGCCATTACATCTTGACCAATCAATTCATTAAAATTTTTTGGACGGTATTTTAAAGCAAGAACCTGATGATTATTATTTTTCATAATTTATTTAGGAGACTGAACAACAACCTGAAATATTTTGTTGCGGCTGCTACGTTTCCGTCCTGACCGGGTTATGCAAAAAATTCCACCCGCTGCCAGCCTCCTATTTTATTATATCAGTATAAAATTGAGAACTACAATATACGTGTAGGTTGTTTATTAATTATTAAATCTGAACTGGTGAGCTTCATAAACCCCCAAAATGTCTAATTTCTGAGTATGAAAACCTAATTCTTCAAGTGCTTTCTGTAATGCGGGATTTTCAATATGACCTTCTATATCTATATAAAAGTTAACTTGATCAAAAGTATTTTTAACAGCAAAACTTTCTAATTTACATAGATTGACCCCATTTGTGGCAAAACCACCTAACGCTTTATATAAAGCAGCAGGAATACTTTTTAACTTAAAAATACAACTGGTAATGTATTTTTTATCTTTAAATTCAGGGTGTTTATGTTCTTTTCCCATAACGAAAAACCTAGTTACATTTTGCGAATCGTCTTCAATATTTGTTTGTATTATATCTAGATTATAAATTTTAGCAGCTAGAGCTGAAGCTATCGCAGACTCGCTTTTATCTTTTTTCTCAGCCACAAATTTTGCAGAACCAGCAGTATCTGCGCTAACTATTGATTTAAATTTATTTTTAAAAATTATTTTTTGACATTGTCCTATCGCTTGTGAGTGACTTCTTACATATTTAACATCTTCTAGTTTGGCTCCTTTTACACCAAGTAAATTATGCACAACTTTTTGATAGTGCTCTGCATGTATTTGTAATTTATATTTTGGAATTAAATAATGTATATCTGCAACTCTACCCGCTAGAGAATTTTCTATTGGAATAATAATCTTATATTCTGAATTTTTACTAGCTAATTGAAAAGCTTCTTCAAAAGTTGCGCAAGCTTTTACTTCAGCGTTAGGAAAAATTTCAAGGCTTGCTAGATGTGAGTAAGCTCCTTTTTCTCCCTGAAATGCAATTTTAGTTTGCTTAGACATTAATTCATTTCCTTAATTACTTTTTTAAGTTCCAACTCAGTATCAATGCCTAGCGGAGTAGAATTACTCCATCCTACTTTGATCATCATTTTATTTTCTAGGGCTCTCATTTGTTCCAAATTTCTTTCCTTTTCTAATTTAGATCTAGAAAGTCTTACATACTTTGATAACGCAACATTTGTAAAGGCATAAATTCCGATATGATGATATATTCTATCTTTTTGTAAATCTTTTTTTATACGGAAGAAATCTTTTGCTTCTAAAAATGCATCAGCTTTTAATTCTTCATTTGTACAAACTTTTACAATATTAGGGTTTAAAAGTTCTTCAGTATTTTTAATATCTGAAGCTAAAGTGCCGATATCACAACCACTGCTTCTCATTAACTTTTCCAGTCTAGTTATGCAACTTGGTTTTATATTTGGCATATCGCCTTGTAAGTTAATTATTAAATCCACATTGTTTTCTAATTTTTTTAAATATATTTCGTGAACTCGATCACTACCTGAATTGTGATCGCCTTCTGATAAAATTGCTACGCCACCATTATCATTAACAATGTCAAAAATCTCTTTATCGGGAGTTGCTACATATACTTCGCCAACTTGTGATTCTTTAGCTCGGTTAAGAACATGAATAATCATAGGTATATTATTAATTTTAGCCAAAGGTTTATTTGGAAATCTTCTTGCTGCTAGTCTAGTTGGTATTATTATTGCAGTATTCTTCATAGGCTTCGAAATTTATGCGTCTAAAAGTCCATTTTTTTAGTATAAGTCATGATATAACTTAGAATAGAGTTGTACTAAATTTATAAGACTTATTAAAATGAATAAAATTATTGTTTCTATAGTATTAACTGCGATATTAATTTTCCTAATAAATAAGATTACTGATTCAATATTTTATGTGGAAAAACCAGAAAAATCTGCATATCAAGTTGCATCTGTGAATAATGATGCTGACACAACTACCTCTGAAACAAGTTCTGATTCTGGAAATATAATGGAAGTGTTCGCCTCTACAAGTGCAGCCGATGGCGCAAAAGTTTTTAAGAAATGCGCAGCCTGTCATAGTGTTAATAAAGGTGGAAAAAATAAAATTGGTCCAGCCTTATGGTCAGTCCTTGGAAGAAAAGCTGGCTCTTTACCTGATTATAAGTATTCAAAAGCAATGGTTGAGTACGCTAAACAATGGTCTTTTGAAGAGATGGATGGTTTTTTAGAAAAACCAAAAGAATGGATCAAAGGAACAAAAATGGGTTTTGCTGGACTTTCTTCTACAAAAGATAGGGCTGCGGTAATACTATATATGAATGAGAACGCTGATAATCCTTTGCCTTTAAATTAAAAAATTTATTTAAGACACCACTGTATAATACTTTTTTGTACGTGAACTCTATTTAGTGCCTCTAACCAAACTACAGATTTTTTACTATCCATAACTTCATTAGTAACCTCTTCTCCCCTGTTGGCAGGTAAACAGTGCATAAATATCGCATCAGATTTAGCTAACTTCATAATTTTTTCATTAACCTGATAATCTTTAAGTAGTTTTTTTTTATATTTCTTATTTGAGTGATCACCCATACTAATCCATTTGTCTGTCATTATCGCGTCTGCACCTTTTGCAGCTTCTTTAGGATTTTTAGTAACTATAATATTTGCTTTTTTATTTTTGGCCCAATTGATAATTTTTTTATTTGGTTCTAATTTTTTTGGACAAGCGATTGCCAATTGAAAGTTGAATTGAACAGCAGCTTCTATTAACGAATAAACGATATTATTTCCATCGCCGAGCCAAGCAATTTTTTTATTTGTGATGGGACCTTTTAATTCTTCAAAAGTCAAAACATCACTCATAATCTGGCATGGATGACTTAAATCTGTTAAGCCGTTAATAATAGGAATTTCTAAGTGTTTAGAAAATTCCAAAAAATGTTTATGTTTGTGTGCTCTCATCATTACTATATCTCCATACTGAGATAAAACCTTAGCTGTGTCATATATGCTTTCGTCACCACTTCCATAATGACTTTCTTTTGGATTTAATGCTAAAAACTCACCGCCCAGCTGTTTGATTGCTAATTCAAAAGATAGTCTTGTTCTCGTTGAAGATTTTTCAAAAATCATAATTAACGTTTTACCAATTAATTTTTTTTTTTTTGAAGATTGTTTTTTTTCTAATTTAGCACTTTCTATAATTTTTCTAAGATCATCTTTTCTTATATCTGATAAGTTAATAAAATTTTTCATAACTAACTCATTTCTTGGCAAACTTTTTCCATTTTTGTAAAACTTTCGTCCAGTTCTTCATTTTTAACTGTAAGTGGTGGAAAAAGTCTTATTACATTCTCTGATGCTTTGATGGTTAACATTTTATGGCTCATTAGCCTTTTTATAAATTCATCATTATTTACCGACATTTTTAATCCTTTTATTAATCCCACCCCTCTTATTTCTTCAATAATATTTGGGTGCTTTTCTTTAATTTTTTTTAACCCTTGATCAAAATATTCTCCTTTTTTTTTTACACTTTTGAAAAAATCTTTTTCTAAAATAACATCAAGTACAGCATTACCTACGGCCATGGCTAATGGGTTTCCTCCAAAAGTACTTCCGTGTGTTCCTGGTGTCATACCTGCAGATACTTTTTTTGTCACTAAACAAGCACCAAGTGGAAATCCTCCTCCAATACCTTTGGCTATCGGAACTATATCTGGGACAATACCTGACTTTTCAAATGCAAAAAAATCACCTGTTCTATATGCGGATTGAACTTCATCTAAAATTAATAAAATATTTTTTTCGTCACACAAATCTCTTAATCCCTTTAAACAGTAGTCAGGAACAGTTTTAATACCTCCCTCTCCCATTATTGTTTCGATCATTATTGCCGCTGTTTTATCACTAATAGCTTTTTTTATTGCCTCATGATCAGCAAAAGGAACTTGGTCGAACCCATCTACTTTTGGTCCAAAACCCTCTGTATGCTTTGGGTTATTTGCAGCAAAAAGTGCTGCTAAAGTTCTTCCATGAAAAGCACCTTGAAAAGTTATAATTCTATTTTTTTCTGGTTTTCCAATCTTGTGAAAATATTTTCTCGCAATTTTTATACTTGCTTCCGTTGCCTCTGTTCCTGAATTTTGAAAGCAGACAAAGTCAGCAAATGTTTTCTCGGTTAATCTTTTTGCTAATTTTTCTTGCTCGGAAATAACAAATGCATTAGAGGTATGCCACAATTTTTCAGACTGTTTCTTAATTGTATTAACTAGATGTTCATGACAATGCCCCAAAATATTAGTTGCGATTCCCTGAACAAAATCTAAATATTTCTCTCCAGTATTAGTGAATAAATAACTTCCCTTGCCCTCTTCGAAAGAAATATCTTTTCTTGCATATGTACCAAGAATTGAGCTCATAAATTAATTAAGATTTTATTTTATAACCTTTTTTAAACAAAATATATGCTGCAAACCAGCTAAGAAAACTTAAAACTGTGAGAAAAAAAATTCCAAAAACTATTGATCCGTCTGAAACACCTAAAAATCCACTTCTAAAACCATCAATAATATAGAAAAATGGATTTACTTCACTTACACTTTTTAAAATTTGTGGGAGCCTATCAATTGAATAAAAAGTGCCGGATAAAAAAGAAAGTGGCACTATTATAAAATTTGTTGCAGATGCCATATGGTCAAATTTTTCAGACCATAGTCCTATAATAATACCTATTGAGCTTAAAATAAATGAGCCTAATAAAGTAAAAAAAACAATATAAAATAAATTATTAAGTTCTAAATCTATTAAAAGACTAAATACGAAAATAGAGACAGCCGCTATAATTACACTTCTAGTAACAGCTGCTAAATTTATTGCTAAAGTAATTTCAGCAGCGCTTAAAGGTGCATACAATATATCAACAATATTTCCTTGAATTTTACCTATCATTATCGATGAAGAGGAATGTGAAAAAGCTTGCTGAATAACTTGCATCGCAATAAGTCCAGGGGCTAGAAAACTTATAAAAGGAAAACCCAGTACTTCGCCTCTTTCGTTTCCAATAGCGAGGGAAAGTACAAGTAAAAATAGAAGTGCCGTAACTAATGGCGAAATAACGGTTTGGATAGCCACTATTAGAAATCTTAGTACCTCTTTTTTATAAAGAGTCCAAAAACCTATCCAGTTAATATACCCAAATTTTTTGTTATAAATTTCGTATTTGTTTTCAAATTCAACCATAAGGATTCTTATATATTAAAAATTAACTTAACATAAACTGCATGAAGTCTTTTTTACCTTGTTAATAAAATATCCACATGAGGGGTATTTTTTAATTGAAAATACCACATATAGTAGTTCTAATCATACATTAATAAAATGAGTTGGACACCTGAAAAAGAACAAAAACTGAAAGAGCTTTGGAAAAAAGGACATACTGCAAGTCAAATAGCTAGCATGTTAGGGGACACTACTCGAAATGCAGTTATCGGGAAGGCACATAGATTAAACTTAGAAGCTAGAGCTGGATCAAAAAAATCAAGTACGAAAACAAACTTAGAAAATAATAGTCAACCTGAAATTAAACAACAAAAACTTGGTAGAAAAGCAAAGTTTAAAGCTTTGCTTTTAGACAAAAATTTTGAACAAGAAAATCCAAAGAAACTTGAAGAATTAACTGATGAAACTTGCAGGTGGCCGATAGGTCATCCATATGAAAAAAAATTTTATTTTTGTGGAAGAAAGCCTATGCAAAAATTTCCTTACTGTAAGCTTCATGTTCTTTATGCATTTCAGCCTAAAAATGCAAAAGAAGAGGATATTATTACCGAAGAAGATGTTCCAGTTTACGAAAAGAAAATCAAATCGGCCTAGTATTACTAAGATAAACCTTTAATTTTTTTAACCAACTCTTCATTAATTTTTCTTGGTCCAGTATCTAACCTATTTTTATGTCTTCTTTCGCCTGGTAAACGAACACCTTCCATGGATTTCATTTTATCGAAGAAATCATTTGAATGATTTGCCCAATTTGAACCTGCCATTTTTTCTGGTGAGATGGCTAAAATAAATTCTCCACCACTTGGGGGGCCGCCATCTTTATTATCTTTAGCTGCGGTTTCAAAGCTAAAATTATCGCCAACCAAAGCTCCAGCTAATAATTCTACCATCATAGCTATAGCTGATCCCTTATAACCTCCAAAAGGAAGTAGAACCCCGCCATCAGCAATTTCTCCTGGATCAGTTGTTTGCTTACCTTCTTTATTTAATCCTGTTCCTAAGGGAACTTTGTGCCCTTCTCTTTTAGCAACTTGAACTTCACCCATTGCCATGGAAGCTGTAGCCATATCGTAAACTACAGGGGTTTTGCCGGGACGTGGCCATGCAAAAGAAATTGGATTAGTTCCAAACAAAGGTTTTGTTGCACCCGCAGGAGCTACCGCAGGTTTGTAAGAAGTGCATGCAAAAGCAACTAAACCTGCTTCTGCTACTGTTTCGGTTTCTGGCCACATGGCAGCCATATGATGTGAGTTGGTAATAGCTAAAACTGCTACTCCATTTTCTTTAGCTGCTTTAATTAATTCTGGTAAACCTTTGTTAAGCACCATTGGAGCTAAACAATTATTACCTAAAACTTTAATTATACTTGGTGAAATTTTCTTAATTTCGGGCCTTGCTTTTCCATTAATTTTTCCACTTTTTAATCCAGCCACATAAGCTGGCAGTCTGAATAAACCATGAGATAAAGAACCATCTCTTTCGGCCTTCATTATTAAATCTGCAAGAATTGAGGCTGTTTCATCATCACAGCCATTGGCTAAAAGAGTTTTTTTAGCTAAATCAAATATTTCAT
The DNA here is from genome assembly GCA_902568465.1 of uncultured Pelagibacteraceae bacterium. GTDB lineage: Bacteria > Pseudomonadota > Alphaproteobacteria > Pelagibacterales > Pelagibacteraceae > AG-414-E02. The sequence continues at coordinate 11,456 of CACFQR010000002.1, read as the reverse complement.
TTAAAGATAAAGAAACTGTGCTCATAAATAATAATAAATATTATTTATGACAAAAGATCAATTTATTAATTAACAGCCTTTGAATGACTTGGACATATTTTTAATCAATTTAAAATATAATCCTTTGCCTGGATCTAAAGTAGCTCCCAATGGATCTAGAACTCCCGTTTTTATGTTCATATCTTTGGCAACGGCATTTATTATATCTGGATTAAATTGAGGTTCTGAAAATATACAACTAACTTTATCATGCTCGATTATTTCTCTAATTTCTGACAGTTGTTCTGCCCCAGGCATAACATCTGTATTCACTGTGAAAGCTCCCAATACAGTAACATTAAATCTATTTTCAAAATATTGGTAAGCGTCATGAAATACGATAAATGAAATATCTTTATTTAGCTCATTCTTTACATCTTTAATAAGCTTATCAATATCTTGTAGAGCTTTACCTAAATTGCTTTTATAAACAGAAGAATTCTTTTCATCATTCTCGATTAAATGTTCAACCATTTCAGTTAAAATTATTTTTGCATTAATAGGGTCTAACCAAATGTGGGGATCGTGTTCTCCATGAGCATGACCTTCATGTCCGTGCTCATCGTGACCTTCTTCTTCGTGTTTATGTTCGTCTTCTTCGTGTTTATGTTCGTCTTCTTCGTGCTTATGTTCGTCTTCTTCGTGCTTATGTTCGTCTTCTTCGTGTTTATCTTCATCATGACCTTCTTTGTGTCCGTGATCATCATGCCCATCGAAGATATTTTTTTCTCTAAATTTTAATTTTTTTAATCCTTTTATCTCCATTAATTCAATTTTTTCAGCTTTTTTCGCAATAGAATTTAAAGGTTTTATTAAAAAATTTTCTAAATCTTCACCTACCCAAAATATAAGATCTGCTTGTTGTAGCATTTTTGCATGTGATGGTTTAAGTGCAAAACCGTGAGGTGAAGAATATCCATCCACTATCAAATCAGGTTTATTAACTCCATCCATTAGATAGCTAGCTAATGAATGTATTGGCTTGATTGAAGTTACTACCTTTATTTCAGCATTTGCTGATGTAAATAAAGTTAAAAATGATAATATTGTTAAGATAAATGAAGCTTTTTTAAGATTTTTCATAATTCCAATGTTCGTATATTGTTATAATATAACGTTATGTAATAAAGTAACATTTAAGAGTCAAGATACAAAATGAGCATAGATAAAAATATATTGGTTAAATTAAAGGATGCAGGTTTTCGCCAAAATGATAAGTGGCTTGTAAAAGGCGTATCATTAGTGGTCGAAAAGGGAAAAATTGTAACCCTAATTGGCCCGAATGGCTCGGGGAAAAGTACAACTGCAAAAATTGCTTTAGGTATTTATAAAAAAATTGACGGTGAAGTTGAAAAGTATACTAACAAAGTTGGGTATGTTCCCCAAAAAGTTTCGATAGATTGGACATTGCCACTGAGAGTTAGTGATTTCATGGTCTTGACTGAAAATCTTAAAGATGAGGCAATAAATGAGGCTTTATCATTAACAGGTGTTGAACATCTTAAAAATAAAAATTTAGGAAATTTATCTGGTGGTGAATTCCAAAGAGTTTTACTTGCAAGAGCTATTTCAAAAAAACCAGAATTATTAGTACTTGATGAACCTGTTCAAGGAGTAGATTTCACTGGGGAAATAGCTTTGTATGAATTAATAAAAAAAATATCAGAAGAATTAAACTGTGGAATTTTATTAATATCTCATGACTTGCATACAGTAATGAGTGCTACTGACCATGTTGTTTGTTTAAATGGCCATGTGTGTTGTTCAGGTTCACCAATTGATGTTGCAAAAAACAAAGAATATAAAGTTTTATTCGGCGAGCAAGCTTCTCAAACCCTTTCGATTTACGAACATAAACATGATCATGTTCATTCCCATGAAGGAGATATAAAGAAAAATTAAAATGTTTGATGATTTTTTTATAAGAGCATTAGTTGCTGGAATTGGAGTTGCTTTTGTAACGGGCCCACTTGGTTGTTTTGTTGTGTGGAGAAGATTATCTTATTTTGGAGATACACTTGCACACTCAGCTTTACTCGGGGTTACTATGGCATATTCTTTTGAATTAAATATTGCTGTATCGGTATTTATCATTTCATCCGTAATAGCTTTAATTTTAATACAACTTCAAAAGAAAACTAATCTTCCAGGTGATGCTTTACTTGGTCTTTTAGCTCACTCCTCATTAGCAGTTGGTTTAGTGGTAATTGGATTTTTAACATTTATCAGATTTGATATTATGGGATTATTATTTGGAGATATATTAGCAGTAACAATTGATGATTTACTTATTATATGGATTGGCGGAGGATTAATTTTACTGGTACTCAAATTAATTTGGAAACCTTTATTTGCATCAACAGTTAATTATGAATTAGCTGAAGCTGAAGGACTCAATCCAGATAGAGCAAAAGCAATATTTACAATTTTAATGGCCGCTATTATTGCCATTTCTATAAAAATGGTTGGTTTGTTATTAATTACAGGAATGTTAATTATTCCAGCAGCTATGGCTAGAAATATCTCAGACAATCCAAGAAAAATGATAATATTTTCAATAATTGGAGGATTATTATCAGTAATTATTGGATTATTTTCTTCATTAGAATTTAATTCTCCGTCTGGGCCTTCTATTATAACAGCTTCTTTAATTTTATTTATACTGTCATTATTAAAAATAAAACAATCGATGCATTTGAAAAACTAATGAGTAATTGTTAAAATATAAAAAAATGCAAAAACAACAACATCTTTCAAAAAATCAAAAAATAGTTTTAGACCATGTTGAAAAAGCTAATCAACCTCTTAAGGCTTATTCGATATTATATAATGTTCAAAAAAAAGGATTAAAAGCACCACTACAAGTATATAGAGCTTTGGATAAATTAGTTGAAATAGGTAAAATTCATAAAATTGAAAGTAGAAACGCTTTTGTAGCGTGTAAAAATTCAAATTGCGTAGTTTCTAATGCAACCGCTTTTTCAATTTGTGAAGGTTGTGAAAAAGTCACAGAAATAAACAACTCAAAACTTTCTAAATATCTAGGTAATTTTGAAGACAGCTCAGGAATGAAGTATAGCAAATATAACCTAGAATTCTTTGGTTTGTGCAAGAAGTGCAAAAACAAATAAAATAATCACAAAATAATTTAATAAAAATTAGAAAGGAGCATAATGTTTATAAAAAAATATCTTAAATGGATAAGTACATTTCTTGTTTTAATGGGAATTTTATTAACTAATTTAAATATCTATCCAGTTAATATTTTCTTTCATGGTCTTGGTGTTGTGGGATGGACAATAGCTGGATTTATATCAAAGGATAAAGCTATATTAACTAACTTTGGATTACAGATACCTTTGTTTCTAATTGGTTATTTTAAATTAGTTTTTTAATCACATATACCGCGATTAAAGCACCGATTAATTCGGCTAAAATATAACTTGGTGTATTTGTGTAACTAATACCAGTAAAAGTATTCGTAAATGTTCTAGCTAGTGCAACGGCAGGATTTGCAAAAGATGTTGAGGATGTAAACCAATAACCTGCAGTAATAAATGTTGCTACGGATGCGGCTACAACTATTTTTCCGCTTCTTAATGATCCAAAGATTACAAATATAAGTCCAAAAGTTGCTACAATTTCTGCAACAAAGATATTAATACCTGGTCTAATTTTTGTTGAAAGTTCAATTAATGGATATTCAAAGAAAAAATTTGCAAGCATCACTCCAAATAAGCATCCTAAAACTTGAGCTGGAATGTAAGTTATTAATAAATTTTTATTTAACTTTTTAGTTAAAACCATTGCTAGTGATACGAATGGATTAAAGTGAGCTCCTGAAATATCTGAAAAAACAGTAATTAAAACAAACAAACCTGCGCCAGTAGCTATAGTATTAGCTAAAAGCATTATTGCTAAATTATCAGTCAAATTTTCAGCCATAATGCCGGATCCCACAACAATCATAACTAGAAAAGCACTACCAATAAATTCGCCTAAAAAATATTTATTTGTTTTTTTCACTTTGTGTCCAATCAGTAATTTTTCTATGTAAAACGTTATAAGTTTCATCAATAATTAAGTCTATTGATTTTTTATTCAAATTAAGGCTTTCAATTTGTTTTACAGGATCTTTAATATCCCAATGAATAATTATGTTTTTGTTAGGCCAAATTGGGCAAATTTCATTATGTGCACTACTGCAAACTGTTACAACGTAATCAAATATTTTTTTATCTTTTAAAAAAACATTAAAATTTTTCGAATTAAGGTTTGAAACATCATATTTTTTAGTAATTAAATATTCTTTAATATGAGGATTAATTTTTCCACTTGGATTACTACCTGCACTATATGCTTTAAAATCTTTACTATAGTTTTTGTTTATAATGCTTTCCGCAATAATACTTCTTGCAGAATTACCGGTACAAACAAATAATATTGATTTCATAAATTTTAGTCTAAGGAATAACCAGCAGATCTTACTGTTCTTATCAGTTCTTTACTGCCTGCAATATTAATTGCTTGTCTTAACCTACGTATATGAACATCGACGGTTCTGGATTCTATGTTAATATCGTTTCCCCAAACATTTTCGAGTAATTGCTCTCTAGAATAAACTCTCTTTGGATTTTTTATAAAAAAGTCTAACAAATTATATTCGGTAGGACCTAAAGAAATCTCTTTTTTTCCTCTGTAAACTCTCCTTGTAATTCTATCAATTTTTAAATCTTCAAAAGAAATAACATCTTGTGCCACTGAAGGTTTAGATCTTCTAAGCAAAGCTTCTATTCTTGCGAGCAATTCAGGATAGCTAAATGGTTTAGTTACATAATCATCTGCGCCAACATTTAATCCTCTAACTTTATCCTCTTCTTCTCCTTTAGCCGTCAGCATAATGATTGGTATACTTTTATATTGAGCACTTTTTTTAAGTTGTTTACAAATCTCTATTCCTGACAAATCAGGTAACATCCAATCTAACAAGACAAGATCTGGAGCGCTTTCCTTTATCTCTTTCAGTGCCTCTTCACCGTTTTCTGAAGAAGAAACTTTGTAACCTTCTTTTTCTAAATTATATTTAATTAAAGTTATAATAGGCTTTTCATCTTCTACTATAAATATTTTAGCATTCATTAATTTTTCTCTATATCTTTACCCTTAGGTCTAGCTCCTTCTAAATACTCACCTTCAATTAAATAGTATAAGGACTCAGCAATATTAGTAACGTGATCCCCTGCTCTTTCAATATTTTTAGTAACAAATAATAAATGAGTAGCTAATTCTAAATTTTTTTTACTTTTTCCTAAAAAATCAGCTACCTCGTTCATTGCAGTATTAGTAAGATCATCTACTTGTTCATCATTTTTCCAAATAGCTATGGCACTTTCTTTTGATTTGTTAAGATAAGCGTCTAATACATTTCTTAATTGTTTTTGAACTAAATCTCCTAATCTTCTTAGGCTGCCAATAAGTTCTTTGGGTAAATCATGGGGTAAAGGTTTAATTTTTTTTGCAACACTTTTGGCTAAATCTCCTATTCTTTCTAAATCGTGCGAAATTTTTAAGGTTGATATTGTTATTCTTAAATCAATTGCCATAGGAGCTCTTTTGACTAAAACAGTCATTATTTGATTATCAATTTTTGCTCTTAATTCATTAATCTTCGCATCATTTGCAATAATTTTATCTGCTGATTCTTTATCTACTTTTATTATAGCTTCCATTGAATCAGCTAATTGACTTTCAGTTAGACTTCCCATCTTAATCAAACTATCGTTTAAGTTTTGTAGCTCTTCTTCATAAGACTTAACTATATGTGCTTCATCTGACATAATTATCCGAACCTCCCTGTAATATAATCTTGTGTCATTTTATTGTTGGGATTTTTAAATATTTTTTCTGTTGTATCAACTTCTATGAGCTTACCGAGATGGAAAAATCCTGTTCTTTGCGAAACCCTAACGGCTTGGGACATAGAATGCGTAACTATTACTATTGTATAAGTCTTTTTTAATTCGTCCATTAATTCTTCTATTTTAGCAGTAGCGATAGGATCAAGCGCTGAACAGGGTTCGTCCATTAAAATAACTTCAGGATTTACCGATATTGCTCTTGCTATACATAATCTTTGTTGTTGGCCACCAGATAAACTTGTACCCGGCTCATTTAATCGATCTTTAACCTCATTCCATAGTGCTGCTTTTTTTAAACTAGTTTCAACAATTTCGTCCATCTTAACTTTGTTTTCTGCTAAACCATGAATATTTGGTCCGTAAGAAACATTGTCATAGATACTTTTTGGAAATGGATTAGGTTTTTGAAAAACCATTCCTATTTTCTCTCTTAAGCTTACAACATCAATTTCTTTTTTATTTATTTCATTGCCATCAATTTCGATGGAACCAGTAACTCTACAAATATCGATTACATCATTCATACGATTAATACATCTTATATATGTAGATTTTCCACATCCAGATGGCCCGATTAGTGCTGTAACTTCTTTACTGTGAATTTCTAAATTCACATCATTAAGTGCCTGTTTATCTCCATAATAAACATTAAGGTTTGTAGTTTTTATTTTAACTTTATTATTTATCATGACCATTTTTTCTCAAATTTTTGCCTTAAATAAACTGCTATGAAATTCATTACAATTAAAAAGCTCAGCAAAACCATAATAGTAGCTGAAGTTTTTTCAACAAATCCTCGTTCAGCTTGTTCTGACCAAAGATAGACTTGAACAGGTAATGATGCAGATGGATCAATAGGAGTTGCTGGTATATCTACAACAAACGCAACCATACCAATAAGTATTAAAGGAGCAGTTTCTCCTAAAGCCTGAGCAAGACCAATAATAGTTCCGGATAATGTTCCAGGAATACTTAAAGGAACAACATGATGCATAACTGATTGAACTTTCGATGCTCCAACTGCAAGCGCACCCTCTCTAATAGATGGTGGGACAGCTTTTAATGAAGCTCTACATGGAATAATAATTCTTGGTAAAGTCATTAAAGATAATGTAATTCCCGCAACTAATGGGGTTGATCTGGGCAAATCAAATGTTCCTAAAAGGATTCCTAAACCCAATAAACCAAAAACAATTGATGGTACAGCTGCCAAATTATTAATATTTATTTCAATAAAATCTGTAATACGATTTTTTGGAGCAAACTCTTCTAAATATATTGATGCAAAAATAGCAATTGGAAAAGAAAGTATTAATGTAATAATTATAGTAAAAAATGATCCAAATAAAGAACCACCTATACCAGCTAATTCAGGATTTCTTGAGTCTCCATTAGTAAAAAAGAAAGTATTAAATACTTTATTAACTTTATTTTCCTTTACTAATTGATCGTAAATTAAAAGTTGAAAATCTGATATTCTTCTTCTTTCTTCTGGCAAATGTCTTGGATAATTTCCTTTATGGAGCTGATCAATATCATCTGAGGTAGTTAAATTAACTATGACATTTTTGTTTAAATTATCTAAATTTTTAATTAAAAAATTTTTAATCTCGATATCATGATCGGGGCTAAAAACTCTTAATAATTCTTTTTCTTGTTTCGCTCCTTCAGTTTTATAAAGCTTAAGTAAACTATTAATCGATAAATCATAAAAATCAGCATCCTGGATTTCTTCTATAGAAGCGTTTGAACTTAACTCCAGTTCTTCTGTATTGAAATTTACTTCAACAGCAATGGTTGTTCTCTGGAAAGCTGTTCTTCCTTTAGAAAAAATTACATTTACTAAAAAAATTACAAATAAAATTGCTAATGTAATTGATACTAACCCATAAAATTTAAATCTTTTTTCAGCGCGGTATCTTTTTTTAAGTAACTGATCTTTATTCATATTTCTCTCTATATTTTTTAACAACTCTTAGAGCTATGTAGTTTAAAACTAATGTAGCGAAGAATAATGTAAGACCTAACGCAAAGGCAGATTGAGTTTTAGGACTATCAAATTCTTGATCTCCAACTAAAATCATTACAATTTGTGTTGTGATAGTTGTTGTCGATTCTAATGGATTTAAAGTTAAATTAGCTGCTAGACCAGCGGCCATAACAACGATCATTGTTTCTCCTATCGCCCTTGAAACAGCAAGAAGTACAGATCCTACAATTCCAGGAAGGGCTGCTGGAAAGACAACTCTTTTAATAGTTTCAGATTTTGTGGCACCAATCGCATAAGAACCATCTCGTAATGACTGAGGTACAGCATTAATTACATCATCTGACAATGAACTAATATAAGGTATGATCATAACTCCCATTACTAAACCCGCCGCTAAGGCGCTTTCGGAAGATACTTCTAAACCAAATTTTTCCCCTATTTCTCTAAAAAAAGGTCCAACGGTTAAAGCTGCAAAAAAACCATAAACAACAGTAGGAATACCAGCAAGAATTTCAATGATTGGTTTTGAATATTTTCTAACTTTTGTATTTGCATATTCAGCCATGTAAATTCCAGAAAATAAACCAATAGGGACTGCAACTATCATCGCAATCAACGCAATAAAAGCTGTACCAGCAAATAATGGCACCGTACCAAATGCATTTTTTAAATCTGCATATTCTTCTGCTGTAATGGTAGAAGCATCTCTAACAAATGCTCGTTGTGGACTCCACGAAGTGCCAAATAAAAAATCAAAGATATTAATTACTGAAAAAAATTTAATACTTTCAAATAATAGAGCAAATATAATACCAATCGTAGTCAAAATTGCTACTAGAGAACATACAAAAAGGAGTCCCTTAAAAATTTTTTCTACATCCTCTCGTGCTTTATTATTATTTAATATTTTTTTAAGGGCATAAAGAGTTGTAAATATTATTATTGTTGCTAGTAAAACTATCTTCGACCCTTGAGCTATAGATAAGAAAGATTTATAGCTTTCTGCCCCCCTTATTATTTCTTCAGTTATAGTTCCAGTAAAATAACCAAAATGAAAAGACTTAATTTGTTGGTATATTAAATTTAATTCAGAATTATTATATGTTTGAGCATTTTCTCCGCTTATTCCTTGAAAAATAAATGCTTTAATAATTGATGGTTCAAAAATTGTCCAAACAATAAGTATCAGCAAAGCTGGCAGCGCACACCACAAAGAAAGATAGAACCCATAATAATCTGGTAATGCATTTAATTTTGTTTGATTTGAAATTGCAATTTTTTTTACTTTTGTTCTGGCAAAGAAAAAAGAAGAAATGCTAAAAAGAACTATTAATACAATTATGGCCAAATTCATTTTGACCAAACATTATTACAATAGTGTTACAGTTTTATTACAAACCTAAACCTATAATTGAGTAAAAATAAAGAAAAAAGGCCAGGAATTTATCCTGGCCTTTTATTAAGAGGGTTTATTAAAATTATTTAATGTTAATAACTTGCAACTCAGTAGCTGCAGTTCTAACTATTTTGTATTTATCTTTTGCTAATGGAACGAGACCAATATCAGTCAGATAACCATTTGATCCCATCGCTTTTTTAGAAGTAAATGCTTTGATAAATTCTTTTATACCAGGCACTACTCCAATATGTGCTTTTTTTACATAGAAAAATAATGGTCTAGCAATTGGATAAGAATAATCTTGAATTCCTTCAAGGCTTGGCTCGACGCCATTTATTGCAGAAGCTTTAATTTTATCTTTATTTGCAACTAAATAGCTGTAACCAAAGAAACCGAAAGCATCAGGATTAGAAGCTAGTTTTTGTACTATTAAAGTATCATTTTCCCCAGCTTCAACCGCGTATCCATCTTCTCTCATTTTTGCACATTCTTTTTTAGCTTTTTTTCCATCAGCTTCGTAAAGAGATTTTGCTGCTTTTGAACATCCTTTACCCATAACTAATGAATTCCATGCATCTCTTGTTCCAGATGTTGGTGGTGCAATCATGATTTCAATTTTTTTACTTGGTAGGCTTGAGTCTATATCACTCCACTTTTTATATGGATTTGCAACAAGCTTGCCATCAATATCAACTTTAGCAGCTAACGCTCTCCAAAGTTGTTCTTTGGTAAAATCAGCCTCTGGTGCATTAACAGAGTGAGCAAAAGTTATACCATCATTACCTACTACGATTTCAATAATTTCAGTTACTCCATTTTTTTCACATAATGCTTTTTCTTTAGATTTAATTGCTCTAGATGCATTAGTAATATCTGGATGTTGTGTACCTACTCCTGCACAGAATAATTTCATTCCACCACCCGTACCAGTACTTTCAATAACAGGTGTTTTAAATTTTCCACCTTTTCCAAATGTTTCAGCTACAACTGTCGCATATGGATAAACTGTAGAAGATCCTACTATTTTTATTTGATCTCTAGCTTGAACTGATGATGCAAAAACCAAAAGTACCAAGACTGACAATAAAATATTTAACTTTTTCATTTTTATTTCCTTTTTTGTTTAACTGTCTGTTAAATATGTGATCTAAGTTTAAGAATTATTACAAGAATGTTAAAGTTTTGTTAAAGATATAACTTTTTGGTTGTATTAAAATTAGCTATTTGGAAATGTTAATATAAACTCCGTTCCTTTTCCCTCTTCACTTTTAATATCTATTTCAGCTCTATGTTGATTTACTATATGTTTTACAATAGCTAAACCTAAACCAGTTCCGCCCACCTCTTTGCTTTTAGCAGGATCTACTCTAAAAAATCTTTCTGTAATTCTAGATATGTATTTTTTGGGTATTCCAATGCCCTCATCTCTTATAGATACTGTTGTACTTTCATTATTATTAACTAAAGAAATATAAATTTTTTTGCCTTTTGGGCTATATTTAATTGCATTATCAATTAAATTTGTAAAAACTTCTATTAATCTATCTCTGTGACCGAGTATTATATATTTTGATTCTTCTCCTTTTATATCTACAGAGATGTCATTTTTCTTAATTATTTGCTTATGTATTTCTACTACGTGTGAAATAATTTCTTTTAGATCAAGTTTGTCAGTGGGTCTTATATGCTCTTCTAATTCAATTTTAGACAAAGATAGTAAATCACTAACTAAGGTTTCCATTCTTGAAGTTTGTTGAAGTAAGATTGGTAAAAATTTCTTTTGACTTTCAAAATCATTAGTTGCGTGTCCTTGGTTAATAGTTTCTAAACCCAATTTAATAGATTGCAGAGGGGTTCTTAGTTCATGGGATACATTAGCAACAAAGTCTGATTTAAATTTTTGTGTTTTGAATACTTCCGTTAAATCCTTTAAAAAAATAATTACAGATTGCTCTTGATTGCAAAGCTTTGATGGTCCGGGAATAATACTAGCTTTATAGAATTGAAAATTTGGTTTTTTTATCTCAACATCTACTATTTGAGTTTTTTTTTTGATTGATAGAAGTTTCAATGCTATCTAATAATTTTGCATCTCTTAAAATGCTAGATA
>CACFQR010000001.1 GCA_902568465.1 uncultured Pelagibacteraceae bacterium | reverse complement strand
TTGAAAGAATTAGATAAATGTATCGATGATCAAAGTAAATTTAATCACCTTGTGGCTGATTTAATAAAAGATCTTGATTTTGAGGAATCTCATGAGAATGAAAAAGAAGAAGAACAAAAAACGAATAAAGAAGATGAATCTCAAACAGAGCAAAACGATGATGAAAACAATTTATCTAAACAAGAGGAAAAAAGTGAAAATGTTGATATGAATATAGTCGAAAATAGCATGGATCCATCTGATGAAAGCGAAGATAATAAAGATAAAACTCAAGAAGTTGCTAGTGAGAGAAAATCCATAGAAAATAAAAAAAATATATTAAAAGAAAAATATAAAATATTTACTAATGAATACGATGAAATAAAAGAAGCTGAAGATCTAGAGGAAGAAAATGAAATAATAAGACTGAGAAAAAGTCTAGACCAACAGCTTACAAATTTGCAGAGCATAGTAGCTAAGTTAGCTAACAAACTTCATAGACAGCTGTTAGCTAAGCAAAATAGATCATGGGACTTTGATTTAGAAGAAGGGATACTTGATGCATCAAAATTATCACGAGTAATTATTGACCCATTTCATTCACTCTCTTATAAAATTGAAAAAGAAACCGAATTTAAAGATACAGTTGTTTCCCTTCTTATTGATAACTCTGGATCAATGAGAGGCAGACCAATTTCCGTCGCTGCTATTTGTGCTGACATTTTATCAAGAACCTTAGAAAGATGTTCAGTTAAAGTTGAAATTTTGGGATTTACTACGAAAAATTGGAAAGGTGGAAAAAGTAGAGAAAAATGGAATCTTAAAAATAAACCAAAAAATCCTGGCCGCTTAAATGACTTAAGACATATTGTATATAAATCCGCAGACAAACCATGGAGACAGTCAAAAAAGAATCTTGGTTTAATGCTTAAAGAAGGTTTGTTAAAAGAAAATATTGATGGTGAAGCATTGTTGTGGGCCTTTAGAAGACTTGCAAAAAGGAAAGAGGAAAGAAAAATATTAATGGTAATTTCTGACGGTGCTCCAGTTGATGATTCTACTTTATCAGTAAATTCTGGTGATTATTTAGAAAAACATCTAAAACAAACTGTAAAATGGATAGAAGAAAATTCAGACATTGAAATTTTAGCTGTCGGAATAGGACATGATGTTACAAGATATTATAAAAAAGCAGTTAAAATCGCTGATGTTCAAGAACTTGGTGATGTAATGATTAACCAACTAACAAAACTTTTTTCAGAAAAAAATAATAAAACTATACATTAATTTCTTTTTTTATATTAGAAATTTCTTTTACATATAAAAGTAATATTCTAAAAGGAATAAGCATTATTAAAGCAATAAATATTTTTACAAATAAATCTCCAATAGATAATGTTACCCAGTTAACACCTGTTCCATAAAAAGATATTGAAAAAAATAAAAAAGTATCTATTGTTGAGCCTGCCAGTGATGAGGTTAATGGTGCCACAAACCATTTTTTTTTTCTTAATAAATGAAAAATTTGTACATCAATTAGTTGGGCGGTTAAAAAAGCAATTCCTGATCCAATTGCAATTCTTACAGATATTAAATCTTGATAATTTGTTGAAAAATAAAATGTTAAAAATATTCCTAAAATGAAACCCAAATAAACAATTTGTTTAGCAACTTTTTTTCCATAATATTTATTTGATAAATCAGTAATTAAAAAAGCGACAGGATAGCTTAAAGCTCCATAGGTTAATAAATCATTCAAGCCATAATATTTTATTGGAAATTGAACTAAATAATTAGATATAGCTACCACAAATGCCATTAATGCTGCGAATAGCATAAATAATCTTTTTTCTTTTCTAAACATTAACTATTGAGCTTTTAATAATATTTGATTTTTAAGTTTTTTTGCTCTTTGTGATAATTTAAATGATTTGACGCCTTTTAGATAAAAATCTATACCACCTTTATAATCCACTGATCTTAAAGCTGAATTACTTACTCTTAACCTTACGTTTTTTTTAAGCATATCACTTTTAAAAGTAACGTTTTTAAGGTTTGGGATAAATTTTCTTTTCTGTTTATTATTAGCATGACTAACCTTATGACCTTTTAAAGGGGATTTTCCTGTTAGTTCGCATTTTTTTGACATATTAATTTTCCTAACAGTATATAAATGCAGCCCGAAAAGGAATCAAGTTAATATATTAAAATATTGACAAGCATAATATCCAGGAATAGGTATATTTTAAGATTAATAAATGGAAATATACCTACCCATAGCTGAAGTCCAAATTAATGTAGTATTAATACTTTTTGTAAGTTTTATTATAGGTCTCTTATCAGGATTATTCGGTGTAGGAGGTGGTTTTTTAATGACTCCTTTTTTAATTTTTATGGGAATACCGCCAATTTATGCTGTTGCAAATGAAGCTAACAATATTTTAGCTTCGTCAACTTCTGGCACATTAACACATTGGTTTAAAAAAACTATGGATCTAAAAATGGGCTGGATGATAATTGGAGGCGGTCTCGTAGGAACCGCTTTTGGTATGTTTACTTTTGATTATTTTAAAGAAATAGACAAAATAGATATAGTTATCACATTAGCTTATATGTACGTCCTGGCCATAATTGGAAGTTTTATGCTTAGAGACGGAATTATGGAAATTGATAGAATTAAAAAAAAAGTAATAATTAAAAAAAAATTACATACTCACTATTGGATCCATGGACTACCTTTCAGAACTAGATTTAAAACATCTAAAGTTTATGAAAGCGCTTTAGTTCCAATTATACTAGGTGTGTTCGTTGGTTTTGTTGCTGCTATTATGGGTGTAGGTGGTGCATTCTTAATGGTTCCTGCAATGATATATTTGATCGGTATGCCTGTAAAACTAGTGCCAGGAACATCTTTATTTGTAACAGTATTTGTAACAGGTTTTGTTGTAGTCTCACACGCTTTTTCATATAACACTATCGATTTGGTTCTTGTTTTAATACTAATAACAGGATCAATTGCTGGAGTGCAAACTGGTCAAAAACTTGGACAAAGACTTCAAGGATCAGAATTAAAAACTTTACTTGCTTTATTAATGCTTTCAATTGGAATTCTTATGGCCTACGATACTTTTTTTAGGAATGGTACGCCAGCAATCCAATTCCCAACTGATAAAATTGTAGAAATAAGTGAATTTGGAAACACAATTTATAATCTTTCTGAAAAATATCCAATTGTTTATGGAGTATCTTCAATATTTTTAGCATTAGTTGCGGGAGTTACAGCATCCTTTGTAAGAAAAAAATTAAGTCAGTGGAGAGCCGAAAGAATTAATAAACCAGCAATGTATTAATGACCACAACATTACCCTTGGCTTTTTTAGCTGGATTAATTAGTTTTTTATCACCATGCGTTCTTCCGTTAATTCCTGGTTACATTTCCTATATATCAGGAACTTCCTTAGATAAAATTAAAGAAAAAGAAAAAAATTTAACTATTTTAAAAACAGTATTTTTTACTTTAGGCTTTTCTTGTGTTTTTATAGCTCTAGGTTCAACTGCTTCTTTTATAGGAAAATTTTTTTTAATTAATTCTAATAATTTTAGAATTATAGCTGGAATAATTATAATATTTTTCTCACTTCAAATGATTGGGGTAATTAACTTAAATTTTATGAATAAAGACGTAAGATTTTTTACTAAGAGGTATAATAATAACTTAATCTTTCCATTTTTTGTTGGAGCCGCATTTGGATTTGGCTGGACTCCTTGTATTGGTCCTATTCTTGGATCAATAATAACCCTGGCTGCTTTAGAGGAAAATGTTGGTAAAGGTATTATATTGTTATCGTTTTACTCTTTGGGTTTAGCTATACCTTTTATTATATCCGGAATTCTAATTGATAAATTTTTTTTATTTTCAAAAAAATTTAAAAAATATATATCTATAATCACAAAGGTAGGTGGCAGCATTTTATTATTAACTGGATTAGCTATTTTAACCAACCAACTACAAGTTGTTGGTTTTTTTATACTTGAGTATTTTCCTGTATTTGAAAATATAGGCTAATTAAATACCTTTCCCTACAGCCTCTTTTATATTTTCTATTCCGTCTGCTTTTAAGATTTGAATTAATTCTCTTTTTATATCTTTAGCTGTAGATGGCCCTCTATAAACAAAACTAGTATAAAGCTGCAATAACGATGCTCCAGCAATAATTTTCT
This sequence comes from uncultured Pelagibacteraceae bacterium, assembly GCA_902568465.1. Taxonomy (GTDB): domain Bacteria; phylum Pseudomonadota; class Alphaproteobacteria; order Pelagibacterales; family Pelagibacteraceae; genus AG-414-E02. The sequence goes on along the minus strand of CACFQR010000001.1, from coordinate 293,116 downwards.
CATAAGCAGATTGTCCTGAACTAACCCCTCCAACTCCAATGATAGGAATTTTACCATTTAATTCTTTACTAAATTTTTTAATCATACTAGTTGATATTTGACTTAATGGATCGCCTGATAAGCCCCCCTCTTCCTTTTTAAATCTACTTATTAAATCATCTCTATTACCACTTGTAGTATTAGTAAGAATAATTGCAGAAATATTATTTTTCACTGCGCCTTCTGCAATTTCTGAAATATTGTTATTGCTAATATCAGGTGAAATTTTTAGTAATAAAGGAATGCTAGTTTTATTATCTTTTTTAATTTTATTTAAAATATTTACAAGATCTAAAAGTTTTTTTTGATCATGAAAATCTCTTAAACCTTCTGTGTTTGGAGAAGAAATATTTATAGTAATATAGTCCGCTAAACTAAAAAAGTTTTTCAATCCTAGACAAAAATCATTTTTTTGATCTTTTGTATCTTTATTCGGACCAATGTTAATGCCTAATATTCCATTCTTTCTATTGGAGCTAATTCTATCTTTTATTTTTTCTATGCCATCATTGTTAAAACCTAGCCTATTTATTAAAGCGTGATCTTCCTCTAGCCTAAAAATTCTTGGTTTTGGATTACCATACTGCTTTAACGGTGTAACTGTCCCAACTTCTACAAATCCGAATCCTAAACTTAACAATGAATTATAAACCTCTGCACTTTTATCAAAACCTGCCGCGAGACCAATTGGGTTAGGAAATTTTTTTCCAAATAATTCTATATTGAGCATATGCTCATCTTCGACTTCGAACATTTTTCTCGGAAAAGGATTAAACTTAAGTGATTTAATAGCTAAATCATGAGCAGTTTCTGGATCTAAGCTAAACAAAAAAGGTCTTAATGCAGAAAACATTATTTAATATATTTGTTAATTAATTCTATACTTTCTTTTATACCAAAAAAACTTATAAAAAATCCCATTCTTGGACCGTCCTGATCACCAAAAATTATTTCATAAATTGCTTTAAACCAATCTCTCAAATTATCCTTATATCCATTATCCTTTCCCACTGAATAAACAATTGTCTGTATAGCTTCAGGATTCATTTCTTCATTACATTCTTTTAATCTATTGACTAAATCTTTAAGCGCTTTTTTTTCTTTTTCATTGGGTTTTTTAAATTTTTTATTTGGTTTAACTATATCTTCAAAATACTTTAAGGCATATCCGACTAGACCATCAAGAATTGGATGATCAGAAATTTTAATATTTTTTTTATTTTTTTTAATAAATTTCCATAAAACATCTTTATCAGTAGCATTACTTGTTCCAACTAAATTTAGTAAAACAGAAAAAGGCATAATCGATTTCTCGTTGGGGGGGGTTGCCATTATGAACATGCCAAACCGGATTAAGCATTTTTTCTTTATCATTTTGCTTATCAAATTTATCAATGCAGGTTAAATACTCATCGACAGCTTTAGGAACAACGTCCGCGTAAAGTTTTTTTGCTCTTTTAGGATTTTGATACATATATAATGATAAACTTTCTGGAGATGCATATTTCAGCCATTCCTGAATTGTTATTCCATTTCCTTTAGATTTAGATATTTTTTCTCCTTTTTCATCCAAAAACATTTCATACGCAAAACCATTTGGACTTTTTTTTCCAAGAATTTGGCAAATTTTACTAGAAAGTATTGCACTTTCAATTAAATCTTTTCCATACATTTCATAATCGACATCAAAAGAATACCATCTCATTGCCCAATCTACTTTCCATTGTAATTTGCATTTTCCATTTATAACTTCTGTTTCTATTTTTTTGTTTCCATTTTGATAGACGATTATTCCTTGCTTTTTTTTTATTTCAATAACGGGAACTTCTAAAACTTGTCCTGTTTCGGGGCACAGAGGTAGAAAAGGACTATAAGTTTTTTGTCTTTCTTTACCCAGTGTAGGAATAATAATTTCTCTTATTTGTTCATATTTTTCTAAAACAAGAAGTAAAGCAGAATTAAATAATCCCTTTTTATATGTATCTGTTGAACTTTTAAAAATGTAATTAAATTTAAATTCATTTAAAAAGTTCTTTAACATGGCATTATTATGCTCCCCAAAACTTTTATATTTTTTAAAAGGATCGGGCACGCTTGTAAGCGGTTTATGTAAATTTTTCTCTAAAATTTCTTTATTTGGAACGTTATCAGGTATTTTTCTTAAGCCATCCATATCATCGGAAAAAGTGATGATTTCTGTTGGAATATCAATTATTTGTTTTATTGCATTTACCATCATTGTAGTTCTGGCAACTTCTCCAAAAGTACCAATATGTGGTAAACCACTTGGCCCATAACCTGTCTGCAAAGTTATTTTGCCCTTTTTTTCAATTAATTTTTGCCTATCTTTAACTAATTTTCTTGCCTCAACAAAAGGCCAAGAGTTGGTTGTTTGTATTATTGATTTATCAATCACAGTATTAAAGATTTATTAAATTTCATAAGTAAAATACAGTTATAATAAGGTCTTATTATGTTGAATTTCAAATATTTTTAAATAACCTCCGACATCAAAATGAATAATAACAAAACAGTTTTTTTTGCAATAGGCGTGCTTTTAATAATATTGGGAGCATTCATGCTTATACCATTTTTCCTACAATTTATATATGATGAGGAAAATAGCACTTTTCTTGTATCGGCCTCAGTTACTGTTTTTATTGGAATACTGTTAGTTCTTACCAATCTTGAAGAAAACAGAAAATTAAATCTTCAACAGGCTTTTCTGTTAACCACGCTTGCATGGCTGAGTATCGCAATTTTTGGATGTGTACCCCTTTTATTATCTGATTTAAATTTATCATTTATTGATGCTTTTTTTGAAAGCATGTCAGGAATTACAACTACAGGCGCAACAATTATTAATAATCTCGATGATGCCCCTAAAAGTATTCTTATATGGAGAGCCATTCTTCAGTGGCTTGGTGGCATAGGTGTAATTGTAATGGCTATAACAATACTCCCTTTATTGAACGTTGGTGGAATGCAATTATTTAAAAAAGATCAACCCTCAGATGCAAGCGAGAAAATTTTACCTAGAACACATGAAGTTACTATTATAATTTCAGTAATTTATATTACTTTAACTTTTGTTTGCGCATTAGCTTATTTTTTTGCTGGGATGAACTTGTTTGATGGGATCGCTCACGCAATGACCACAATTGCAACAGGAGGGTTCTCAACCTATAGCACTTCGATTGGTTATTTTGAAAATCCGAGGATAGAAATAATTTCAATAATTTTCATAATAATGGGAAGTATACCTTTTATTGCTTATTTAAAATTTGTAAAAGGAGAAAGAAATATTTTCTTTAAAGACAGTCAAATTAAAGGTTTAATTTATATTTTAATATTTTCTATTTTATTAATGTTCTTTTACTTAATGATAAATAACGAAAATTATAGTTTTCTTGAAAATTTAAGAATATCTACTTTTAATGTTGTTTCTATTCTGTCAGGCACCGGTTATGTTACGTCAGACTTTAGTTCATGGGGAAAATTTCCTTTGATATTTTTTCTTTTTTTAATGTTTATTGGTGGTTGTGCTGGCTCCACTACTTGCGGTATTAAAATTTTCAGATTTCAAATTCTTGGTCACTTTATTTTAAATCAAATTAAAAAGTTGGTTTATCCTCATGGTGTATTTACAATTAAGTATAATAATGAAAAAATTAGTAATACATTTATATATTCAATAATAACATTTATTTTTCTTTATTTTTTCATTTTTTTTATTTTAGCAACAATTTTGTCCCTAGATGGTTTAGACTTTATTACAGCAATTTCTGGAGCGGCCTCTGCAATATCGAATGTTGGCCCAGGTTTAGGTGATATAATTGGGCCCAATGGTAATTTTGGTGATTTACCTAATTTTTCTAAATTAAGTTTGTGTTTAGGCATGCTTCTTGGTAGGCTCGAACTCTTTGCTGTGCTAGTTTTGTTTTTTCCGTCGTTTTGGAAAAGTTAAAAATGCTTTTGTTTTATGGAAATATATAAAAAACAGAGTTTATCGGAAACCTTTGCTGTTTATTTTGATAAAAGAATGATTCGAATTCTTTTGTTAGGTATAATTAGTGGATTTCCTTGGGTCCTGATTGGTAGCAGTTTAAGTCTTTGGCTTAAAGAAGATGGTTTAAGTAGAAGTACTATTGGATGGGCAGGACTAATATTTGCTGTGTATGCATTTAATTATCTTTGGGCTCCTTTAATAGATAGAATTCGCATTCCTTGGTTAACGAATAAAATTGGTCACCGACGTGGTTGGATTGTGACGATGCAGTTTATTATTTTAGTAAGTTTAATATGCTGGAATGTGGTAGATCCAACAACAAATTTAGCGTTGGTAATAACGGTTGGTTTAATTATTGCTGTTGCATCAGCTACTCAAGATATCACTGTAGATGCTTTGAGAATTGAGCAAATTGGGCAAAACGAAGGAAAATCAATGCAAGCAGGTGCCGCTGTAGCAGTTGTCGGTTGGTGGACTGGCTATAAGCTAGGAGGAGTTATTGCATTAAATTCAGCAGAATATTTTCAACAAATGGGATTCGAAAATTATTGGCAAATTACTTTTCTTGTACTTGGCATTGTTATCATTGCCTGTAATATTGGATTAATGTTTGTACATGAGCCTCAACAAACTGAAAGACAAGAGTCTCAAAAAAGAACTGATCAAATGATTCAAGAAAAACTAGGAGCATCAAACATTGCTACAAAAACCGTTGCTTGGGTTAGTGGCACAATTGGTGGGCCAATAATAAGTTTCTTTAAAAAAAATGGATTTAAAATTGCTTTGGGTATTCTGGGTTTTGTATTTCTTTTTAAAATTGGAGAAGCATTCCTTGGTCGAATGTCTATAATATTTTATAAAGAAATAGGTTTTTCTAAAGGAGATATTGCTCTTTATTCAAAAGGCTTGGGATGGATAACGACTGTTGTTTTTACTCTTTTAGGAGGTTTGTTTGCTATTAGGTCTGGAGTAATAAAAGCGATGTTTATTTCTGGAATTCTTATGGCTTCGACAAATCTTTTATTTTCTGTGCTTGCATGGTCTGGAAAATCAGAATGGCTTTTTGCTGTAGCTGTAATTTTTGATGATATGGCAGCTGCTTTTGCTACGGTGGCTTTTGTTGCTTTTATATCATTGCTAGTAGACAGAACTTATACAGCCACACAATACGCACTACTTGCTTCTATTGGGACAGCCGGAAGAACTACTTTAGCAGCTTCATCTGGGGCTATGGTGGACTGGCTAAATGGTGATTGGGGAATATTTTTTGTCATCACTGCAGTAATGGTCATTCCTTCCTTGATCTGCCTATGGACAATTAGAAACAAAATTAAATTTCAGTGAGAAATAATTTATCGTTTATAAACGTTTATAAAAAAAAAAACAAATCTGAAATAGTAACGCAACTTCTATATGGAGACACCTTTACAAAAGTTAAAAAAGAAGGTTCTTGGCTAAAAATAAAAAATCATTCAGATAATTATAAAGGTTTTATAAAAAAAAAATTTTTTCCAAAAAATGAAAAAAGTACTCACAAAGTTTTTAATCTATTTGCAAATTTATATAAAAAACCAAACGTTAAAATAAAAAAAAAAATTAGTTTTGGATCAAAAATAAAAGTTACGAAGAAAAAAAATAATTTTTTTAAATTTGAAAATTTTTGGATAAAAAAAAAAGATTTAAAACCAATAAATTATAAATCTAGAGATGTATTTAAATGTACGAAAAAATTTGTAAATGCCAAATATAGATGGGGGGGGCAAACATTATAGTGGAATTGACTGTTCTGCGTTAGTACAGCTATCACTTAATTTTAATAATAAATTCTGTCCGAGAGATACCAAAGATCAAATTAAATATTTTAAGAAAAAGGTTAAATTGAATAACATAAAAAAAAATGACCTAATTTTCTGGAAAGGTCATGTTGCAATCGCTTTATCCAAAGAAAAGTTAATTCATGCATATGGTCCTTTAAAAAAGACAGTAATCATGCCGATTGGACAAACTATTCGCAAAATTCAAAAAACAGCAAGTTTAAAAGTAATAGGAATTCGAAGAATATCCTAAATACTTGTTTTTAAAATCAATTTTATGGTTAAATAAAAAAATTAAATGAATATTAAAAAACTTACATGCGCAATTCTTTTTAGCTTATTTATTAGCAATTTTGCTAAAGCTGAGACTTATTATTTTAAAAATTGTGAATTAGATAATAAAAGTTACGAAAACTATATAATTGATATATCTAAAAAAGAAATAAATGTTGTTTTAGTACAAAATAACGAAATAATTCAAAAGTTTACCGATAAAATTAAAATTGTTGAGGACAATAGAGTTATAAGTGAAATAATTGAAAGTAAAAAAATTAAAAATTTTTACGTTCAATATTATTTAGATATAAAATCTAAATCTGTTGTCAGACAAGCATATCAGAAAAAAGGTGATGGTATATTAAGACCTACTGGTAACAAAAAAAAAATTTTATGTAAAAAAATTAAAGCTGATTGGAATTTGAAAAAAATAGAAAAATCTACTGATGATAAAGAGAAAAAGGAAATGCAAGAAACCCAGGAGAAAATTTTAAGGAAAGAACTTGAAAAGTTAACTTCTGCTGTAAAATGTCCAGGGAGTGACCCTACAAAATGGAATAATTGTAAAGGTATCCATATTGACGTGAATAAAGTTAAATATATTGGAAAATTTAAAGATGGAGAAATTATAAAGGGACTAGCTTTATATCCCGGAAATGCAAAATACGAAGGGGATTTTAAAAATTATAAGCCACATGGACAAGGTATTTTTAATTATTCGGATGGATCGTTGTATTTTGGATATTGGATAAACGGTAAGGCTGAAGGAACAGGTACAAAAAAATGGAGTGATGGTAATAAATATAAAGGTGAATTTAAAAATGATTTACCTAATGGAAAAGGTACATTTGAATTTTCTGATGGAACAATTTATTCAGGTGAATTTAAAAATGGAAAAAGACATGGAAAGGGAAATATTACATATCCTGATGGAAGTGCATACCTAGGTCAATTTATCGATGGTGAAGAACATGGTCAAGGAACTTGCTTCGATGAAAATGGAAAAAATGTTGATTGTAAAAAAGATATAAGTTCAACTGGCAGAGATACTCATAATATATCTTTTACTTCAAAAAAATGGATTAAACTTAGTGATTATGAAACAGAATCTGGAAAAGGAGGAAAAATCGTAAATCAGTTAAGAGAGAACTTTGATACAGAAGCTTCAACAATTTGTTCGGAAAATAAAAAAATGGAAGTTTTAGAAAAAAAATTAGAGGTAATTGAGATAGACGAAACCCCTGCTTTTGGTTTAGAACCTAAGCTTAAGATAGGAATTGTTGGCGTAGTCGAATGTAAATAAAAAGTTTTACTGATTAATTAGCCAAAATAAAACTAATGCGCCTGCTACGTATATCATTTATTTGCTCCTTTTAATTAATATTTTACATAATAGTCTTCGAGATAAAAAAATCTAGGTTAAAAAATGAATTCAATTAAAAGGTTAAATTAATGGCGGAGAGAGTGGGATTCGAACCCACGGTACCTTTGACAGTACACAAGCTTTCCAAGCCTGCGCCTTAAACCACTCGGCCATCTCTCCATATTACATTTTACCTAATAACTTAAGATCGTTAAAAACTTTTTTTGCTTCTTCCAACATCTTTTCATCATCAGTGTAAACTTCCTTATTCATTGGTGGCTTAACTTCGAATTTATAATCTGCAGGCAAACTATTCAAACTAATTTTATTTAATATATTTTCAATTACTATCTTTGAATTATTACAAAAGTATTCGTAGTTCAGATAAAAAATATTTTTTTTAGCTGAAATTTTTTTTTCTAAAAGATTTTTATAAACATTAATCCATAAATTAAGCCAATACTCCAAGGAATTTTTATCAAAATCAAAGCTCTTTTCCTCCGAAAAAAAATAAGGTCTATGAATAATACCAAACTCGTAATGGCTCAAATACGACATATAGTTTTTAATAAATTTATTTTCTTTCTGAATTTTTGTAAAATTTTTATGTTGCCTTAATAATGAATTAGCATGTTGAAGTGGGTCTCTAAATGGAATAATTATTGTAGATTCGGGAAAGCACTCAATTAAACTTTCAATCCTTAATATATTATTATTATTTTTTGAAAGGTAATTTGTCTTTTTGTACTTATGCAGTATTAAAGATATAAAATTTCTAAATTCGCTTAAAGTAAAAGAATCAACCTTATGAGTTTTCAATTTGTCAGAATAAATGTATTGATTTTGAAGTTTTATTCTCCAAAAAACTTCTTCTAAAGCTTCTGGGCTGTCAATGTTTATTGAGATATTATCGTCATGTATTCTTTTTCTTTCAGCACTAGATTTAATTCTACTGGATACTTTAGACCAAATATTAGGCATAAAAACAAAAGGCATATCTCTATAGGTTAGTGAAGCAAATTTTTTTGTTTCGTAAAGAGCTCTCATAAGTATTGTTGTACCTGAACGGGGTAAGCCACAAATAAATAAATGCTGTTTTGAATTATCAATTTTTAATTTTTTTTTAAAAATAAATAATTCAACATCGTGTAGAAACTCAGGTATAAAATTACTTCTTAAAGCTAAATGATGTAATATTTTTGAAAGGAAAGAATAGTCTTTGTCTTTATACATTATTTATCATTTTTAAGTTTCTTTAATTTTGATTTTTTTATCATTTTTTTTATTGGATAATATAAAATTGCAATGATTGCTAATATTAAGATTAAAAGAATGCTAATTGTCAAAACTATTGTACCTAGCGCTATACCTGGGCCAATATATGCATTAGCAAATGATGGTGTTAGTAAAAATAATACTAAAGAAGAAATAATTAATTTAAATTTTTTATTCATTACATTTTGTTGTTTTTAAATAATCTATTGTATTTTTATATTTTGACTTTTCAAGATACCTTGACCAATTAAGGAGATAAATGTTTCCATCTTTTGCGGCATTTATATACTGCCAAACTACTTTTCCGTCTTCGGACATTGTTATTAGTTTTCCATGATTTTGATCTTCTACAAAAATATTATTATTAGAAAAAATTCTTGAAAGCCCTTCCGAGGCTGTTCTTATTTTATTTTTCAAGTAAGCATTTCTATATGGAGAAAAAACTTTTTTCTCATAAAAATCATAAATTAAAGTTTCATTAGCTTCATTATCTTTAATAAATTTTTTTGTAAGTTTATCTAAATTATTATTAAATACAGCAATTTGAGTTTCATTTAAAATATCCACATCGTGTTGTGCTGTCCAAGGCCCTTGTTTCATCCAAATCACTTTATTGTTTGAGGGTCTATATAAAACTATTGCTGAATTTTCCCTTAAACTAAGAAAGAGATCTCCTTTTTTCCAATATTTACTATCGTACAATGCTGGTTGAATATCGTTTAAATGAAAAGGATCAAAACTCTCACCGCCTGGAAAAACTAAATGTTCAAGATTGTTTTCCACAAATATTTCGATTAATGATTTTGAAAAAAGCACTTCCCCTTTTTGTGATATTTTTTCAAGTGTGTCTTGGTAAAAAAATTTTTCATCCCTTCTGCTCAAATCAGCATCAATACCTTTAAACTTAGGTGGGTATTGTATTCCTGGTACCCAAATATTTCCTTCACTATCTAATTCTGTAGAGTGGTGAAAGGGTTTATCTACAATCCATTTAACTTTAGAACAAGCATCTATTTTAACTAGCGGCGACATTGTAGAGTGAATTATTAGATCTCCATTTGCCATAAGCAAAGGGTGATTAATTCTATACCTTTTTATATTGTGATCTCTTTTTAAATTTAAATCTTTTGGTAGTTTAGAAAAGCTATTAATTTTTGTTATATCAGGTTCCCAAGTATGTACTATTGTGTTGTTTGACAAATCTAGTATTTCTACTACAGATCTATTTTTGTCTGCATCGTATCTAGATATTAGTATGTAATCTTTATAATTTTCTGGATTAAGATTAATTTTTTTTAAACCAATAATTTTTGATTTGTTAATACCAACTTTAAAATCCTCTTTTTGATCAGAAAAAATTGCTTTTAAATTTTCAGGTATTAAAGCTATTTTTTTTGCAGTAGAACTTCTTAGAGCTAAATTAGCAAACCAAATTGTAAAAATGATAAAAAAAATTATAGTTAATAAAAAAATCCACAAAGAGACTTTTTTAAATATTATTTTTTCAAAGTTCATTTTTTTATATTATAGTGACAAAAAAATTTTAAGTTTCCTTATTAATTTTTAAAACTCCAATAAACGCCTCTTGGGGAATTTCTACTCTCCCGAATTGTTTAGCTTTTGATTTTCCTTTTCTTTGCTTATCCAAAAGCTTTCTTTTTCTATCTCTAGCCCCACCACCATGAATTTTGGTAAGAACATCTTTTCTAAAACCTTTTATAGTTTCTCTTGCTATTATTTTTCCACCTATAGCTGCTTGCACAGGTATATGAAAGTTATGCCTTGGAATTAATTCTTTTAATTTTTCACAAACTAACCTTCCTTGAGATTGTGCAAAATCCTTATGAATAATCATTGATAAAGCATCCACTTGTTCTGTATTAACTAAAATTCCCATTTTAACTAAATTGCCCTCCTTGTATCCTGTGATCTCATAGTCAAAACTAGCATATCCACTTGAAATAGACTTAAGGCGATCATAAAAATCAAAAACAACTTCGTTCAAAGGTAATTCGTAAATTAAAACAGCCCGACTACCGGAATAAGTTAAATTTTGTTGTATTCCTCTTTTGTCTTGGCAAATTTTTATTATTGAACCTAAATATTGGTCTGGTGTTATTATTGTTGCTTTAATCCAAGGTTCTTCTACAGAATTAATTTGTGTAGGATCTGGCATTTCTGTAGGGTTTTGCAACTCTTGTATAGACCCATCTCTTTTATTTAACTTATAAATAACGCCAGGTGTAGTTGTGATCAAATTAATATCAAACTCTCTTTCTAACCTTTGAGTTATTATTTCTAAATGAAGCAATCCTAAAAAACCACATCTAAAACCTAACCCAAGCGCGCTTGACGCCTCTGGTTCGTACGAAAAACTAGAATCATTAAGCTTAAGTTTTGCTATTCCATCTTTCAATTTTTGATATTCAGAATTATCTACAGGAAATAAACCACAAAAAACAACAGGCTTACTTGGTTTAAAACCTGGTAGCGGTTTATCAATAGGATTTGCAACATCACATATTGTGTCTCCTACTTTTGTATCAGATAAGTTTTTTATTCCAGTGATTATAAAACCAATTTCTCCTGATGAAATTTTGTCTACATCTTTGGGCTTAGGTGTAAACACTCCAACTTTTTCAATAGTATGTTCTGTATTGTTTGACATCATTCTAACTTTTATCCCTTTTTTTAAATTCCCATCAATAACTCTTACTAATATTACAACCCCCAAATAACTATCATACCAACTATCTACTAGAAGGGATTTAAGGGGTTCATTAATATTTCCTTTAGGGGCTGGTAAATTTTTGACTATAGACTCTAAAATATCATCTGTTCCTTCTCCAGTTTTTCCAGAGCAATTAATCGAGCTGGTAGTATCTATTCCTATAACATCTTCTATTTGTTTTTTAACTTTTTCTGTATCTGATGCAGGCAAATCAATTTTATTTAGTACAGGAATAATTTCATGATTATTATCAAGAGCTTGGTAAACATTAGCCAAAGTTTGAGCTTCAACCCCTTGGGAGCTGTCTACTATCAAAATTGAACCCTCGCATGCAGATAAAGAACGACTCACTTCATAACTAAAATCAACATGACCAGGAGTATCAATTATATTTAAAATATAATTTTTTCCATTTTTAGCTGTATAATTTAGTCTAACGGTTTGCGCTTTTATTGTAATTCCTCTTTCTCTTTCAATGTCCATGGAGTCTAAAACTTGTTCTTTCATTTCTCTTTCGGTCAAACCTCCACACTTATGAATCAATCTATCGGCAATAGTAGATTTTCCGTGATCTATGTGCGCAATTATAGAGAAATTGCGAATATTTTCATTGTTGGACATTAGGACCTTAAGGTAGCGCCAGTTATTTCTTGAACTTTAGATATAATTTTTTTGCTTACTTGATCGATATCTTTTTCACTTAAAGTTTTATCTTTAGGTTCTAAAGTTACATTAAATGCAATAGATTTCTTCCCTTGGGTAATATTATCTCCTTGATAAACATCAAAAATTTTTACATGTTTGATTAATTTATCATCTACTTTTTTAACTAAATTAATAATTTCTCCAGAACTATATTTTTCATCAATAACGAAAGCAAAATCTCTAACCACTTTTTGGTAATCCGAAATAACAAATTGAGGTTTCTTTTCTCTTATTTTTTTTCTTGTTTCCGGTATGTTATCTAAAAAGATTTCAAAACCCAAAACGTTCTCAATTCTTAAATCCATTTTTTTAACAACAGATGGATGAATTTCACCAAAATATGCTAGTTCTGGACCGCTTGGAGATCCTAATGAAAGTAGACCTGATCTTCCTGGATGATACCATTTTTTACTTTTATTGCTTACTGAAATATTTGAAGAGCTGATACCAATTTCATTAAGAGTTCTTATGGCGTCATTTTTTATATCAAAAACATCAAAATTTCTTTCTTTCTCTATCCAATTTTTTCTAGAGTGTTTGCCTGTTTTTACTGCACCAATCATTGTTGACTGGGCCCCAGGTTCTTTACCATTAAATACAGGTCCTATTTCAAATAACATTAGATCTTCAAAATTTCTATGAATATTTTTTTTTGCACTAATTATTAAATTTGAATAAAGAGATGTTCTTAATACATTTAGATCTGATGAGATTGGGTTAGATAATCTAATTTCATTTTTTAATTCTGAAAAATGATTATCAATTTTTGAGTCTGTAAATGACCATGTAACTGACTCAATATAACCTTTTGAAGCTACTGATCTTTGGGCAAAATGAAAAAGTTTTTGTTTATGATTTAAAGTATCTTTGATATTTTCTTTTTCAGGATTTATTAAAGGCACTTTATCATAACCCTTGATTCTAATTAATTCTTCAATGAGATCTATATCTTGCTTAATATCTGGTCTCCAGGTAGGAGGTAAAACCTTTATTTTGTTACCACTCATTTTTATAACGCACCCTAGAGATAATAAAATTTTCTTAATTTCTGCGCTAGTGATTGATAATCCAATTGTTTGGTAAAATTTTTTTGGATCCAACTCAATAGTTTTTCTTTCATCTTTTATTTTTCCTACAATTGAAAACTTGCTAGCTTCGCCTCCACAAATATCTAAAATTATGCACATTCCAAGCTCTAAACCCAATTTTATAGAATTTGGATCTATACCTCGTTCAAATCTATACTTAGCATCAGTATCAATATTTAAAATTTTAGAAGTTTTTCTAATTCGAGATGGATAAAAATATGCAGATTCTAATAAAATATTTTTAGTAGAAAATTCTGTACCTGATCTAGTTCCTCCAATAATTCCTCCAAGGCCGAGAACCCCTGTTTTATCAGTAATTGTGCACATGTTGTTTTGAAGTAAATATTTTTTGTTATCTAATGCTTCGAAAGATTCTCCTTTTTTTGAGTTTCTGACAATAATCTCTTCATTGATTTTGTCAGCATCATATGCGTGTAGAGGTCGGTTTAAATCAAACATTACATAATTCGTTGCATCTACTATTGCGGAAATAGGTTTTAGACCTAAAGATACAATTCTTTTTTTAAGCCAATCTGGGCTTTCTTTGTTTTGAACATTTTTAATATATACGCTTCCAAAGATAGCGCATCCCTGATTTTTTTCTTTTTTTATAGAAACTTTAATTGGACTTTTAAATTTTTGGCTGATCTTTATAGAAGGTTGTTTTTTTAATTGACCTAAACCTGAAGCGGCCAAATCTCTCGCAATACCCCTTGCACCCAAACAATCTGGTCGGTTAGGAGTGATTGCAATATCTAAAGTTTTTTCACCTGAGTTTTTAAAATACTTATCGCCAATATTTTTTTCTTTTTTTACTAATTCAATAATTCCCTCTTTGTCTGACGATTGCTCTAGTTCATGACCTGAACAAAGCATGCCGTGAGATTCTATTCCTCTAATTTTTGCTGTTTTTAGTTTCATGTTATTTTTTGGAATTACTGCCCCTGGAGGAGCATAAACTGTGAACAACCCATCTCTAGCATTCTGAGCTCCACAAACAACTTTTACTAAATTTTCAGAACCTGTATCAACATCACAAATTTTTAATTTGTCTGCATTTGGATGCTTTTGGGCTTTTACAATTTTGCAAACAATAAAATTATCTAGGTTTTCATTTGATGATTTTATATTTTCTACCTCGAGACCAATTTCTGTTAAACGTTCTGAAATTTGATTTAAATTAGCTTTGGTTGATAGATGATTTTTTAACCATGATAAAGATGTTATCATCTGCTTAGTCCTCTATAATTTGTTGGTACATCAAGTGGATCGAATCCATAAAATTCTAACCACCTAATATCACTTTCAAAAAAAGCTCTTAGATCATTAATTCCATATTTTAACATCGCCAAACGATCAATACCTACCCCAAATGCGTAACCTTGATATTTTTGAGGATTTACTTTTGCGTTTTTCAAAACATTGGGGTGCACCATTCCGCAACCAAGAATTTCTAACCACTTATCACCATCTCCGATTTTAATTTTCCCATCTTCAATTTTATATCCAATGTCTACTTCTGCGGATGGTTCGGTAAAAGGAAAGTGACTAGGTCTAAATCTTATTTTAACTTTTTCGACTTCAAAAAATTTTTTTACAAAATAATACAGGCAACCCTTAAGGTGTCCCATATTTATATTCTTATCTATGTGTAAACCTTCCAACTGATGAAACATTGGTGAGTGGGTTTGATCGCTATCATGCCTATAGGTTCTTCCGGGGGCAATTATTTTAAATGGAGGTTTACTCTTTATCATTGTTCTAATTTGTACGGGGGATGTATGCGTTCTTAAAAGTAAATCTTTAGAATGATCAAGATAAAAGGTATCATGCATATCTCTTGCTGGGTGATTTTCTGGTGTGTTTAAAGCAGAAAAATTATAATACTCATTTTCGATATCTGGCCCTTCCTCAACAGAAAAACCTATTTCAGAAAAAATAGAAGTTACTTCATCTATCACTTGAGAAACTGGGTGAATTTTTCCTGAAAAATAACTTCTGCCTGGCAAAGTTATATCTATCTTTTCATTTTTAAGTTTTTTATTAATTTCTGACTGATCAAAACTTTCAATTTTTTTTTCAAGAATTTCATTTACTTTTGTTTTTAAAAAATTAAGTTTCGAAGCATATTCTTTTCTTTCGTTTTGTTCTAAAGTACCTATTTTTTTAAAAAGTTCAGTTATAATTCCCTTTTTACCAAAAATTTCAGTTTTAATTTTTTCATAGGAATTGCGATCACTTACGTTTTTAATTTTGTCTAAAATATCAGATTGAATTCTTTCTAAATTTTCCATATCAAATTTTTTTACTGATTCTCTACTTTATTTAAGATAATAGAAATAGTCTTATTAGTTAAGGGAGGATTGTACTTTTTTTACAATAGTTTTGAATACTTCAGGGTCATTATATGCGATATCTGCTAAAACTTTTCTATCAAGCTTAATTCCTGACTTATTAAGCCCATTTATAAACTTCGAATAGGTTATTCCCTCTGCTCTGACTCCAGCATTTATTCTTTGTATCCACAATGACCTAAATTCTCTTTTCTTTGCTCGTCTATCTCTGTAAGCATATTGCATAGATTTTTCTAGTGCTTGCTTAGCGATACGAATTGTATTTTTTCTTCTTCCGAACTGACCTTTAACCTGCTTTAAAACCTTTTTATGTCTAGCGTGACTAGTAACACCTCTTTTTACTCTTGCCATTTTAACCTCTCAAACTATAGGGCATGTATGACTTAACAATCTTAGAATCCTGTTTTGACATAATAGTAGTTCCCCTTTGTTTTCTGATTTGTGAATTAGTTCTTTTAATCATACCGTGTCTTTTACCTGCTTGTGGCATTTTAACTTTACCTCTGGCAGTTAGTTTAAACCTTTTTTTTGCAGAACTTTTAGTTTTTAGTTTAGGCATAAAATATCGGAAGTTATACGACATTCTATTTAATTTACAATAAAATTATATAGGCTGAATTATCATACTAATCTGTTTTCCTTCAAATTTAGCCTCTGACTCGACTTTTCCTAGGCTGGCCGTATCATTTATTATTCTATTCATTAATTCCATACCTAAATGTTTGTGTTGCATTTCTCTCCCTTTGAATTTAACTGTGAATTTAACTTTGTCTCCTTTTTCTAGAAATCTTTTAGCATTTTTAATTTTAAAATTATAATCATGAATTTCAGTTACAGGTCTAAGCTTAATTTCTTTTAGGTTTATTACTTTTTGTTTTTTTTTAGCTTTATTTGCTTTTTTTTGCAAATCGTATTTATATTTTCCTATATCAATAATTTTACAAACTGGAGGATTGGCGTTTGGAGAAATTTCTATTAGATCTAAGCCTTCATTTTTTGCCATTTCAATAGCATCTCTTATGGCATGGCTACCAAGATTTTTTCCATCACTGCTAATTACTTGTACTTCAAGCGCACGTATCCTATCATTTGTGCGCGGTCCTTTTGGTTTAGTTCTTTTTTGAAAATAATTTTGGTTATAAGGCACTTAATTTATAGGAAATTTATTTTTTTTAGATATCATTTCGATCGCTTTAGCTAACGGTAAAGTTTCTTGTTTTTCAGATCCTAATCTTCTTATAGTGACACTTTGATCTTTTAACTCTTTGTTTCCACAAATTAAAAGAAGTGGCACTTTAGATAAAGAATGTTCTCTAATTTTATAGTTTATCTTTTGGTTTTTTAAATCCACTTCGGTGTTTATACCCACTTTGGTAAATTGTTCAAATATTTTTTTTGCATAATCATCAAATTCTGATGCTATTGGAAGTACAACAACTTGTAAAGGAGCTAACCATAATGGTAATTTTCCTGCATAATGTTCGATTAAAATTCCAATAAATCTCTCAAGAGAACCGAATAATGCTCGATGAAGCATAACTGGAATTTTTTTTGATCCATCTTTAGAGATGTAGGATGCTCCAAGTCGTGATGGTAGATTTAAATCTACTTGTAGAGTTCCGCATTGCCAATCACGTCCAATAGTGTCTCTAAGCACAAAATCTATTTTTGGACCATAGAATGCACCCTCGCCCTTATTTATTTCATATTCTAATTTTGATTGTTTTATTGCTTTTAATAACGCAGATTCTGCTTTGTCCCAGATTTTATCATCACCTACTCGTTTTTGAGGTCTATCTGAAAATTGCAACAAAACATTTTCAAATCCAAGATCTTTATAAATTTCTAATATTAAATTAGTTACACTTAAGCATTCGTCGGTAATTTGATCTTCAGTACAAAAAATATGAGCATCATCTTGTGTAAAAGCCCTTACTCTTAATAAACCATGTAAAGCACCGGACGGCTCGTATCTATGCACTTTACCAAATTCAGAAAGTTTAAGAGGAAGATCTCTGTAGCTTTTAAGTCCTTGGTTAAATACTTGAATACAGCCAGGGCAATTCATGGGCTTAATGGCAAAAGTTTTTTCATCTGGTGTGTCCGAAGTAAACATATTTTCTCCAAACTTTTCCCAATGACCAGACTGTTCCCATAAAGATTTATCTAATATTTCTGGAGTGTTAATCTCTTTGTAACCAGCAATTTTTTGTTTTTGCCTCATATAACCAACAAGTTTTTGAAATAAAGTCCAGCCTTTATGATGCCAAAAGACTGCGCCTGGGCTTTCTTCCCTAAAATGAAATAAGTCCATTTCTTTACCCAGTTTTCTATGGTCTCTTTTTTCAGCTTCTTCTATTCTTTTTAAATATTCATCAAGTTCTTTTTGTGATGGCCAAGAAGTTCCATAAATTCTTTGTAACATTTCATTATTTGAATCACCTCTCCAGTATGCTCCGGACACTTTCATTAATTTAAAAGCTTTCCCTACTTTTCCAGTTGAAGGTAAGTGTGGCCCTCTACATAGATCGTGCCATTTACCATGGTGATAGATTGAAATCTCCTCTTTTTCGGGAATATCTTTTATTATCTCAGCCTTATAATGTTCTCCTATTTTTTTAAAATGATTAATTGCCTCATCTCTTTTCCAAATCTCTTTTTTTGTTTTCTCATCACGATCAACTATATCTTTCATTTTTTTTTCAATTTTTATTAAATCTTCATCAGTAAATGGTTCTTTTCTTGAAAAATCATAATAAAAACCATTTTCAATTACTGGTCCGATTGTAACTTGCGTATTTGTGAATAATTCTTGCACAGCCATTGCCAATACATGAGCTGCATCATGTCTCATAACCTCAAGGCCTTCTTTATCTTTTTGGGTAATTATTTTTACTGAAGAATTTTTTTCTATTTCGAAAGATAAATCTTTTAATTCATTGTCAACGCTCATTATCAGCGCTTGTTTAGATAATGATTTGCTGATTTTATTTGCTATTTCAAAACCATTAATTTTTTTTGAAAATGGAATTTTTTTACCATCTGGCAATTTTATATCTGGCATTTATTGAGATAACTCTATCAATTTTTTATATTCAGTAAAGGTACTGTTACACATTTTATCAACATCAAATTTTTTTAACACGTTTTTTCTACCTTCAAATCCTATAGATTTCAACGAATTATAATCTTTTTGCATAATCAATTGAATTAAGTTGGCTAACTCAAGAGGGTCGCCACTTTTAAATAAAAAACCTGTTTTATCTTTTACTATTGTTTCTGTGGAGCCGCCGATATTACTTGCTATTACTGGCACCTCCATAGATTGAGCCTCAACAGAAACTCTTCCAAAAGCTTCAGGTTCAATAGAGCAGGAGCAAACTAAATTTGAAATTCTATAAGCGACAGGCATTTCTTCGCATCTGTCTATAAATTTAATAATTTTATTTAATCTATGCTGCTGCACTAATCCAGTAAGCTGCTTTTTATAAACATTTCTTCCTTGGTCGCTTCCTAAAATAATTGATTCAAATGGCTGAATATTATCCTTTTGACTTAATATTTTAATAGCTTCTATAAATATTTTTTGACCTTTCCAATGTGTCAATCTTCCAGGAAAAAGAATGATAAATTTATTCCTATCAATACTGAAATTTTTTGAAAATTTCTCTACTTTAGAGGGCATAATTTTTTCTGCGTTAAAATAATTTGTATTTATGCCTCTAAAAATTACTAAAAGTTTTCTTGATTTATTTTTAAAAAAATCACCATAATTTTCTTGTATATGTGAAAAAATAAAATTTGAGCCTGCAATAACTAGATCAGATCTTACCATTACAGAATTATAAAATTTTTTAAATTTATTGTTAAAATTATAAGTGCCATGAAACGTTGTCACAAATTTTCTTCTCGTAATCTTAGTTGCTATTAAGCAAGACCAGGCAGGAGCGCGACTTCGTGCATGAATGATATTAATATTATAAAAAAAAATAATTAAAGAAATTATTATAGAATTAAATAATATTAAAATAGGATTTTTGGAATGGACGGGCAATCTAAATACTTTAACTTTTTCTTTTTTTATAAACTTTAGTAATTCGCCTCCACTAGTAATAATATAAGACTTGCAACCTTGCTCTGACAAAAAATGAGCTATATCATAACAACCTGTTTCTGCTCCACCGTAGCCTAGAGAAGGTATTACCTGTAACACTTTAATTTTCTTTTTCATTTATTTGGAATATTATATTACGATATATGAGTTATAAAAGATCTAAATATTTTACAACTTCAAATAAAAGAAAAATCAAACATTTTATTCTTAATAACAAAAGTAAAATTACTGTAGTTTTTTTTCATGGTTTTATGTCAGATATGATTGGGGCAAAACCCAAGGCAATTCAAAGATTTTGCAGTAAACATAAATTAAATTTCCTAAAATTCGAATACTCAGGGCATGGAAAATCATCAGGTAAGTTTACCGAAGGAAATATTTCTAAATGGACAAATGATGCAAAGCAGTTGATCAAAGCAAAAGTTAAAAAGGATAGCAATTTGATCTTTGTAGGTTCAAGTATGGGAAGCTGGGTTGCTCTTAAATTAATTAAAAAATTTAAAAAAAAAATTAATGGGTTCATAGGTATTTCTTCTGCACCTGAATTTCTAGATAGATTAATGTGGAGAAAATTTAATAAAAAAATAAAAAAAAAAATTATCAAGGAAAAATTTTATAATTTGCACATGAGTAACTCGGTTTATCCTTTAACTAAACAACTTATTTGGGATGGTAGAAAAAATAAAATTTTAAACAAAAAAATTCTTTTTAGAATTCGCGTTACTCTTTTTCATAGTTTAAGAGATGAAGTCGTACCTTTAAAATTTTCAAAAATGATTTTTAAAATTTTTCCAAATTCTAATCGTAAGTTAATTAAGATTAAGGATGGCAATCATAGTTTGTCTAGGAAACGCGATTTAAAAAAAATATGTAGTGAGCTAAATAATATTATATCCAAAAAAGACTAAACAGCTTTTGATACTTTAGTATTCAATGAAATTGGATGAGATAACTTATCTAACATTTCTTTTGGACATACTTGTTTAAATGACCTGACTTCATTTTCAAAATTTTCTAATATGTGCTGAGAAATTTTAGATTCTGTTTCTTTAAAGTGTTCATTAATTAAATTCCTTAAATAACTCTTCCAATAATCTGTTTCTGGTTTTTGCCAAATAATGGAGTTTGCATTTACAAAATTTTCAAATTCTTCATGTGGATCATATATAAAAGCCATCCCACCAGTCATTCCGGCTCCAAAGTTGTCACCGACTTTACCTAAGATTACAACACAACCTCCAGTCATATACTCACATCCATTTGAGTCGCAACCTTCAATTACTGCTTCTGCTCCTGAATTTCTAACTGCAAACCTTTCTCCAGATTGCCCGGCTGCAAAAAGTTTTCCTGAAGTCGCTCCGTAAAGCACTGTATTACCTATAATTGTATTCTCATTACTTTTTAAATTGCTTTCCTCTGGTGGTTTCACAACTATAGTAGCACCTGACAGACCTTTCCCTACATAATCGTTTGCGTCACCAACAACATTTAACTTTAATCCCTTTATTGCAAATGCTCCTAAAGATTGTCCTGCCGAACCTGATAAATTAATTTCAATAGAATTTTCTTCGATTTTCTTTTTTTGAAATTTTTTGTAAATATAATGAGATAAACGCGTACCTATAGCCCTAAAAGTGTTTTTTATTTTATAATTAGCTTTAATTTTTTTATTTTTATCTAGCTGATTTTTTATTTCGTTAAAAATTTTTTCATCTATTGTTGGTGGCACTTCATTTATTAGATCTGCTGAGCCATACCTATTATTTTTACCTGGGTCTGCTTGAACAAGTAACGGGCTTAAGTCTAAATCATCTAAATCACTTGAACCTCTACTAACTTGTTTTAAAAGATCTGTTCTACCTACTAGTTCCTTTAAACTTTTAAAACCTAAGCCTGCTAAAATCTCTCTTACTTCTTCCGCGATAAAAGTAAATAGGTTTACAACTTTTTCTGGTGTGCCAGTAAATTTTTTTCTTAAATTTTCATCTTGCGTACAAACTCCTACTGGGCAAGTATTAGAATGACATTGTCTAACCATTATGCAGCCCATGGCTACTAGAGAGGCAGTGCCAATACCAAATTCCTCAGCGCCCATCATAGCTGCAATAACAACATCTCTTCCTGTTTTTAATCCCCCATCAGTCCTTAAAGTTACTTTATGTCTTAAACTATTTAGGGTTAAAACTTGGTTTACTTCCGTGAGTCCCATCTCCCATGGTATACCAACATACTTTACACTAGTCTGTGGGCTGGCTCCTGTTCCGCCAGAATGGCCCGAAATTAAAATAATATCTGCTTTTGCTTTAGCGACCCCTGCTGCAATAGTTCCAACTCCAGTCGAGGCTACTAATTTTACTCCCACTCTAGCTGCAGGATTAGATTGTTTAAGATCATAAATAAGTTGAGCCAAATCTTCGATGGAGTAAATATCATGATGCGGTGGAGGAGATATTAGTGTTACACCAGGAGTAGAATGTCTTAGTCTTGCAATCTCTTCGGACACTTTAAATCCAGGTAACTGACCTCCTTCTCCTGGTTTTGCCCCTTGGGCAATTTTTATTTCAATCTCTTTACAATTATTCAAATATTCAATTGTTACTCCAAATCTTGCAGAAGCAATTTGCTTAATCTTAGAATTCGCACTATCTCCATTTTCTTTTTTAATAAATCTTCTAGAATCTTCTCCGCCTTCTCCGCTGCAAGATGCAGCTCCAATTCTGTTCATGCCAATAGCTAAAGTTTCGTGGGCTTCAGCAGATAAAGCTCCATGCGACATACTTCCGCTACCAAATCTTTTTCTTATACTTTCAACTTTTTCAACTTCCTTAATATCAACTGGCTCACCTAATTTTTTAAAATCCAAAAGGTCTCTTAAATTAATTATATCTAATTCATAAATACCCTGAGAATATTTTTTATAAGTATTATAAGAATTAGAATTCACTGCATTTTGCAACATATGAATTAAATTGCCTTGATATTGGTGAGTTTCTCCATTTTTTCTGTACTTGTAAATTCCACCAATTGGAAGGATAGATACATTTTTTTGAAAAGCTTTTTTATGTAACCCCCTAATTTTTTTCTCTATACCTGCAATCCCAATACCCGAAATTCTGGATATCATCCCAGGGAAATACTCTGCAACAACTGATCTGCTTAGTCCAACAGCCTCAAAATTGCATCCACCTCTATATGCACTTAGTACTGAAATTCCCATTTTTGACATTATTTTTAATAAACCGTTATCAATAGATTTTATGTAACGTTTAATGCATTCTTCAAATGAAAGCTTACCAAATAAGCCCTTTTCATATCTTTGGTATATCGAGTCAAAAGCAATGTAAGAATTTATTGTTGTTGCGCCAACACCTAATAAAACTGCAAACGAGTGAGTATCTAAAACCTCCCCTGATTGCACATTTATTGAGGCAAATCCTCTTATTCCTAAATTTACAAGTCTGGAATTTACTGCCCCAGTTGCAAGTGCCATTGGAATTGAAACTTTATTTTCCTTAACTGCCTTATCACTTAAAATTAAATGCTTTCCACCCTCACGAATAGCAATTTCTGCTTCTAATCTTAATTCATCCAATCTTTCTTTCAAACTTTGATTAATATTAAAAGTACAGTCTAAAACTCTAATATTTTTTTTAAAAAAATCTGAAAATTTTTCAAATTGTGCGTTCGATAAAACAGGGCTTTCTAAGACATAAATATTATCCTTAGTTAAATTTTCAAAATCAAGAATATTACCTGTGTTTCCAAAACGAGTTTTTAAACTCATTACCTCATTTTCCCTTAAAGAATCTATAGGCGGATTTGTTACCTGGCTAAAGTTTTGTCTAAAAAAATGTGATAGTGGTCTATATCTGTCAGATAGAACTGCTATTGGAGTGTCGTCGCCCATAGAACCAACAGCTTCTTTTGCTTCTTCTACCATTGGCTGTAATATAAGTTCTAGGTCTTCAATATTCATTCCTGCCAAAAATTGTCTTCTCCTTAATTCTTCAGCTTTATAAATAGATTTTTCTTTTGTAGATCCAAATTTTTTATCCAAGTCTATTATTTGCTTATTATATTTTTTATAATCTTTAGAAATTTTATTTTTAAGACTTTTGCTATCGTAAATTTGTCCTTTATCAAGATCTACTGCTATTGCTTGGCCAGGTCCCAACCTTCCCTTAAAAGTAATTTTTTTATCTTCAAAAGGAATCATCCCAGTTTCAGAGCCAGCAAACAAAAGTTTATCTGATGTGATAGTATATCTTAAAGGTCTTAATCCATTTCTATCTTGTGCTGCAATAATCCATTTTCCATCAGTAGCTGAAATTGCTGCTGGACCATCCCAAGGTTCAATAGTGCTATTTAAAAAATTAAATAATTGCTGATTCGACTTTGAAACTGTTTTTCTTCTTTTTGACCACGCGTCAGGTATTAGCATAAGTTTTGTAAGAGGAACTGATTTGCCAGATCTTACAAGTAATTCGAATACATTATCTAAAGCGGCTGAATCTGAATTACCTGATCCAATAACTGGTTTTAAAGACTCAATATCAGAAAATAATTTGCTACTCATATCTTGTTCATGAATTTTCATCCAATTTATATTTCCTTTAATTGTATTAATCTCACCATTGTGAGCCAGTGTTCTAAATGGTTGTGCTAAATCCCAGCTAGGAAATGTGTTTGTAGAATATCTTTGATGAAAAATTGCAAATTTTGAAATAAATCTTTGATCTACTAAATCTGGATAAAATTCTGACAGTGCTTCGGCTAGAAACATTCCTTTGTAAATCAAAGATCTAGAGCTAAATGAACATATGTAAAAATCACTTAGTCCAGATAAGTTGGATTTTTTTTCAATTTTTTTTCTTACAACAAATAAATCCCTCTCTAGATCATCATCTTTTAAATGTGGATTGTTGGACTTAAAAATTATTTGAACGATCTCTGGTCTATTTCTTTCTGCTTTTAGCCCAAGAACTTCTGTGTTAACCGGAACTTGTCTCCACCTATAAATATAATAATTTTTACTTAATAACTCATTTTCAACAATAGTTTTGCATTTTTCTTGTGCAGGATAATCATTTCTCGGAAGAAAAATCATTCCAACACAAATAGTTCCTTCTTTATGCTGTCGACCTGCATTTTTAATTCTTTCGATAAAAAAGTCTTTAGGAATTTCTATATGTATTCCGGCCCCATCTCCCGTTTTACCATCGGCATCAACTGCCCCACGGTGCCAAACAGCTTTAAGTGCTTGAATAGCATAATCAACAACTTTTCTAGATCTTGTACCATCAGTTGAAGCTACAAAACCTACTCCGCAAGCATCATGTTCTTGATTTGGATTATAAACGTTACCTTTGATTAGCTTATTTAAATTTTTTTTATATAATTTCATTTTATGCAGCCTTAACTTTTTTGAATTTTTTTAGTTCTAAATATTTTTGAATCTCTATTGCTGCATCTCTTCCATCTCGAATTGCCCACACAACTAAAGATGCTCCTCTTACTATGTCTCCTGCTGCAAAAATACCTGGAATATTAGTTTCCATAGATTTTAAATTAATTTTTATTGTTCCCCAACTAGAGACAGCCAGATTTGAATTATTAAATAATTTAGGTAAATCTTCTGGATCAAACCCTAAAGCTTTGATTACTAAATCTGCTTTTATTTCAAAATCAGAATTTGGAATGGAGACAGGTTTTTTTCTTCCGGAAGAGTCTTCCTTGTCTAATTTCATTTTCTCAATCAATACTGAAGCGACTTCTTCTTTACCAATAAATTTTTTTGGCGATGATAACCAAATAAACTCTACACCTTCTTCTTCCGCGTTATGCACTTCTCGAGCAGAACCTGGCATATTTTCTTTGTCTCTTCTATAAATGCATTTAACAGACTTTGCGTTTTGTCTAACTGCAGTTCTTACACAGTCCATTGCAGTATCACCACCACCGATAACAATAATATTTTTACCGCCAGCATTTAGTGTTCCATTATCAAAATCTTCAACTTTATCACCCAATCCTTTACGATTTGATGCAGTTAAAAAATCCATTGCTGGAAAAATATTTTTTAAGTTATGTCCGGGCAAGTTAATTTCCCTTGGTTTATAAACACCAGTTGCAATTAATATAGCATCGTGATTTTTTTGTAACTCTTCAAGGGTAAAATTTTTTCCTACATCTACGTTTTGTTGAAATTCAATTCCACTTTCCTTTAAAAGATTTGTTCTTCTTTCAACAACAAATTTTTCTAATTTAAAATTAGGTATTCCATATATTAGTAAACCGCCTGGTCTGTCATAGCGATCATAAATTGTTATTTTATATCCAACTTTTCTAAGTTGCTCAGCGCATGCTAACCCAGCCGGTCCAGCTCCAATAATTCCAACTGACTGATCCTCCTCTTTTATAACTTTAATTGGTTTGATCCAATTTTTTTCCCAAGCTGTATCTGTTATATACTTTTCAATAGAACCTATAGTAACAGTTCCATGACCTGACTTTTCTATAACGCAGTTTCCTTCACACAGACGGTCTTGAGGACAAATTCTTCCACAAATTTCTGGCATATTGTTTGTGCTATGAGCAAGCTCGCTTGCCTCTTGAAGTCTTCCCTCTGCGGAAAGTTTAAGCCAATCAGGAATGTTGTTATGTAATGGGCAATGAATTTGGCAGAAAGGCACACCGCACTGAGAACATCTGCTGGACTGTTCTTTTGCTTTGTCATGAATAAATTCATCGTAAATCTCTTTGAAATCATCTATCCTTTTATTAACTTTCCTTTTGTTAGGATTTTGTTGATCAATATTTACAAATTTTAACATTTTGTCTGTCATATGCTTTACTTTTCATAAGCTTTTATAACAATATAAACCTGGCTAAAAGCATTTTTAGGACAGTAAAATTGACCTATAATTTAAAAAATCAAGTAAAATTAATGATTTATATTGCATAACTGCTATGCAATAATTAAAAATATGCTTTCATCCGTTGAAATTTTAATTCTATCAATCATACAAGGCGTTTCAGAATTTTTACCAGTAAGTTCAGCGGCACATTTAGTTTTAGTTTCGAACTATTATTCATTCACTAGTCAAAATTTGTTAATTGATATTTGTTTGCATCTTGGATCTTTATTAGCAATTACATTTTACTTTAGAAAAGATTTTTTTGATTTGATTAAAAATATTAACTTTTTAATAAAGATTTTGGTCGGAACTATTCCAATAATTCCTATAGGTTATATTTTTTACCAAACAGGACTGATTGATCAATTAAGAAATTTAGAAGTTATTGGGTGGATGACTTTAGTATTTGCAATAGTGTTATATCTAAGCGATAAGTCAAAAATATCAAAAAAAATTAACGAAAATTTTAATAATAAATCAGCTATTTTTATTGGAATATTTCAAGTAATTTCTTTAATTCCTGGTGTAAGTAGATCAGGTATAACGATTTCTTCAGGCAGAATGTTAGGTTTTAGTAGATATGATTCTGCTAAAATTTCTTTTTTCTTATCAATCCCAACATTAGCTGCTGCGAGTATACTTGGTATATTTAATATATATAAAGAAGGTAGTACAGAATTAAATTTTTTGGCAATTATTGCTGTAATTTTTTCATTCATCTTTTCTTACTTAACAATTGCACTTTTTTTGAATTTTGTTAAAAAATTTAGTTTAAATGTTTTTGTAATTTATAGAATAATTTTATCGATCTTAATTTTAAGTGTAGTTTACTTATAATTTTTTTCATAAATTGGAGCCAGTTGAGACAACAAAACACCACTAAGAATTAGTGTGCAGCCAATTATATTATTTATTCCTAAAAATTGATTTAAAATCACCCAAGCAGCTATAGCAGCAACTACTCCCTCGAGTGACATAACTATTGCTGCTGGCGCAGCAGAAATATTTTTTTGTCCAAATATTTGTAAAGCAAACGCAGCTCCGCCCGATAAAATTCCCGCATATAAAATTTCTATTGTTTCTAATTTAATTTTCGAAAAATCCACTTCCTCAAATATTATAACAAGCACAAAAGATAGGGTCGCTACTATTAGATTTTGCATCAAAGCAATAAAAAAAGGTAAGTCAAATTTCTGAATAATTTTACCAATATAAATAATATGTAGTGCCCAAAATATAGCACCGATTAAAACTAACGCATCACCAAATCTAACTTCAACATTATTAATATCACTTAAAAAATAACCTCCAATTACACATGCAAATACGGATGGCCATATTGACCAATGTAGCTTTTCAGAAAATAAAAAATAAACAATGATGGGAACCATTGGCACGTAAAATATTGTGAAAAAAGCAGAATTTGCAACATCTGTATAAAGCAAAGAAACTTGTTGAAAAATACATCCTAAAGTCAAAAATATTCCTACTGGAATTATAAGTTTTGTAAATTCAGATATTTTATTATTGATTTGATGTTTTATTTTTTTTTTCTCAAATAAAAAAACAAAAGGTGCTACAGCTAAAAAGCCAACATAAAATCTTACACTGTTAAAGGTAAAAGGGCCTATATTATCCATGCCCTGATCTTGAGCTATAAAAGTAGTCCCCCAAATTAATGTACAAACAACTAAACAGGTAAACGATATAGCTTTTTTCATAAATAAAACTATACCGCTAATTTATAGGCAAAATCTTTTCCTAAACTTTCCCGTAAATGAGCACAAAAACGTGCTCCTTCTGCGCCGTCTATAACCCTGTGATCATAGGACAAAGATAAAGGAAGCATTATTTTACTTTCGTATTTGTCGCCAACAAAAACTTGCTTGGTTTCAGCTCTACCTATACCTAAAATAGCTACTTCAGGCTGGTTAATTATAGGAGTAAAGAAGCTTCCTCCAATGCTTCCTAGACTTGAGATTGTCATTGATCCACCAAAAAACTCTTTTTTATTAATTTTTAGATCTTTGCAAAGTTTAGCAATTTTTTTAATTTCTAGCCCTAGCTCGGTTATATCCTTTTTATCCGCATCTCTAATTTTTGGGACCATTAAACCGTGCGGCGTATCCATTGCTATACCTACGTGAAAATATTTTTTATATATAAGTTTTTCCTTTTTTAAATCTAAAGAAGAATTAAAATTAGGATAATCTTTTAAAGCTTTTACTACAGCTCTTATAATAAAAGGCAAAGGAGTAATCGAGAGTTTTTCACCAGTGTAAAGGTCTCTCAAAGATTTTCTAAACTTTTCCATTTCAGTAATATCTGCTTCATCATGTTGCGTAACATGTGGAATTTCATTCCAAGATTTTTCTAAATGTGGACCTGCAATTTTTTTAAGTCGTGGGATAGGTTTGGTTTCAACTGCGCCAAATTCAGAATGTTCATACTGTAATGGAGTTGTGTCTCGTTTTTTTTCTACTTTCCCAGAAATTGATTCTTTGACAAATGATTTTACATCTTCTTCTGAAACTCTTCCTTCTCTTTGAGAGCCTTGTATTTGATATATATCTGCTCCAAACTCTCTAGCTAATTTTCTGACTTTTGGACTTGCGCTAACTATTTTTTTTTCATCCAGCATTTTATAACTCTGTAGGAATAGGTTTTTCTTTATCAATATTATATTTCTTCATTGCCTGCTCAGCATGCTTTGATGGGATAAGCTGTTCTTTGGCCAGTGCACTCAATGTATATGTAACAATATGCTCTTTATCAACTTCAAAAAATTTTCTTAACTTTTTTCTACTGTCACTTCTTCCATATCCATCAGTTCCAAATGAATAAAATGCTTTTGAAAGATAAGGTCTTATTTGATCCGCATAACTTCTCATATAATCGGAAGCTGCTATAATTGGTCCATCTCTTTTGTTTAAGCATTTTTGCACATATGATTTTTCTGGTTTTTCTCCAGGGTTAAGTAGGTTTTTTCTTTCTGTTTCCATTCCCTCTCTTCTTAATTCATTAAAACTTGTTACGCTCCATACATCGCTATCAACACCGTAATCTTTACTTAGAACTTCTGCTGCAGCTAACATCTCTCTCAATATTGTTCCACACCCTAGTAATTGAATTTTAGTTTTTCCTTTATTATTAAATTCTTTAAGTAAATACATCCCTTTTAGTATACCTTTTTCACAATCTCTTGGAATTGACGGGTGCTTATAATTTTCATTCATTACAGTTACATAATAAAAAATATTTTCTTGTTTATCATGCATTCTGGTTAGCCCTTCTTTTAAAATCACTGCTAGCTCATAAGCAAAGGTAGGATCGTAGCTAACACAATTTGGAATTGTTGATGCAAGTAAATGACTGTGTCCGTCTTGGTGTTGTAGCCCTTCACCTGCTAAAGTTGTTCTTCCTGCTGTTGCTCCTATTAGGAATCCTCTTGTTTGAGAATCTCCAGCTGCCCAAATAAGATCCATAACTCTTTGAAAACCAAACATGGAGTAAAAAGTATAAATCGGTATCATTTCTAAATCGTGATTGGTGTAAGATGTTCCTGCCGCAATCCATGATGATATAGACCCTGATTCTGTAATTCCTTCTTCTAAAACTTGACCCTTTTTGTCTTCTTTATAAGAACTAAGCTGTTCCGAGTCTTCGGGTTCATATTTCTGTCCTTCATGTGCATAAATACCAATCTTTTGAAAAAAACCTTCCATTCCAAAGGTTCTAGCCTCATCTGGAATGATTGGCACCAATCTTGAAGCAATATTTTTATCTCTTAATAAACTAGTTAACATTCTTACAAGAGCCATTGTAGTAGACATTTCACGATCTCCCGAAGATTTAAGCATGTTTTCGAAAATATCTTTAGAAGGTTTTTTTATAGGTTTCGCATAAGACGTTCTTTCTGGTAAATTTCCTCCAAGCTTCATTCTTCTTTCTTTGATATATTTTATTTCTTCCGATTTTTCTCCTGGTTTGTAGAATTCAATATTTTTAACTTGTTTATCAGTAAGTGGGATATCAAATCGATCTCTATAATAAAGAAGATCTTCTTCTCCTAATTTTTTTTGTTGATGAGTAGTATTAGTGCTTTCTCCAGATTTACCCATGCCATAGCCTTTAATTGTTTTGGCTAAAATAACTGTTGGTTGACCTTTAGTTTTCATAGCCATATCATATGCGGCATAAACCTTGTGAGGGTCATGCCCACCTCTGTTAAGTTTCCATACATCTCTGTCGGTCATAGATGATACTAAATCTTTTAACTCAGGATATTTGCCAAAAAATTTCTCTCTTACATAAGCTCCTCCTTTGGCTTTAAAAGCTTGGTACTCCCCATCTACACACTCGTTCATTCTTTTTACTAATAAACCACTTTTATCTTTTGCTATTAAAGGGTCCCAATAAGAACCCCAAATTACTTTTATTACATTCCAACCTGCTCCTCTAAAAATGCCTTCTAATTCTTGAATGATTTTTCCATTACCCCTAACAGGTCCATCTAATCTTTGTAGGTTACAATTAATAACAAATACTAAATTATCTAATTTTTCTCGTGCTGCTAATCCAATAGCTCCTAAAGATTCTGGCTCATCCATTTCTCCGTCACCAAGAAAAGCCCAAATTTTTCTATCTTCATTCTTTAATAAACCCCTATTAATTAAATATTTTGTAAATCTAGCCTGATAGATAGATAAAATTGGACCAAGGCCCATTGATACTGTGGGGAATTGCCAAAACTTCGGCATCAGCCAAGGATGAGGATAAGACGAAAGTCCATTAACACCCACTTCTTGTCTAAAATTACTTAATTGATTTGCGGTAAGTCTTCCTTCTAAAAAAGCTCTAGCATACATTCCTGGAGCACTGTGACCTTGAAAATAAATTAAATCTCCTCCAAATTTATTATTTTTTGCTCTCCAGAAATGATTCATTCCCACGTCATAAAGAGTGGCTGCTGAAGCAAATGTCCCTATATGTCCGCCTAATTCTGGATTTTTCTTATTTGCTTTAACAACCATTGCTGCAGCATTCCATCTTATTAATGATCTTATTTTTCTCTCAATATTTTGATCTCCCGGAGATTTAATTTCATTTTCTGGTGATATTGTATTTATATAAGGTGTATTTCTTGTTAATGGCTTATTAATTCCTTCTTTATAAGTTTCATCTATTAATTTTTTTAAAAGAAAATGTGCTCTGTCTGAACCATCTTTTGAAATAACCGCGGATAAAGAGTCCATCCATTCTTGTGTTTCTGTAGGATCAATGTCAGCACCATTTAAACGTGCAGGAATTTTTTTTATTACTTTTCTCTCAACTTTCTGCGGTATTATAGATTCTGCTTGTTTAATGATTTTTTCAGTTTCTGGCAAAACCTCATCATCTTTTAATAATAAAGATTTTTCTTTTTTTTGTTCATCTTGAATTGGCTTCTCTATTTCTGTAACATTTTTGGAAACTTCTGGTTTCTCGCTATCGATAGTGGCCAGAACGCTCCCTTTTGAAACTTTGTCTCCAATTTTAACATTTAATGATGAAATCTTTCCTGAAAAGGGAGATGGAACTTCGACACTAGATTTATCACTTTCTAGAGTCACGATTGGATCGTTTTTTTTTATTGTATCGCCAACCTTTGTTAAAATTTCAATTATTTCAACATTCTCAAAATCACCAATATCTGGGACAGTTATTTTAGTTGCCATATTTAATGTTTTATTTATACCACAATTTGATCCTTTTTCAGCCATGTAAATATTTAAACTACAGCTATGACGTTAATTTTAGAAAATTTGGGAAAATTATTTGAACCAAAATATAAAAATTTGGATGCAAAATTTTGGGTACAAAAGATTTTGCTAAAAAAGCGTTTGACTAAAACCTATAAAAAGTACAATTAATATTATTATTCCATAATAAATTTTGTATCCTCTGACGGTAAATGGCATTTTTTTTAATCTTCTATTTTTGAGATTTTTTACTGGTTTTGCTATTTTCATTTTCTTTCAATACACATCGCTATGCCCATCCCTCCACCAATACAAAGAGTAGCTAAACCTTTTTTTTGCTGATCTTTTTGACATTTCATGAATAAGTGTAACGATTATTCTAGTTCCAGAAGCTCCTATTGGATGTCCTAAAGCAATGGCTCCACCATTTACATTAACTTTATCTTTAGGCAAACCTAAATCTTTAATAACTGCTAAGCTTTGAGCAGCAAAAGCTTCGTTGGACTCGATTAGATCTAAATCCTTAACTGTCCAACCAGCTTTTTCTAAAGCTTTTTTTGATGCAGGAATTGGTCCTGTGCCCATCAAGGATGGATCCACGCCACATGTAGCCCAAGAAACAATTCTAGCTAAAGGTTCTAGGCCTCTTTTTTCTGATTCATTTTCTTCCATTAAAACAACAGCTGCGGCCCCATCATTAATTCCTGATGCATTTCCAGGTGTAACTGTTCCATTATCTTTAAATGATGGTTTTAATTTTTCTAATCTTTCAATTGTCATTCCACTTCTTGGATGTTCATCAATTGAAAATTTTTCTATTGGTACAATTTCATTTTTAAATTTTTCTTCTTTTTGCGCTTTTTCCGTTTTAATCTGTGAAGAAAAAGCAAAATTATCTTGATCTTGTCTTGTTATACTAAATTTTTCAGCAACATTTTCGGCTGTCATGCCCATATGATAACCGTTAAAAGCATCCCAAAGCCCATCTTTGATCATTGTATCTACAAGTTTTGACTGATCCAATTTTTTACTATTACGAAAATTGATTGCATGAGGTGCATTGCTCATACTTTCCTGCCCACCTGAAACTACTATAACTGCATCGTTAGAAATAATAGATTGGTAGCCAGCAGCAATTGATCTTAAACCAGATCCACAAACTTGGTTTATAATATAGGCAGGTTTTTCAACTGCTAAACCAGCTTTAATTCCTGCTTGTCTCGCAGGGTTTTGTCCTGTTCCTGCAGTTAAAACTTGTCCCATAATTAAATCATCAATATCTTTAGATTTCAAATTTGATTTTGCTATGACTTCTTTAATCACAATTGACCCAATATCGTGTGCCTGCATGTTCTTTAAAGACCCATTAAATGAACCTATAGCAGTCCGTAAAGCCGATGTTATAACAACATTTTTTTTTTTTGAATTCATAACTTTATTTAGTTTAATAAATGATAAAATAAAATGAATTAATAACAATATATTAAATTAACACACAGAAAGTAGCTTTAAATAAGACATATTCTTTGATAAATAAATATTAGGCGCCTGTAGCTCAATTGGATAGAGCGCTTGGCTACGGACCAGGAGGTTCTGGGTTCGACTCCTAGCAGGCGCGCCAAATAGGTGTTATAATTAAGTGGACAATAAATATGCCATTACAAAAAGCTGTTGTATTTTTTTTTATATTAATAGCCATATTCGTACTAGTTTTAACTTTTATATTTTAATCATATGAAAAAAGAGTTTGAGCAAATTAGTATTAAACCAGGTTTTATGAAACACAACGGAGGACTCTTATTTAGAAATATTTCAGAAACTGAGTATCAATTTAAAACTACTATAACAGAAAATCATCTAAATGCAGCTGGCATTACTCATGGAGGTTTTATAGCAGCTGTGGTTGATGCAGGAGCAGGAACTGCGGCACATAGAGCTGCTAGTAATAGCCCATGTGTAACTATCTCCTTGGAATTAAAATTTATTTCTGCAGTGAAAATTAACCAAGAATTGATAGGAACAACTAAAATACAAAAAAAAACTAAATCAATGGTTTTTTTAACGTGCGAATTACGAGCCTCTGATAAAATCGTAGCTACAGCATCTGGAGTATGGAAAATTTTAAGATTACCTGGTGCAGGTCCTGGTGGTTAGTAAAGTCAGCTTTAAATTAACTTAACCTAAAAGTCTAAATAAAGATGCCAAAATACCATGGCCAGAAGCTTCTATTATTAAGATAATAATTACAAAAAAAATTATCTTTTTATTTAATTTCATAAATTATGCTTGTCTTCTATAATTATTAAATCCAAAACCAATTAGTAAAATTAGAGCAAAAGGGTATACGATTGCCTTGCTTGGTCTATCTAAATTTTCAATTTTAAATTCGGTAATTATATCACCCATTTCTATTCCATCTTTTTTTGCAAGACCTTTCCAATCAAGTGTATCTATTATGGTTTTGCCGTCTTGATCAATCAAACTAATACCATAATCCTTTAAAGAGTAGTTTTGATCAAAGCTTTTCTTTTCAATTACAAAAAGTTTGTATCTTTCTCCATAGTCAGTGTTTCTTGTTACTTTTATATGAACATCATGGTCTGGTTTTAAAGTAACCATTTCTAAATTATTTATTTGTAAAGTAGAGTACTCGAATTTTGGGTAAAATTTATCCATAACATAATCAGGTCTTAAAAATGATAATGAAATTAATAGAAAAACAACTATTTCATACCACTTCATCTTATTAACAAACCACGCCTGAGTAGCTGCGGTAAAAACTAGTATACCAATTAAAGAAGTTATAATTACTAACAAAGCATGCCAAATATTTTCTATGCCAATTAAAAGAAGTTCATGATTAAACAAGAACACTATAGGAAGAATAGCTGTTCTTAAGCTATACCAAAAAGCTTGCACTCCGGTTCTAAGAGGATCTCCTCCAGAAATTCCTGCGGCCGCATATGAGGCGAGACCTACCGGAGGAGTTACATCTGCCATTAATCCAAAATAAAATACGAATAAATGAACAGCTATAAGCGGAAATATATATCCGGAGGCATTTCCAACATCTACTAAGACCATGGACATTAATGATGCCACAACTACATAATTCGCGGTCGTTGGAAGACCCATTCCCAACAACAAACATAAGACTATGGTTAATAATATTAAAATCACTACATTGTCTTTAGCTATAGATTCTATCACTATAATTAAATTTGTGCTTAATCCCGTAGAGCCTACTGCTCCAACTATTACTCCAGCAGTTGCAATAGCAATACCGACTGCCACCATATTTATTGCTCCCTTTTGAAACCCTACTATAGTTTGATTAAACCAAATCTTTAAAGCTTCTTTAAAATTTGATTCTTTTCTTGATTTAAATAATTTGTTTATAAGATTAACTAAAACTAATGCTATCGTTGCATAAAATATTGAATAAGATGCTGTGAAACGAAGAACAACCAATAAATATATTAAAACAAAAATTGGAATTAAAAAATGTAAACCTGCCAAAAAAGTTTTTTTTAGATGTGGCACATCTTTTTCCTCCATTCCTTTTAAATTTAATTTCAAGGCTTCAAGGTGTGAAATATAAAACAAAGCTATGTAGGATATTATTGCTGGTAAAAATGCATGTTTTACGACTTCGAAATAAGTAACTCCTATAAAACTTGCCATCACAAAAGCTGCCGCTCCCATAACAGGAGGCATTATTTGTCCATTAACTGAGGATGATACTTCAATTGCTCCTGCTTTTTCTTTTGAAAATCCTGTTTTTTTCATAATCGGGATAGTGAAGGTCCCTGTAGTAACTGTATTCGCAACTGAAGAACCAGATATCATACCTGTCATACCAGATCCCAAAATGGCTGCCTTAGCAGGCCCTCCTCTCATTTTCCCAACCATAGCAAAAGCTAAATCCAGAAAATATTTACCACCACCTGCTGTTTCTAAAAGTGCACCAAATAAAACAAATAAAAATATAAAATCTACCGACACCCCTATAGGAATTCCGAATATAGCCTCTTGATCAAACCATTGAAATCCAACAAGTCTCTTTAATGATAGTCCGCCATGAGAAATTATATCCGGGGCATATTGACCAAAATAAGAAAATAATAAAAAAATTATTGCTATTATTGCTAAAGGTTTTCCTATTACTCTTCTGGTTGCTTCAAGTAAAATTAAAATTCCAATTGCTCCAATAATTAATTCGATTGGTATATTAATTTCTCCTATAGAAATGTTTAAAAGAACTCCTCCTCTATCTATAAGTTGATCATAAAAAAAATAAATATATAGACAACAAAAAGATGCAACTATACTTATTAAAATGTCGAAAATTGAAATTTTTTTATTTCGTGAAATCGGAAATATTAAAAATGCTAACAACAGAGCAAAACCCAAATGAATTGCTCTGGCAGGTAAACCTTTAAACATTCCAATATTAAATATAAAAGGAAATGGAGAAGCGTACCAAAGTTGAAACAAAGACCAAATGATGGCTATAGCGGCAACAATTTTTAAATGTAATCCTGTAAGATTTCTAGTTGGCGATAAATCTTCGTGAATTTTACTTTCAATTTTTGTATCAGTTTTTTGATCCATTTATAAAAGATACTGTACTATAAAAAAAAGGCCCAATAAATATATTGGGCCTTTTTAATTTAATTACTTTTTTGGATTACATTAATCCAGCTTCTTTATAGTATTTGATTGCACCTGGATGTAATGGAGCTGATAAACCATCAGCTATCATGTTTTTCTTTTCCAGTGGTCCAAAAGCAGGATGTTGTGCTCTGAAAGCATCAAAGTTTTCAAAAACAGCTTTTGTTACTAAGTATACTAGCTCTTCAGGAACATCTGCGCTAGTTACAACAGTAGCTTTAACACCAAAAGTAGTTACATCTTTCTTTTGTCCTGTGTAAGTACCTGCTGGTATTGTTGCTGCTGCATAGTAATCTGCACCATCAATTAAACCTTGTACAGGTCCGCCTGTAAGATTAATTGGTAGAGCTTTTGCTCCACAAGTAGCTGCTTGTTCCATAGCACCATTTGGGAATCCTACTGAATAACCAAATGCATCTATTTTACCATCGCATAATGCTTTTACTTGTTCTGATGAAGTTAATTCTGTTACTCCTTTAAAGTAACTGTTATCAACTCCCATTGCTTTCATAAGTTCTTCCATAGTTCCTCTTTGACCTGAACCTGGATTACCTATGTTAACTGTTTTGCCTTTAAGACCTTTGAAGTCTTTTACTTTTGCTTTTTTTCTAGCCCAAATTTGGAAAGGTTCGTTATGAACTGAAAAAACAGCTCTTAAATTACCGAACTTTTTTCCTTCCCATTTGCTTGAACCGTTGACAGCATGAAATTGCCAGTCAGACTGAGCTACACCAAATTGGAATTCGCCTTCTTTGATTTGTCCAATATTATAGTTAGAACCTCCAGTTGACGGAGCAGTACATCTGTATGCTTTATTTGTACCTTTTTTTCTTCCGTGATCTGCACTTATTGCAAACTTGTGCATCATTTTACATATTGCGTTACCAGTTTGGAAATAAACTCCAGTTGGTCCGCCTGTTCCTATTGTAAAAAACTCTGCTGACTTTGCTATCGTAGCCAAAGGCGTTGATAGAGCAAACATCATCAGTGCTCCTGCAATAGTGGAAATAAATTTTCTCATTTTCCCCCCATTAG
The DNA here is from genome assembly GCA_902568465.1 of uncultured Pelagibacteraceae bacterium. Classification (GTDB taxonomy): domain Bacteria; phylum Pseudomonadota; class Alphaproteobacteria; order Pelagibacterales; family Pelagibacteraceae; genus AG-414-E02. Next base: position 254,981 of record CACFQR010000001.1, on the reverse strand, counting down.
TTTATTAACTTAAATAAGATTAAGGATACCAATTTTAAAATGATTCTAAAGTAAATTAGACCATTCTTTTAATTTAGATACACCATCAACTATATTTGGGGCATATTTCCTTAAATCTGCATCATCTAGTTTTTTACTACCTGACGTATGGCTTAAAAAAGCACCTCCATCAAAGTCTGTATAGCTTAATCTTGCAATCATTTTATGATTCTCAAGGCCAAAATCACTACCTGGAAGTAATGCTACTCCAGTTTTTTTAAGTATATCTTCACACATTTCAGAGGATGATGAAAACTTTGCGTTTAAAAATTCAGGAAACAAGTAAAAGCCTCCGTCAGGTTTATCTAAGATAATTTTATTTGAGTTTAAATTTTCATAAACATAATTACCTACACATGATAAAATTTTTCTCACATTGTCTATATAGCTTGAGTGATCTCCCTTGTAAGCTTCAATAGCTGCATATTGTATAGGAGCACTCACCGAGGTAAAAGATTCACTACACAATTTTATTAAACTTTTTTTTAATTCATCAAGTTCGTTTGGAATAGCAAAAAAACCAAGTCTCCAACCTCCTGCTCCACACCATTTACTTAATCCTGAGCTTACGATTGTTCCTTCGGGATAAAAATTAGAAATAGATTTGTAATCATTGTTAAAAGTAAGTTGAGAATAAATTTCGTCAGAAAGTATTATTAGTTTGTGTTTTTTTGCAACTTCAGCAATTTCTTTTAAATTTTTACAAACTTTACCTGAGGGATTATTTGGCGAATTCATTAAAAGTAATAATTTTTTTTCTTTTATTTTTTTTATTTTTTCCTCTAAAAGGTCTGCGGCAGGAAACCAGTTAGTGTCTCTATTAGTTTGAAGCCAATGCACTTTATTTTGAGCAACCACTGCCTGAGGTTGATATGAAACCCAACTAGGAGCCGGAAGTAATACCTCTCCTGCAAAAGCAATTTGAGTATGAAACATTAGTTCCTTTGTACCTGGGCCTATTACAATATTTTCTTTGGTAAAATTGTTATTATTATTTTTGTTTAAATAATTAGCTATTTCTAATCTTAATTCTTCTAGACCTTGCATTGGCAAATACTGGTGTTTATTGGAATTTTTTTTTAAAGATGAAACTATAGCCTCCGGAACAGGGAAAGGAGATTGTCCAAAGCCAAACCTATAAATTTTTTTTCCTCCTTTTTCTAATATTTTAGATTTTTCATTTATAGCTAAAGTAGCAGAAGGTTTTAATTGTTCTATTTGATTTTTAGTTATTTTATTCATTTAATTCTTTTATATTTGTAAATTGTTTTAAACTATCCGGATTAGCTAAAGCTTCCAAGTTTTTAATTGCCACCCCTTCAATGCTTTGTTTAACTGCCAATTCTACTAACTTCCCATTTTTTGTTTTTGGTATTTCAGCAATTGAAATTATTTTTGCTGGGACGTGTCTAGGAGATGCATCAAGTCTAATTACTTTTTTAATTTTATCTTTTACCTCATTTGTTAATTTATAATTTTTATTAAGCACTAAAAATAGTATAATTCTTATATCATTATTCCACGACTGTCCTACAACCAGAGACTCTTGAACTTCCTCAAGTTTTTCGACTACGCTATATATTTCGGCGGTACCTAATCTAACTCCTCCAGGATTTAATGTAGTGTCAGATCTACCAAATATTATAAAGCCATCGTTGTTAGTAATTTTTGCAAAGTCTCCGTGGTGCCATATGTTTTTGTATTTTTCAAAATATGCTGCTCTATATTTCTTGTCTCCTTTATCATTCCAAAATTTTAGTGGCATTGAAGGAAAAGGTTTTTTACAAACCAATTCTCCTTTTAAATTTTTTACAGGTAGACCTTTTTCATTAAATACATCAACAGCCATACCTAACCCTTTGTTTTGAATTTCACCAGAGTAAACTGGCTGCATAAGATTTCCTAAAACGAAACATGAAACTATATCTGTGCCGCCTGATATTGAAGCTAAATGAACATCTCTTTTTATATTTTTGTAAATATAATCAAAACCTTCTTTGGATAAAGGGGATCCTGTTGAGCAAATAGTTCTTAGATTGGAGAGATCATGATCGTTTTTTGGTACAACTTTATTATTGTTTATTGCATCAATATATTTTGCACTTATTCCAAAAAGTGTTGCTTTTTCTTTGCTAGCAAATTCAAATAGTAAATCATCTTTTTTATACATTGGAAATCCATCAAAAAGTAAGATAGTAGCACCAGATGAAAGCGCTCCAACTAGCCAATTCCACATCATCCATCCGCAAGTTGTAAAATAAAAAACTTTGTCACCTTCTTTTATATCAGAATGTATTTGTAGTTCTTTGTTATGTTGAAGAAGAACACCGCCAGTTCCATGGCAAATGCATTTTGGTTTTCCTGTTGTGCCGCTAGAATAAAGAATTGCTAAAGGATCGTTAAAGTTTGATATGACAAAATCAATTTTATTTTTATTTTTTAATTTTATTAAGTCCGCGAAATAATAAGTATCTATTTTAGCATTAGGTTTTTTTCTAATTTCTGTTCCCGGATATGGAACGATAACAATTTTTTTAATTGATGGAATTTTTTTGATGATATCGTTTAATCTTTCTAGAATATTTATCGTTTTTCCATTGTAAAAATATTTATCTCCAATAAATAAAATTTTAGGACTGATTTGTGAAAATCTATCTATGACTCCAGCAGTTCCAAAATCAGGTGAGCAAGAGGACCAAATTCCTCCTACTGCGGTAGTGGCTATATATGCTGTAACAGTTTCCGGTATGTTTGGTAAATATGCTGCAACCCTATCGCCTTTTTTTAAACCTTGAAATTTCATCCAATGTACTATTTGAAAAACATTTTGATTTAACTTTTCCCAAGATAAAATAGTTTTATATTTATTTTCACTTTGAAATATAATAGCTGCTTCTTCATTATTTTTTTTTAATAGATTTTCTGCATAATTTAATTTCGCATCAGGAAAAAATTTGTTTTTAAAAAAAGTTTTAGATTCTTTTAATATAATATTTCCTGGTTTTCCTTTTACTTTCGTAAATTCCCAAATTGATTTCCAAAAATCCTTTGGGTTATCGACTGACCATTTCCAAATTTTGTTAAAATCATACCCTAAATTTATTTTATAATTGCGTTGAATAAAGCTAGAATATAAAGCTAGATTTGTTTTATTTAATTTTTTTTCGTTAATTTTCCAGAGATAGGTTTTCATTAAGCTAATTATGCCAAAAAAATTTAATATTGAATTCTTTAATATTATGCTAAACTTATTTTTCAATTATTGAAAAGGAGAACTTTTGTTAAGATGATTCGGTCATGTTTTAATCTTCTTTTGTTCCGAGTTAAAATCTAAATGTAGTGTGTCGATCATTATTAAGCACAATTTATGGAAAACAACTTAAATAGGATAACTGCAGTTTTAGGACCAACGAATACGGGTAAAACACATTTAGCCGTCGATACAATGCTAGAGTATAAAAATGGAATAATTGGATTTCCTCTTAGACTCCTTGCAAGAGAAGTATATGACAAGTGTGTAGTTAAAATAGGAAAAGAAAAAGTTGCTCTAATTACTGGTGAAGAAAAAATAATCCCAAAATCACCTAAATATTATATTTGTACCGTTGAGTCTATGCCTCAAGACATTGAAGTAGATTTTGTTGGAGTTGACGAAATACAAATGTGTATCGATCAAGAGAGAGGTCATATATTTACTGACAGACTTCTTAATGCTCGAGGCGCTAAACTCACGATGTTTCTTGGTTCACACACTATAAAAAATTTAATAAAATCTTTAATTAATAGCGTAGAATTTGTTAATAGATCGCGTTACTCAAAATTAACTTATAGTGGTTATAAAAAAATATCTAGATTAAATCCAAAAACTGCACTGATAGCTTTTTCTTTGGATGAAGTTTATGCAATAGCAGAATTAGTAAGAAGGCAAAAAGGTGGAACTGCTGTAATAATGGGATCTTTGAGTCCTAAGACTAGAAACGCTCAGGTAGAACTTTATCAATCAGGAGATGCTAATTTTTTAGTTGCTACGGACGCAATTGGAATGGGAATCAATATGGATATTAATAATGTAAGCTTTAGTAGTCTAAAAAAATTTGATGGTAAGAAAACCAGGCGCTTAAATTTAAGTGAAATTTCTCAAATTGCTGGACGAGCCGGCAGACATATAAATGATGGTAGCTTTGGAATTACTGGAAAATGTGAAAATTTATCTGCTGACGAAGTAACAAAACTTGAAAGCCATGAGTTGAATAATATTAATATAGTTTATTGGAGAAATTCTGAACTTAACTTTGAAAGTTTAGAAAGTTTAATTAATTCATTAGAAAAAAAATCCAATAATAAATATTTAAAAAGAATTAATGACTCCGAAGATGAAAAAGTATTAAAATTTTTAACGAAAAGTAATCATGATATAGTAAAAAATATTTCAAAAAATTATATTCAAACACTTTGGGAATGCTGCCAAATACCAGATTTTTCAAAAAAAGCTTATGGTAATCATATGGATGTGGTCATTAAGGTTTTTGAATTTTTAAAATCTAAGGGTGGCAAAGTTACAAATGATTTCATGAAGACTCAACTCAAGCATCTAGATAAATATGATGGAAATATTGATACATTGACTAATAGAATTTCAAATATAAGAACATGGTCATATGTAACAAATAAAAAGGGTTGGACTGAAAATTCTGATTTTTGGATTGAAAGAACAAAAAGTATAGAAGATAAATTATCTGATAAACTCCATGATGAATTGACCAAAAGTTTTGTAGATAAAAGGATGAGTATATTATCTAGAAGCCTAAAGCAGGACATAGTGCTAGGAACAGAAATAAAAAATGAAAATGAAGTAATTATTGATGGACAATATATAGGACGACTAAAAGGGATGAAGTTAGAATTGGATCTTAAATCTGGATCATTAAAAAATGACATTAAATCTCTCAGAAAAGCCGCGAGACAAGCTATAGCTCCTGAGCTTATGAGAAGAGCTAATAAAATTATAAAAAGTGATGTTTTGAGATTAGAAGATGACCATAAAATATATTGGTCGGAGTATCCAATTGCATACTTAACTCCTGGTCAAAACTATTTAAATCCTAAATTAGAATTAATAGTAGATGAGGCAATTGACCAAGATTCTAAGGAGAAATTAAAAACTAATTTAGAATCAAAACTTTCTAGCTTAATTAGAACTGAACTATCCGATCTTGTAAATTTAAGTCAATCAAAGTTTGAAAATAGTTATGTGAGGGCTTTATGTTATCAGCTTTTTGAAAATAATGGCGTAATGAAGAGAGAAATAGTTAATAATATAGTAAAAAATATTTCTAAAGAAGAAAGATTAAAATTAAAAAAGGCTGGTGTTAAAATAGGAAGATATCACATTTTCCTTCCAAAGATGCTTAAGCCGAACGCTGTACAAATTAGAGTTAAATTGTGGAAGTTATATTTTTCAGAAGATAAAAAAAATATTATTCCTAAATTTGGATTAAACTTTTTTAAAACTGAAAGTAATATTAGTAAAAAATTTCTTTTAGTCTGTGGATTTGAAAATTTTGAAAAATATTATGTCAGAGTTGATATTCTTGAAAGATTTTTTTTAAAAGTCATTGAAAATACAAAAGAAGGTATGTTTTATGTTAATTCAGATATGATAAACTTAATCGGAAGTAACAAAGAAGATTTTTTTAAATTACTTAAATTGATGCAATACAAACGTAAAATAAGTGAAAAAGAAAAAAAGGAATATTTTGTTTATCAGCCAAAATATGTAAAAAATAAAGAAAGATCGACAAAAAAGCTTGATAAGAGTAGTCCGTTTGACAAACTATCTGAATTAAGATTTCGATAAATGTTTAAAAAAATTTTTAAGAAAAAAGAAAAAAAAAGTGACGGAAATGATAATGTAATGATTGGAGCGTTATTAATACATGCGGCTAAAATTGATGATAATTATACTGAGATTGAAAAAAATATAATTAAAAAATCATTAATTAACTTAAGTTCTCTTTCAGAAAATGATGCAGACAAAATTATGGTTGAAGCTGAGAAAAAAGAAAAAGAATCAAATCAACTAGTTGAATTTACAAGTAATATTAAAAAAAAATCAATGGAATTCAGACTCAAAATAATTGAAATACTTTGGAAAATTGTATATTCAGACAGCACTAATGATAGCTATGAGTCAAATTTAATCAGAAGAGTCTGTGGCTTGTTATACGTATCAGATAAAGATAGTGGATTAATTAAAATGAAAGTTAAAAATTTAAATAAAGTATGACTTACATCGTCAACGATAAGTGTATTAAGTGCAAATTAATGGACTGCGTCGAAGTGTGCCCCGTGGATTGTTTTTATGAAGGTGAGAATATGCTTGCCATCAAACCTGATGAATGTATAGATTGTGGAGTTTGTGAACCAGAATGCCCTGTAGACGCTATTGAGCCTGATACAAACGCTAATACTAGTAAATGGGTTGAGCTTAATACAAAATATAGTAACTTGTGGCCAAATATTACAAAAAAAAGATTGGATGATGTACCCAAAGACCAGGAAAAATGGAGAGGCGTAGAAAATAAAATTAAATATCTAAGCGAAAAACCAGGGAAAGGGGATTAAAAAATGAAAAGAAAAAAAACAAAAAAAATTAATAAAGTAAAAAAAAGTAAAATAAAAGTTTCACCAAAAAAAGCTGCCGGACAAAATACTTTTAAACCCAACGAGGAAAAAGTTGAAATTAAAAAAATTAAAAAACAACCAACTGAAAAAAAAATATACAATATTAAAGATTATGTAGTTTATCCAAAACATGGCGTTGGTAAAATTGTTTCTATTAACAAAGCTAAAATTGGTGATATTGATATAACTTTTTACAAAGTCCTTATAGAAAAAGAAAAGCTTACATTAAGTATTCCTTTAAACCAACAGTCATACCTACGTCCGGTCTCAAGCATTAATCAAATCAATAGAGCTATTTCTATTTTAAAAAGCAAACCAAAAATAAAAAGAACTATGTGGAGCAGGAGAGCTCAAGAATATGATCAAAAAATTAATTCTGGTAAATTGTATGAATTAGCAGAGGTGGTTAGAGACTTAAATAAAAAAACTGATGTAATAGCTGAACAATCATATAGTGAGAGACAATTGTTTGAAAAAGCATATGAAAGATTAAAATCAGAGTTTGAAGTTGTCCTGCTAGATAAAGCCCAACAAAAAATGGATAAAGCATTAAAACGAGTAGAAATACCTATTCAAGAAAAAGAAATTCAACCGCAATAAAAAAAACGCCCTTCTTATTTTTTAAATAAGAAGGGCGTATTAACTAAAAAAAGTTTTTACTTATCTTCTTCTTCTTCTTCTTTTCTTAGCTTTTTTCTTACCTTTTTTCTTTTTTCTACGTTTAGCCATTTTCAGCTCCCTTTTGTTTTAATTAAAACAAATCAAATGATTCGTTTGATATTTTAGTCTTATTTATATTTTTTTACATGTCAAACATAAATTATGTTGACAATTTTTTGTAAAAAAAAATTAAACAAAATAATTTTTAAAAAAAATTATAAAAAACTAGTAATAACAATGTTTTTTGAACAATTTAACGTTAAAAAAGATTTATTATTTTTTATAAAGTGTCTCTAATATGTCTTTATATTTTTCTCTAACTTTATTTCTTTTTACTTTCATTGTGGGTGTTAATAAACCATTTTCTATTGAAAAACTTTCATCGATTAAATAAAATTTTTTAATCTTTTCTATTAAAGTTAGTTTTTTATTCATGCTATCTATAATTATATTTATTTTATTTTTATTACCTTTAAATTCTTTAGCTGGAACGATAAGTGCTACTAAATAATTTTTTTTATCCCCATATATCATACATTGGTCTATAGCTTCAGAGTTGGATAGAAGGTTTTCAATTTTTGCAGGAGAAATATTATCCCCTCCAGCTGTTACTATTATATCTTTTTTTCTATCAGTAATTTTTAAATAACCATCTTCAGAATTAATTTCTCCGATATCTCCAGTGTGGAGCCACCCATCTTTAATTACTTTTCTTGTCTCTTCCTCGTTATTCCAATAACCCAGCATTACATTTTCACCCTTAACTAATATTTCTCCATCTTCTGCTATTTTTACTTGATTTCCTTTGAAAGGAGGACCAACAGTTTCTATCTTAATTTTCTCAATAGGATTACAGCTCACTACTGGTGAAGTTTCTGTTAAACCATAACCCTGCAGCGTTGGTAAACCAAGAGCATTTAAAAATTCGCCGATTTCTTGATCGAGAGCGCCGCCTCCAGATACGAAAGCTTTTAATCTACCGCCAAATTGTTTTTTGATTTTTTTTCTAACTAAAATCCCTAACAAAAAATTTAGGAATTTTTCGAAAAAATTCATATCTTTTTTTAGCAAACTTTTTTTTCCTAATTTTATAGTCATGTTAACTAATTGACGTTTAAGGCCGCTTGCCTTTTTTATATTTATATTTATTTTATTATAAAGATTTTGATAAAACCTTGGAACTGCAGTCATTATTGTTGGTTTAGACTCGGAAATGTTTTCTAGAAGTTTTTCAATTTTTTCAGCATAGAATATTTTAGCCCCAACTAAAATTTGCACAAATTGTACGGTATGCTCATAAGAGTGAGATAGTGGTAACCATGTCAGAAAAATTGGTTTTTTATCAATTATTGGATTTAATATTTCGTTAGCACCTTCCAAATTATTTAATATTCCACCATGGCTTAAAATAACTCCTTTTGGATTTCCGCCTGTGCCTGAAGTGTAAATTATACAAGCTGGAGAATTTCTTTTTTGATTAGTTTTTATTTTTATATCTTGTTCTGATAATTTTGTTTTAAGTATTGATTCAAATTGAAAATATTTTTTTTTATTGTGTTGCCTTGTCACCATATCAAAAGCAATAACAGTTTTAATGTATTCTTTTTCTTGAATAATATTTTCTAATTTTTTGTGAATTATATTATTGGAAACTATTACAATTTTTGGTTTGCAGTCTTCAATTAGATATTCATAGTCGCCTTCTGTATACGTAGTATACGCAGGAACAGTGATTGCGTCTGATAGCATTATAGACAAATCACTTATGAGCCATTCAGGTCTATTTTCTGAAACCAAAAGTACTCTATCTCCCTCATTTATATGATTTTTTATAACTTTTGAAAGCTTATAGATACTTTCCGAAGTTTCACCCCAAGTAAATTTTTTTCTATTGACTTTATTAAGCCATTCTAAAAAAATACCTTTTTGATCCTGGTTTTTTAATTGATGAAAAAATAAATCTGTTAAATTGTTAAATTCTGTTGGTTTCATATAGCATTGGTGGGCAAAGAGAGACTCGAACTCTCACAGTATTGCTACTACAGGATTTTGAGTCCTGCGCGTCTACCAGTTCCGCCATTCGCCCTTTTGCCTTTCGTTAATTTTATATTTAAATAATATTATCTTTTTAATTTATCAAGGAAGCAACAAAAAAGTAGTAATCTTGTTGTAATTTCGGCCTCAGATCCCCCTTGAATCTCTGAGCCACGATATACATTTATCTGAGAACTTTTTTAAATATGGGGTTTTTTTAAAATTTCTATCATTTTACTAATTATAAAAAAAATATACAATTGCAACTGATGGAAAAAAAAACAAACGTGATAGTCCGCTCGCCAAAAAATGGGGTAGCTAGGATTATACTAAATGAACCAAGTACATATAACGCCTTATCTTCAAGCACGCTCAAATTGCTAATTAAGAATTTACAATTTTTAAATGCAGACCAAAAAACAAAAGTAATAATTATTGAAGGTTCTGGCAAAGGTTTCAGTGCAGGTCACAATTTAAAAGAAGTTAAAAAATTAAAAAAAAAATCTAAATACACAAAGTTATTTAATTTATGTTCAAAATTAATGCTCGAAATTGTAGAGGGAAAAAAACCTGTTATTGCTAAAGTGCACGGGGCCGCTTTTGCTGCGGGATGTCAACTAGTTGCTAGTTGTGATTTAGCGATAAGTTCAGATAAAGCAATATTTGCAACTCCTGGAGTAAATATAGGACTTTTCTGTAGCACTCCAATGGTTGCTGTAAGTAGAAAAGTAAGCAGAAAAAAAACAATGAAGATGTTATTAACGGGGGAACCTGTTGGTGCAAAATATGCAAAAGAAATTGGTTTAATCAATGATCATTACCCTGCGCACAAACTGGAAGGTGAGGTTCTTAAATTGGCTAAAAAAATTGCATCAAAATCTAATCTCACTATTAAAATTGGAAAAAAAGGTTTTTATAAACAATTAGAAATGCCTTTGAGAAAAGCTTATAAATATACAAGTAAAATAATGACAGAAAATATGATGGCAATGGATGCTCACGAAGGTATTTCTGCTTTCTTAGAAAAAAGAACTCCTCAGTGGAAAAATAAATGACAAATTTAATTGCAGACGATAACATAATTAAAAAAACACTTAACTCTTCTAAAGTTGTTGCTATGGTTGGAGTAAGCTCCATTAAAAAGGAAGACTCAAAAAATCTAGTAAGAAGGCCGTCAATTATTGTTATGAATTATCTTCAGGAATTTGGGTACAAAGTAATTCCAGTAAATCCTTTTGCAGCAGGAAAAAAAATAAATGGTGAGATAGTGTTTGAAAAATTAGAAGACATTTCTGAACCAATAGATATAGTTAATGTTTTTAGACCCTCAGGAGAAACTCCGCCAATTGCTGAACAAACTATCAAGATAGGAGCAAAGGTATTTTGGTTGCAGTATGGTATAAAAAATGAAGAAGCAAAAAAAATTGTTGAATCAAAAAATATTGTTTATATTGAAAATAAATGTATTAAGCAGGAATACCAAAGATTGTTTTTAAAAGTTAATCCTGTTTTTCCAGCTTTAAAAAAATAATAATTTTTAAGTTTCTTTTCTAACAAAATATATAAATGATAGAGACGTGACGAACATTATTAGACTATAAGTCGCTGCCGGAATAACGTATAAACCCCCACCAAAAATTGATGTGGCAACAAATATGGCAAGAGTACCATTTTGTAATCCACATTCGATTGTAATACATCTTTTTTGTTCAGCTCCTGATGCAAATAACTTAGCTATAGTATAGGCGATTAGCATCATAACAACATTAAGTACTAAAGTTATCAATCCAGCCTGAGCAAAATAAGAAATAACATTTTCTTTTTCTGCTACGATAGCGCCAATTAAAACTAATGCAAAAAGGAACATTGATATTTTTTTTGCTATCGGCTCAAATTTCAAAGCCATCACTGAAAAAAATCTTTTGAGCAACATACCTAGTAAAACAGGAACAGTTACGATTAAAAACATGTTTTTAGACATGCTGTACAAAGATATATTTTGATCTACATTGTAGTCTCCTAGCAAACTTGCGCTTGTCAATATTATAAAAGGAATAGTAAAAACACACATCAAACTAATTATTGCAGTGAGTGATATAGATAAAGCAACATCACCTTTAGCAAAAGATGTTAGTAAATTGGAAGTTACACCCCCGGGGGCAGCTGCAATAATCATTACACCAATAGCCAATTCAGGCGATAGTGGCCAAACTGTAACAAGAATAAATGCAATAATTGGGAGTACAATAATTTGTGACACAGCCCCTACAAAAAAATCTTTGGGTTTTTTTACTACTCTAATAAAATCAGAAAGTGTCAAACCTAACCCTAAGACAAACATTATAAACGCTAAAGCTAGAGGTAAAACTATATCAGTCACTATATTCATATATGTTAGTATAGAGATTTAATAAGAAATTTATATTATTATTTTCTACTATAATAATTATAATAATTAAATATGATTAAAAAATTATACGATAAATGTGTTAAATGGGCTGGATACAGATATGCTAAACAACTTTTGGCTTTCGAAGCATTTATAGAAAGTTCCTTTTTTCCTATACCTCCGGATGTAATGATTATCCCTATGGTAATATCCAAAAAAAAAGAATTTATTAAGATAGCATTAATAGCAACAATTTTTTCAGTATTGGGTGCATTGTTTGGTTACTATATTGGTTACTCTTTAAATGATATTGCCACACAAATTATTGAGTTTTATGGCTACGAATATTCTGATGAAATAAAAATTAAATTTCAATCTGAGGGTGGATTTTTAACTTGGCTAGGAATACTATTCACAGCAGGATTTACCCCTTTACCATTTAAACTCTTAACTATCTCGAGTGGAATAATTCATTTTAATCTAATATCATTTATTTTTATATGCATTATAACAAGAGGACTTAGATTTTTTTTAGTAGCATACCTAACATATAAATTTGGAGAAAAAATTGGGCCTCTTTTAGATAAACATGGTGCTAGATGGAGTATTATTATTGCGGGAATAATAGTTATAATTGCATTTATAATTTACTTTTTATTATAAAGTAACATGATAAAACAAAATAATAAAAAAATTTTACTACTTATATTAGTTTTTATCTTTTTAATTTTAATATTTGCGTACTTTATAGAATATATATTGGGCCACAAACCCTGTAGTCTATGTCTCTATGAACGCATCCCTTACTTTCTTTCAATTTTACTTATTGCCAAACTTTTATTTTTTAATGGTTATGAAAAAATCATTTTGCTAATACTATTTTTTATATTTGTTGCTAGCTCAATTCTTGCTTTTTATCATTTCGGTATAGAGCAGGGTTTTTTTAGTGAAACATTAATTTGTGAGGCTAAAAATCAGACAGAAAATTTATCAAAAGAACAACTTTTAGAACAGTTAAAAATAAATAGTATAAGTTGTAAAGATGTTAGTTTTAAAATATTTGGTTTTTCCCTTGCTTCAATTAATACCATTTTTTCTATTATTTTAAGTGTTATATTTATAAAACTTTATTTAAATTATGAAAAAAACTAATTCTAAAATTATTGAAGAAATAATAAGGGTAGATCATGCCGGTGAAAGAGGTGCTATTAAAATCTATGAGGGACAATTACTGGCGCTAAAAACAATTAAAGAAGACAAAAATCTTAGAAATACAATCGAAGAGATGAAAGAACATGAACAGGAACACTTAGAATATTTTGAAAAAGAGATTCAAAGAAGAAAAATAAAACCTACATTATTTTTACCCCTTTGGGACTTGATGGGTGTCACTTTAGGTTTTGGAACTGCATTAATGGGTAAAAAAGCAGCTATGCTATGCACAGCTTCTGTGGAAGAAGTAATTGAAGATCACTATAAAAATCAATTAAAGAAGCTGGGTAACGATGAGATGAAGTTAAAAGCAAAAATTGAAAAATTCCAAGAAGATGAAACTAATCATAAAAATATTGCATATAATGAAGGTGCTTCTAGTAAGGGAATTTATTCATTAATGGACAAAGTGATTAAAACAGGATCAAAAATAGCAATTACTATTTCGGAAAAGATATAAATTAATTACGGTAAAAGTTCGACATCCCAATATAGGTAGTCCATCCAGCTTTCATGTAAAAAATTCGGAGGGAAATTTCTACCGTTTTGATGCAAATCATCGACTGTCGGCACAAAAGGTTTTCTAAATAATCGCATATTAGATTTAGAATACAGTCTTCCCCCTTTTTTAACATTACAAGTTGAGCAAGCTGTTACAACATTTTCCCAGTTTGTTAACCCACCTTTAGATTTTGGCAGCAAATGGTCAAAGGTCAGATCTTTACTATCACCACAGTATTGACAGGTAAATTTATCTCTAAGAAAAACATTGAACCTTGTAAAATTAGGGTGATTTGAAGGCTGTATAAAATTTTTTAAAGCAATAACACTTGGCAATTTCATTTCAAAAGAAGGACTTCTGATCTTTCTTTCATAGTTAGAAACTATACTTACTCTATTAAGAAAAACAGATTTAACAGAATCCTGCCAGCACCAAAGGGAAAGAGGATAATAACTCAAAGGTCTAAAATCAGCATTTAAAACTAACGCTGGACATTTTTCCAAAGGTACCTTTTCTGAAGAAGGTATAATCATAATAGTAAGTTAGCGGATTAACGTAAATTTTGCAAGAAGTAGTTTGTTAAAAAAATGTTTTAATTATAAAAGATTTTTTTTTAAAAAATCTAGGCCGAGACTTGTACCCTCTACTGGTATTTTATGTTCACAATTATTAAAAATTTTAGTTTTAACATTAATATCATGTTTTTTTAAATATTCTCTTGCCTCTAAAAGATGTGTTGGTGAAACAATGCTATCTTTATCACCATGCATTAATAATATTTTTGGTTTTGAATTAATATTATTAGATAAATGCTCTTGATTTATTATTTTACCAGAATAACTAATTAAACAATTGATTTCATCTTTTTTTTTAAGGCCAGCTTGCATAATCATCATAGATCCTTGGCTAAAACCCACCAAAGCCATTTTTTTTGGTTTAAGTTGATAGTTATCTAAAACTTGGTCCAAAAATAAATTTAATTTTTTTTCTGCAACTAAAGATTTTTCTAAAATTACCTCTTCGTCTTCAGAAGTTAGGTCAAACCATTGGTAGCCTTGAGGGTTAACACTGCATTTTTCAGGGGCATTTGGACACAAAAAAATAGAATTAGGTAAAAATCTTTGCCAATTCACCGCTAGCATACTTATATCTTTTCCGTCACCGCCATAACCATGACACAAAACCACTATTTCTTTTGGTTTATCTTTTGACAAAGGTAAAATAGAAGTTGTTTCTAAAGAGTAATTAATCATATTTTAATAACCATTTAACAAATTTTTTATCCTGAAAATTAATATCTCCAATAATTCTAGCAAATTCTTCTCCATTTTTATTTACTAAAATTGTTGTTGGAACACCTCTTAACTTAAATTCTTTAACAAAATTTAATTTATGATCAAAGAAAATTTTTAAATTTTTAATATTAAGATCATCAAAAAATTTACCAGTTTTTATAACATTCGGTTTTTCCATATTAACAGGAAAAATTTTTAAATTTTTAAAATCTCTGTTAACTGAAAGTGCATCTAGTGATGGCATTTCCTTCTTGCATGGGGAGCACCATGTTGCCCAAAAATTGATAATTATTAAGTTACCCTTATATTCCTTTAAGTTAATTTTATTACCAGAAAAATCTTCAAATATGATTGATGAAATTGGCTTCGGAATTTCATTTATTGCTATATTATTGAAAGGAATATCCTCATTTGTTTGCGATATTGTCGAAAAAATACTAAAAGAAAATAGTAAAATTGAAAACTTAAAAATTTTTAGGTTCATGAGCATAAAAAAATAAGAACTTAACATATGGCACATAAAAATAAAGCTGTTTGGGGTACTAGATTTAGCAACACAACATCAAAACTTTTTGAAAAAATTGGTTCTTCTATTGATGTTGATAAAAGACTATATGAGGAAGATATTCATGGATCTATAGTTCATGCTCAAATGTTAGTTAAACAAAAAATAATTAACAAAAAAATAGGAAAAAAAATAATAAAAGGTTTAAAAAAAATCAGAGTAGAAATTAAAAGCAAAAAATTCATTTTTAATAGAAAATATGAAGATATACATTTAAATATTGAAAAAAGACTTTTTGATATTATAGGAAATGACGCTGGATTCTTACATATAGCAAGATCAAGAAATGATCAGGTAATTACTGACTTTAAATTATGGGTCAAAAAAGCCTCTGAGGAAATCATTAAAAATCTTAATATATTAATTAAAAGTTTTCTAAAAAAATCAGAAATGACTGTTGAAACTATCATGCCTGGATTCACTCATTTAAAAAATGCACAACCAATTTCTTTTGCTCATTACTTATTAGCTTATGTAGAAATGTTTAAAAGAGATAAAAATAGATTCAATAGTAATATTAAATATATAGATGAATGTCCGTTGGGAGTTGGTGCGTTAACTGGAACTTCGTATAAAATTGACAGAAATTTTACATCAAAAAAATTAGGTTTTAAAAAGCCAACTAGTAACTCAATAGACACTGTATCGGATAGAGATTTTGCTCTAGATTTTTTGTCATCTGCTTCAATTTGTGCAATGCATATTTCAAGATTTGCTGAAGAATTAATTATTTGGAATTCAGATATATTTAAACTTATAAAGCTCAATGACAAAGTTTTAACTGGATCTTCAATTATGCCTCAAAAGAAAAATCCAGATCCTGCTGAATTAATTAGAGGTAGAGCTGGTAAAAATTTTGGATCATTGCAAGCAATGTTAACTACTATGAAGGGCCTACCTCTTTCTTATTATAAAGATATGCAGGAAGATAAAGCTCTTGTTTTTAATAGCTTCGACACCCTTTTGGAGTCAATTCATATAACAAATGAACTTATTATTAATTTAAAACCAAATAAAGAAAGAATGCTGTCTTTGGCTAATGAGGGGTATACTACTGCAACAGATTTTGCAGATTATTTAGTGCAAAATAACAATCTTTCGTTTAGAGAGGCTTATAAAATCTCAGCCAAATTAGTAAATTATGCTGAGAAAAATAAAAAGAATTTAAACCAACTGAATTTTAAAGAATTAAAAAAAATGAATAAAAACTTAAATAAGAATGTAATGAAAGTATTTAATGTTAAAAACTCTGTAAATTTAAAAACCTCGTACGGTGGAACAGCTATAAAAAATATTAAAAAGATGATATCTAGACTAAAAAAGGAATTTAAATAATGAAAAAAATTTTTTTAATAACTGTTATATGTTTATTTTGTACATCTTGCGGGGTAAAGAATGATCCTGAGTATAAATCTCAAAGAAGTTATATTAAAAATATATATTTAATTTAAAAATGAATTACATTAGAGTAAGAAAAAATAATCTTTGCATTGAAAGAATAACAGCACAAAAACTTATCAAAACTTATAAAACACCATTTTATTGTTATTCTTTGTCTCAATTAAGAAACAATTTTTATAAATTTAAAAATGATTTCAAAAAAATTAAACCAATAATTTGTTTTTCTGTAAAATCAAATGCCAATTTAGCAATACTCAAAGAATTAAAAAGATTAGGCTCTGGTGCTGATGTTGTATCAATTGGAGAGCTCCTTAAAGCCAAAAAAGCTGGGATTCCTAGCAACAAAATTGTCTTTTCTGGTGTAGGAAAAACAGAAGAAGAAATAGTTGCTGCAATTAAAAATAAAGTTCTCCTAATAAATATTGAATCTGATAGTGAGGCATTGCTGATTAACAAAATATTAAAAAAAATGTCTAAAAAGATATCAGTCGGAATAAGGTTAAATCCTAATATTACTGGTCAAACTCACAAAAAAATTTCTACAGGCGGCAAAGATGAAAAATTTGGTTTAGCTATTAATGATTGCATAAATCTATGTAGAAAAATTAAAAAAATGAAAAATATGAAATTGGAAGGTCTAAGTGTACATATAGGTAGTCAAATTACAAATGTTGGGCCATTTAAAAAAGTGCTGTTTATATTAAATAAAATAATTAAAAAAACTAAAATAAATTTCAAATTTATAGATCTTGGCGGTGGTATGGGAATATCCTATAAAGAGAAAGAAAATCAACTAAATCTAAAAGAATATTCCAAAGCAGTAAAAAATTTTACCAAAAAAAGAAATTTTAAAATTATTTTTGAACCTGGTAGATTCATTGTAGCTAACACAGCTATTCTTATAACGAAAATTATTTATATTAAAAAAAGTGCAAATAAAAATTTTATTGTGTTAGATGCTGGCATGAATGATTTGATGAGGCCCGCTCTTTATGATGCCAAACATCAAATTTTGCCCATTAAAAAAAATAAAAAATTAATAAAAGGAAATTTTGAGTTTGTTGGTCCTATTTGCGAAAGTTCTGATAAATTTTTAAATAAAAAAAATTTTCCAAAAATAATTGAGGGTGATTTTGTTGGAATAACTCACGTAGGGGCCTATGGAATGACTTTATCTTCTAACTATAATATGAGGCCAACTGTTGCGGAAATTATGGTTTATGGTTCAACTCATAAACAAATAAGAAAAAGACAAACTTTAGAAAATTTAATTAAAAATTAAATTAATATTTTAAATAAATGCTATTATTAAGATCTTTAATATTTAATGTTTTTTTATATTCAGGAATTACAATTGTTTTTTTACTTGCAATACCAGCTTTATTTCTGCCTTCGAAAATAACTTCGATATTTGGAAAATTTTTAGGTCATTATGTAATATTCATAGTTAGATTTTTTTTAAACACAAAAGTGGAATTTAAAGGATTAAATAATATACCTAATAATGAAAAGTATTTTGTTGCTTCGGCCCATCAATCGATGTTTGAAACATTTGCTTTGCAAAGTGTGCTTGATTATCCAGTTTTTATATTAAAAAAAGAACTTTTAAAAATTCCTCTATTTGGACTTTATTTAAAAAAAATAAAATCAATTGAAATTACAAGAGACACCATTACAAAAGATAACTTAAATTTCTTTGATAAAGTAGCCTCAATTATTAAAAATGAAAAAAGACCACTTTTAATATTTCCACAAGGCACAAGAATAAAACCCGAAGAAAGAGTTCCATTCAAAAAAGGAGTGGGTAGAATTTATGAGGCATTAAACATAACCTGCGTACCAATTGCACTAAATTCTGGATCTGTGTGGCCAAAAAATGGATTGATAAAATATCCTGGAAGAATAACAATATCTTTCTTGAAACCTATAAAACCTGGACTAAATAGAGATGAATTTTTAAAAAGCTTAGAGGTAAAAATCTATGATGAAATTAAGAATATTTCTTAGTTTTGTTTTCTTCCAAAATCAGGTTTATTAATATCTTGACCTGCTTTTATAATTTCTTTTCTAATTTTTTTTGTTTTTGTAAAAATTTTCTCTAGTTTTTTTTCATTTTTGCTTTTAATCGCTTTTTTTAAATCTCTTAGATTTTTTATAAATTTATCAATCATTTTTGCTGTATTTTCTCTATTTTGAATAAAAATATCTCTCCACATAATCGGATTGGATGCTGCAATTCTCGTAAAATCTCTTAATCCACCAGCGCTGTACTTAACAATATTACGATCTCTTTTCTTTTTAATTTTGAGAGTCGTGTTTACAATATTGTACGCTATTAAATGCGGCATATGACTTGTGATAGATAAAATATAATCATGTTCCTTAGCACTCATTACATCAACTACACTTCCAATTCTTCTCCAAAACTTTTCTAGTAATTTGATATCTTTATTTTTTGATTTCTTGCTAGGAGTTAAAATGCACCATTTATTTTTAAAAAGTTCAGAAAATCCCGATTCAGGACCACTTTCTTCTGTGCCAGCTATGGGGTGTGATGAAATCCAAGATACATTGTTAGGAATATTTTTTTCAATTAATTGAATCACATTTTTTTTTACAGAACCGACATCGGTTAATATAGCTCCATTTTTTAAGGAATTTTTTATTTTAAAAATTATATTTTTATAACTGCTTAAAGGACTAGCAATTATAATTAGATCAGACCCAGTAACTATCTTTCTAGTATCTGGGCTGGCTTCATCTACTATATTTAATTTAATTATTTTTTTATTAGTAGTATTAGATCTATTTGAAGAAACCACTTTACGAGCAAGCTTATTTTTTTTTATTGCTCTAGCAATAGAGGAGCCAATCAAACCACATCCAATTATACATACTTTTTTAAACATTATTTTAAAATACTCCTCATAGATTTTATTAAACTTTCATTAGCTTCTTTATTCCCAATGGTTAATCTTAAAGAATTTGAAATATTATACTGTGTCATTTTTCTTACAATCAATTTATTTGCTGCCAACTTTTCGAAAGCTTCATCTGAATTAATTTTTGCTTCATTAAAATTCATCAAAAAAAAATTTGCTCCTGGTTCATTTGTTTTAATATTGCATTCTTTCAAAGCAGAGAATATTTTTTTTGCCCATAATGTATTATGATCAATTGCTCGATTTGTCCATTCACGATCTTTGATGGCCTCTATCCCTGCAGCCAGAGCGGATCTATTAACATTAAAAGGAGGTTTTATCTTGTACATGCTTTCAATAATTTCTTTAGAAGCATAACCCCAACCTAATCTTAGACCAGCCAAACCATAAATTTTGGAAAAAGTTCTAGTAACTAGCACATTGGCAGAATCCTTAAAAAGGTCTAGTCCTGAAGAAAAGTTATCAGAGTTCATAAATTCAAAATAAGCATCATCCACAACTAAAAGAATATCACTTCTAAGTTTTTTCCTTAAATCAAGCATTTCATTTTTAGATAAATAAGTCCCTGTGGGATTGTTAGGATTAGCCACAAATACAATTTTTGTTTTTTTAGAAACCTTTTTTATTATCTCTTCTACTGATGCTTTAAAATTTTTTTCTTTAGCTAATAAAACTTTTGCTTTGCTGAGCGAAGCATAGATTTTATACATAATAAAACCAAACTCCGTAACAATTACTTCATCTCCTGGATTAAGAAACAGACGACAAGTTAGATCAAATATTTGGTCTGAGCCCGAGCCGCAAATAATTCTTTTGGAATCTATTTTAAATTCATTAGACAAAACTTCCCTCAAAGAATTTGAATCGTCTTCAGGGTATTTAAAAACTTTGTTTTTTTCTTTTTCAAATGTTTTAATTGCTTTGGGGCTTGCTCCTAGAGCAGATTCATTTGCAGATAATTTTATTGGATTTTCAATTTTTTTAAATTGAGATAATCCTCCGACATATCTTTCAACTTCAAATTTTATTGGCTTTGGTAAATTCATAATTATTTTATATATAAATCGTATCGGTAAATACTATATATGCAGCTTTGTGGCAAAATAAATACAACCTAATTTGACAAAAGATATGATTTTTAGTACAAGAAAAGCGCGCTGATTTAACTTGAATTGCGAGCGCATTAAAAAAACAGCTAAAAAAGGTTTTTGCCCAGCTTAGCTGGGCTTTTTTTTTGTTTGATTATGAATAGTGAGCTAAAAAATATAAAAAAATTAATTATCAGTCAATCTCTCGAACTTGATTGCGGAAAAATTATTAAAAATTTCCCTCTTGCTTACGAAACCTACGGGACTTTAAATAAAGATAAAAACAATGCCATACTTGCCTTTCATGCTTTAACGGGAGATCAATTTTGCACAAATATTAATCCTATAACTAAAAGAGAAGGTTGGTGGACGTTTGCTGTGGGACCAGGAAAAGCAATTGATACCAATAAATATTTTGTAATTTGTGCAAATGTCTTGGGAGGGTGTATGGGTTCATATGGCCCCAAGGAAATAAATCCTGAAACTAGTAAATTATTTGGAACAACTTTTCCAGTAATAACAATAAGAGACATGGTTCGAGCTCAAAAATTTTTATTAGATTATTTGGGTATTAAAAAATTACTTTCGATAATAGGTGGCTCAATGGGCGGAATGCAAGTTTTGCAGTTTTCTGCTCTATATCCAAACTTAACATATTCTTCAATTCCAATAGCGTGTAGTGCTAGCCATTCAGCACAAAATATTGCTCTAAATGAATTGGGTCGACAAGCTATTATGGCTGATCCAAATTGGAAAAAAGAAAATTCTTCTCCTGATAAAGGTTTAGCTGTAGCAAGAATGGCCGCTCATATTACCTACCTATCCAAAAAAGGATTAGAGGAAAAATTTGGAAGAAAACTACAAGATAAAGGAAGTTTAAAATTTAGTTTTGATGCAGATTTTCAAATAGAAAGCTACTTACGTTATCAGGGTGCAACTTTTGTTGATAGATTTGATGCAAATAGCTATTTATATATAACCAGAGCAATGGATTATTTTGATTTGGAAAAACAGTTCAATAATAATTTATCTCTTGCCTTTAAAGATAATAAATCAAAATTTTGTGTAATATCATTCTCCTCTGATTGGCTTTATCCTACAATCGAAAATAAAGAAATAGTTATAGCTTTAAACGCTTGTGGTGCAAATGTTAGTTTTGTAGAAATTAATTCTGACAAAGGTCATGATTCTTTTTTACTGAATGTGCCAGAATTTTTAAAAACAGTAAGTGAATTTATCAGCTCAACTTATAATGAAATAAAAAAATGAAAAAAGAATTTGAAGCAATATCTAAAATTATAAAAAATAATAAAAGAGTATTGGATGTTGGCTGTGGAGATGGCACTTTAATGGAGTATCTAAAAAAATATCAAAAAAATGATGTTAGGGGTCTGGAGCCACAAAAGAATCTTGCCCAAAAATGTATATCAAAAGGTCTTCCTGTTATCGAGGGTGATGCTGAAAAAGATTTGTTGCAATTTCCAAAAAAATCATTTGATTATGTTATTTTAAGTCAAACTCTTCAAGCTTTTATTAATCCAGAAAAAGTTCTTGAAGAACTTCTCAGAATTGGAAAACAAACAATTGTTACAATTCCAAATTTTGGTTATTGGAAAGTTCGCTTTCATTTATTATTTAAAGGAACTATGCCTGTAACTAAAAATTTACCAAATGAATGGTATAATACCCCGAACTTACATATGTGTACAATTAAAGATTTTGTTAATTTTTGTAATAAAAAAAAAATAAAAATTGATAAATCAATGTGCCTGACTGATGAAAAAATTTCAGAAATTACTAATAAAAATATGTTTTATAAAAATATTTTTTCACAGCTTGGTATATTTCTAATAGAATAAAAAACTATGTTAATAACTCCAATATCTTGCCTTGCAGATAACTATGCTTACGTTATTTATGACAATAATTCCAAAACAACAGGTGTGGTGGATCCTTCAGAGAGTAAGCCGGTAATTTCTTTTTTAGAAAAGAAAAATTTAAAATTAAATTATATACTAAATACTCACCATCATTTCGACCATATAGGGGGTAACATTGAATTAAAAAAAAAATATAACGCAAAAGTAGTTGGCTTTGAAAATGACAAAAATAGAATTCCAGGTATTGATATAACTGTTAAAGACAACGAAATGTGGAACTTTGGAAGCACAACTATTAAAATATTTCACATCCCTGGACATACTTTGGGTCATATATGTTTTTTTTTTGAAAAGGAAAAAATTATATTTACAGGAGATACATTATTTTCTCTAGGTTGTGGTAGAATTTTTGAAGGAGATCATAAACAAATGTTAAATTCCTTAAACAAAATTAAAAAGCTTCCTAAAGAGACAAAAATTTATTGCGGTCATGAATATACTTACAAAAATGCAGAATTTTGTTTGGAGCATGACGTTGATAATATTGATTTAAAAAATAAGTTCGAAAAAATTAAAAAATTGCGATCACAAAATTTGCCTACAATACCTTCGAGCTTGGACGAAGAATTGAGATCAAATATTTTTTTAAGATGTGATCAAAGAGAGTTAAAAGTTAAACTAAATATGAAAAATCAGGAAGATTTGGAAGTTTTTAGGAAAGTTAGAGATTTAAAAGACAGTTTTTAGTTAATGTTATAACTTGACATGTTAAGTTAGAGAGTTATATTGCCCATATTTCAAAATATGAAAGTAAAACAATGTCTTTTGCAGTTATACAAACAGGTGGCAAACAATATAAAGTTTCAGCAAGTGAAATCCTTAAAGTTGAAAGACTCGAAAATTCTGAAGGAAAAACTGTAGAGTTTAAAAACGTTTTATTTTTAAATGACGACAAATCCACTGAAATTGGAAACCCAAACATAAAAGGTGCCAAAGTCGAGGCAACTATTTTAAAAAATACAAAAAATAAAACTATTTTAGTTTTTAAAAAGAGAAGAAGAAAAAACTCAAGAAAAAAATATGGTCACAGACAGCCGGTATCTTTAATTAGAATAACAAAAATATTTTCCAAAGAGGGAAAAGTAATTGCAGAAGCTGAACCCCAAAAGAAATTAACTAAGGAAATAAAAAAAGGTGAAAAGCAGAGAGAAAAACAAATAATAAAAGCTAAGCAAGATCAAAGTGAAAAACCAATAAAGAAAATGCAAGCGAAAGCAAAACAAGCTACTGAAGATATTAAAAAAAAAGAAATTAAAAAGAAGCCTTTAACAACAAAGAAAAAGTGATAGTATTAAAATAGGATATTAAGATATGGCAACAAAAAAAGCAGGTGGATCATCTCGTAACGGCCGAGATAGTGCTGGAAGACGTCTCGGAGTTAAAAGATATGGAGGTCAGTTAGTTTTACCTGGAAACATTATTGTAAGGCAAAGGGGAACAAAAATACATCCTGGCAATCATGTAGGTATGGGAAGAGATCACTCTATATTTTCTTTAGTAAAAGGAAAAGTTCAGTTCAAAACATCTAAACTAAACAGAACATTTGTTTCTGTAATCCCCAGCTAATACCTTAAAACTTTCAAATTAATTTTTATTAGTGTTGGGTTATGAAATTTTTAGATCAAGCAAAAATATTCGTTAGAGCAGGGAATGGCGGAACAGGTTCCGCTAGCTTTAGAAGAGAAAAATTTATTGAATTTGGAGGACCTGATGGAGGTGATGGAGGAAAAGGGGGTTCAATAATTTTTGTTTCCAGTAAAAACTTAAATACTTTGATTGATTTTAGATATCAACAACATTTTAAGGCCGAGAGAGGTCAAGATGGAAAAGGGCAGAAAAAAACTGGAAAAAGTGGGAAAGATTTAATTTTAAAAGTTCCAATTGGTACACAAATTTTTGAAGAAGATAATAATACTTTAATAGAAGATCTCAATAAACCAGATCAAGAAGTAACAATTGCTTGTGGGGGCAAAGGCGGATTAGGCAATGTCAGATTTAAAAGTTCTACTAACCGCTCTCCTAAAAAAAAAACTGACGGAGATAAAGGTGAAAATTTCTGGATATGGCTTCAATTAAAAGTTATTGCCGACGTAGGCATTATTGGAATGCCTAACTCTGGAAAATCTAGCCTTTTATCAGTTTTAACCAGCGCAAAACCAAAAATTGCGAATTACCCTTTCACAACTTTAAATCCGAATTTAGGAGTTACAAATTATGATAATAAAGAAATTACACTAGCGGATATTCCTGGTTTAATAGAGGGTGCGCATGAAGGTATAGGATTGGGAGATAAATTTTTAAGGCATATAGAGAGATGTAAAACTATCTTACATTTAATCGACGTAACTAATAATAATCTTGAAGAAAATTATTTTAAAATAAGAAAAGAACTTGTCAAATATAGTAATAAACTAATAAAAAAAAGAGAAATTATTGTTTTTAATAAAATAGACATAATTTCAAAAGAAGATTTAGATAAAAAAGTAGCAAATTTTAAAAAGGAAATAAAAAAAGATGTTTACAAAATATCTGCATTAAATAGTAAAAATTTATTAACAATTAAAAAAGTTTTAGCTAGTTATGTTCTTTAATAATTTTAAGAAAATAGTAATTAAAATAGGATCTTCAACCTTAGTTGATAAAACAGGTAAGCCAAAAAAAATTTGGTTGGAAGATTTTGCCAAAGATATTAAATTTTTAATAGGAAAGAAAAAACAAGTTGTAATTGTATCTTCTGGTGCAATAGCGATGGGATGTGAGTATTTAAAAATTAATAAAAAAAATTTAAAGGTTGATGAAAGTCAAGCTGTTGCTTCTATAGGTCAAATTAAATTAATGGACTTTTACAAAAAAATTTTTGATAAAAACAAAATAAAAATTTCTCAAATTTTACTCACATTAGATGACACAGAACAAAGAAGAAGATCTATAAATGCAAGAAGAACTGTTGATAATTTGTTGAAAATGGGAATTGTACCAATAGTTAATGAAAACGACACTACTGCTACAACTGAAATAAAATATGGAGATAATGATAGGCTTGCTGCAAGAGTCTCTCAAATTATAAGTGCAGATTGTTTAATTTTACTATCAGACGTTGATGGACTTTACACTGATAATCCAAAAAAAAATAAAAAAACAAAGTTTATTAAAATTGTTAATGAAATAGATGAAAATATTAAAAGATACGCAACTAAAACAGAAAACTTCTATGGATCGGGAGGCATGAAAACGAAAATTGATGCCGCAAAAATTTGTCAATTGTCTGGCTGTCATATGATAATAGCTAATGGAAATGTAAAAAAACCAATTAGTAAAATTATTAATAATAAAAAATTTACGTTGTTTTTACCAAAAGTTTCTAAACTTGATGCTAGAAAACAATGGATAATAGGGTCAATTGCACCTAAAGGCGAAGTAATAATTGATAATGGGGCAGAAAATGCGATAAAAAATGGAAAAAGTTTACTTCCAGCTGGAGTAAAAAAAATAAATGGAACTTTTGAAAAAGGAGACCATATACTAGTTAAAAATCAAGATTCTGTAGAATGTGCTAGAGGCTTAACTTCGTTTTCATCATTAGAAATTGAAAAAATAAAAGGATGTCATAGTAGTAAAATTAAAAATATATTGGGTTACTCAAGCAGAGAAGAAATTATTCATAAGGATGATCTAGTTAAAGTATAATATGTCTAAAAATTCTTATATGGAAAAAATGGGTGAAAAAGCAAAAATTGCTTCTTTTCACTTGGGTACTTTGAGTATTCATAAAAAAAATTCTGTACTGAGTCAGTTTAACCAATATTTGAAAATCAATACAAACTTAATTCTGAAAGAAAATAAAAAAGATATATTCTTTGCAAAATCAAAAAAAATTAATGACAGCATGATCGATAGACTTAGATTAGATAGTAAAAAGATTTTGCAAATACGAAATTCTATAAAAGAAATAATAAAGTTTAAAGACCCTATTGGTAAAACTCTTTCTTCTTGGAAAAGACCTAATGGATTAATTATAAAAAGGGTATCAATACCTATTGGGATAATTGGTGTTATTTATGAAAGTAGACCAAATGTTACCTCGGATGTAGCTGCCTTGTGTTTTAAAACCGGAAATACAGTAATTTTGCGTGGTGGATCAGAAGCATTTCATTCGAATAAAATTTTAGCCAATCTTTTCAAAAAAGCACTAAAAAAGAAAAAATGTGACGAGAATTGTGTCCAGTTTGTTCAAAGTAAAAACAGAAAGCATGTAGATTATTTGTTATCAAACATGAAAAATTACATAGACGTAATAATTCCAAGAGGTGGAAAAAGTTTAGTAAAAAAAGTTTTAAAAAAGTCTACAATTGCAACTATTGGTCACTATGAAGGCATATGCCACGTTTATATAGATAGAGATGCAAACTTGGATATGGCAATAAAAGTTGTTAGAAATTCTAAAATGAGAAATGTTAGCATATGTGGGGCTGCCGAAACTTTGTTATTAGATAAGAAATGTCTAAAAACTCATTGTAAACCTATATTAGATGAATTAAAAAAACTAGGATGCTCAATAGTGGGGGATAAGCTTATAAAAAAGTTTGTTACTGGTAAAATTAAAGTTGCTAAAAATAAAGATTGGAAAACAGAGTATCTATCTCCTGTAATTTCTGTAAAAGTTGTAAATGGAGTTTATGATGCAGTACATCATATAAATAAGTATGGTTCTTCTCATACAGATTCGATTGTTACAAAAAATAAAAAAACGGCAAAAACATTTCTTTCTAATGTTAACAGTGTTATAGCGGTCCACAATGCTTCGACTCAGTTCGCTGATGGTGGTGAATTTGGTTTTGGTGCTGAAGTTGGTATATCGACTGGAAAACTACATCCACGCGGCCCAATCGGACTTTCTCAACTCACCACATATAAATATATTTTAGAAGGTAAAGGACAAACTAGGAAATAATCTTTTGAAAAAAAAAAATAATAAAATTGGTATTTTAGGAGGAACATTTGATCCACCTCACAAAGGACACTTGCATATATCTAGAGTTGGTATAAAAAAACTTAAATTAGATAAATTAATTTGGGTTGTTACAAAAAAAAACCCATTAAAAAAAAAACCTCTTTTAAATTTAAAAACCCGAATTAAATTATCAAAAAAAGTAGCAATAAAAGAAAAAAAAATTTTAGTGCAATACCTTGATAAAAAAATCAAATCTACTAAAACATTTAATTTGTTAAAATACATGAAAAATAAAAATCAAAAGAAAGAAATCTATTTTTTATTAGGTGCTGACAACCTGGTAAAATTTAATAAATGGCAAAATTGGAAAAAAATACCCAAACTTGCTAAAATAGTAGTTTTTCCTAGACAAAATTATCCTGTTAAATCAATGAATTCTATTCTACCTAAAATCCTCAAAAATAACTTAATTTACGTAAGTTGCAAAAAGGTCAATATTTCTTCTTCATTAATTAGAAAATTTTGGTAACATAAAATCTGATGCAAATTAATGAAATCAATAAATTAAAAAAAGAAATTGAAAGTATTTTAAATGATAATAAAGCAATAGAAGTTAGGTCGATAAACTTAAAAGACAAGACCTCAATTGCAGATTTCATGATTGTTGCTAGTGGGAGCTCTTCAAGACATATACAGGCATTATCTGAAATTCTTTTAGATACACTAAAAAAAAGGGGGATTAGTGGCTGTAGACTGGAAGGTAGGAATAGTAATGATTGGAAACTTATAGATGCTATAGATATTATAATTCATATTTTTCATCCAGAAAAAAGAAAATTTTATGATTTAGAAAGAATGTGGTCAGAATTAATACCAAAAGAAAGACTAACTATATGAATAAATTGAATTCTATTAAATTAATTTTAACTATTGCAATAATTTTTTTGAATATTTCACACAAAGCTTTTTCACAAAATTCTGATGAGCTTTATGAAAAAATCGATATTTTTAGCGAGGTGCTTGAAAAGATAGAAACTGAATATGTTGACGAAGTTAATCAGTCAGATGTTATGGACTCAGCAATAAATGGAGTTCTTCAATCTTTAGATCCATACTCTGCTTACATGAGCCCAGAAATCTTCAAGGAGTCTCAAGTAGAAACAAGTGGTGAGTTTGGTGGTTTAGGTATTGAAGTTAGTATGGAAGCAGGTGTTGTAAAAGTTATTGCTCCAATTGATGATACCCCAGCTGCAAAAGCGGGTATAAAGGCAGGAGATTACATTGTGCAAATTAATGGTGAACAGGTTCAAGGCAAAAGCCTTATGGAAGCTGTCAACTTAATGAGAGGTCCAGTTGGATCGGACATCGAAATTACTGTAAGAAGAAAGGGTTTAAAAAGAGCAAAAATTTTTAAAATTACTCGAGAAATAATTGAGATTAAGTCTGTAGTTTCAAAATTAATTGACGGAAAAGTTGGATATCTTAGGTTGAGAGCTTTTAATCAAAATAGTGATGAGCAACTAAAAAAAGAAATTTATAAGTATAAAAAAAATAACTTAAAAGGATATATTTTGGATTTAAGGAATAATCCAGGTGGACTTCTTACTCAAGCAGTCAAAATTTCAGATTTCTTTTTAGATGATGGGGAAATAGTATCCACGAAAGGAAGAAAGCAAAGAGAAAATAGAAAGTTTTTTGCCAAAAAAGGGGATCAAATTAGTGGAAAGCCATTAGTTGTTCTAATTAATAATGGATCAGCTTCTGCCGCTGAGATTGTTGCGGGTGCTTTGCAAGATCAGAAAAGGGCAGTTTTATTAGGTGAAACTACATATGGTAAAGGGTCTGTTCAATCAATTATTCCTCTAAAAAATAGAGGCGCCATACGTTTAACCATATCTAAATATTACTTACCATCAGGCAAATCTATTTCAAATGTAGGTGTAACACCTGACATAAAAATAGAGGAAGAAAATAATGAGGAATTTTCAATTAATACTGAAACTGATAATCAATTAAACTACGCTGTAAAATTATTAAACGGTTAAACTTCAATGAAAAATAAAAAGGATTTACCTTTAAGAAAAGGGGTAGGAATAGTCTTATTAAACCAACAAAATAAAGTATTTGTAGGAAAAAGAATTGATAATGCAAATAATTTTTGGCAGATGCCCCAGGGTGGTGTAGATAACGAAGAAAGTTATTTAGATGCAGCAAAAAGAGAATTATTAGAGGAAACTGGTATTAAAACCATAGAAATTATAAAAGAAGTGCAGGAATGGTTGTCGTATAATTTACCAGAGAATCTTTTAGGAAAAATTTGGCAAGGTAAATATAAAGGACAAAAACAAAAATGGTTTATAATGAAATTTAAAGGTTCTGATGAGGAGGTGAATATTAAAACGAAAAATCCAGAATTTCTAGACTGGAAATGGATAGATCCTTTACAACTACCATATGTAGCTGTAGATTTTAAAGTGAATATTTATAAAAAATTAATTGAAGAATTAAAGAAAACTAAGATAATTTAAATTCTTTTTCCTTAATAGTATCCAACTTATGATTAAGAATGTAACGTTCTTGGTCTGTAATATTTTCTTTCTTTAATTGTTCTTGAGCTTCTCTGCTAAGATGTTCCAAAAATTCTTTGGTTATATCTTTTAAATTTATAGCTGAAGCTGAAAGTATGACTAAACTATCGTTAAAATATTCTACTGTTCCATCTTCAACAAAAAAATCTATAGTATTCTGATCACTTTTATGTACTTTAATTATTCCTGGTCTTAAAAAAGTTATAATGGAAATATGACCTTTCAATATACTCATATCGCCTTCGTAAGAAGGAAATGTAATCATTTTAACATTGTCTGAAAAAATTATTTTCTCAGGACTTATAATTTCAACTTTAAAGTCGCTTTCCATTTATGCTGCCGCTTCTTTAGCCATTTTTTCAGCTTTTTCTATTGCTTCATCTATTGTGCCAACCATATAAAAAGCAGCCTCTGGTAAATGATCATACTCACCTTTGCATATTGCATCAAAACCTTTAATAGTGGCTTCTAAATCTACTAGTTTACCAGGCGACCCCGTAAAAACTTCTGCAACAAAAAATGGTTGCGATAGAAATCTTTGAATTTTTCTTGCTCTAGCAACAGTTAGTTTATCTTCTTCTGAAAGCTCGTCCATACCTAAAATTGCAATTATATCCTGTAAAGATTTATATGTTTGTAATATTTTTTGAACTTCTCTTGCTACCCTATAGTGTTCTTCGCCAACTATTCTTGGATCTAAAATTCTTGAAGTAGAATCTAAAGGATCTACTGCCGGATATATTCCAAGTTCGGCAATTTGTCTTGATAGAACTGTTGTTGCATCTAAATGTGCAAACGAAGTTGCTGGAGCAGGATCAGTTAAATCATCGGCAGGAACATATATGGCTTGGACAGATGTTATTGAACCTTTATTTGTTGTGGTAATTCTTTCCTGTAAATTTCCCATATCAGTTGCTAAAGTTGGTTGATAACCTACTGCTGATGGAATTCTTCCTAGTAATGCTGAAACTTCTGAACCAGCTTGGGTAAATCTAAATATGTTATCGACAAAAAATAATACATCTTGCCCTTCCTTGTCTCTAAAATATTCTGCAACGGTTAATCCTGTTAAACCAACTCTAGCTCTAGCTCCAGGTGGTTCATTCATTTGTCCGTACACTAGGGCTGCTTTAGAACCTTTTCCATCAGGTTTAATTACACCCGATTCGATCATTTCATGATACAAATCATTTCCCTCTCTGGTTCTTTCTCCTACTCCAGCAAATACAGAAAATCCTCCATGAGCTTTGGCAATGTTATTTATTAATTCCATTATAATTACTGTTTTTCCTACTCCAGCTCCACCGAATAAACCAATTTTACCTCCTTTTGAATAAGGTGCTAGAAGATCTACAACCTTTATCCCTGTAACCAGTATCTCTGTCTCTGTAGATTGATCTGTAAATTTTGGGGCAGGTCTATGTATTGGCCAACTTTCTTTTGTCGCCACTTTACCTTTTTGATCAATAGGTTCTCCAATCACATTTATTATTCTTCCTAAAGTTTCTGGCCCTACCGGTACTTTAATTGGGGAGCCTGTATCAGTAACTTTATCTCCTCTTTTAAGACCTTCAGTACTATCCATTGCTATAGTTCGAACTGCTGTTTCCCCAAGATGTTGAGCTACTTCTAGTACTAATCTATTTCCAGAATTATCACATTCTAATGCAGTTAAAATTTCTGGTAGCTGTCCTTGAAATTGAACATCCACTACCGCACCAATTACTTGTACAATTTTTCCAATTTTTTTTTCCATTTTTACAAACTTTCAGCTCCAGATATAATTTCTATAAGTTCTTTTGTAATGGCTGCTTGCCTACTTCTGTTATATGTTATAGTCAATTTGTCTACTAAATCTCCAGCATTTCTTGTTGCGTTATCCATTGCTGTCATTCTTGAGCCTTGTTCGCTAGCTGCATTTTCAAGAATAGCTTTGAAAATTTGAGTAGAAATATTACGTGGTAATAAATTTTCCAATATTTCTGTTTCATCTGGCTCAAACTCATAAAAATTTTCTGATTTTTTATCTTCCTCTTTTTTTAAGCTTTCTATAGGTATAATTTGCTGTTCCTGGGGAATTTGCGTAATTACATTTTTAAATTTATTATAAAATATTTTACAAACATCAAATTGATTGTCATTAAATAAATCTATAATTTTATTTCCAACATTTTCAGCCTCTTTATAACTGACTTTCTTCATACCTTTAAAGCTTATTTTATCAATTATATAATTGTTATACGCTCTTTTTAATTGGTCATTACCTTTAGAGCCAACTGTAAGAATTTTTAGAGTTTTTCCCTCTTTTAAAATTTTTTCAAAGTAGCTTTTTGCTTTTCTGCATATGTTTGTATTAAATCCTCCACAAAGACCTCTATCAGCTGTAATGACAACGCATAAATGAACTTTATCTTTTCCTGTTCCCACAAGAAACTTTGAAGCACTTTCTTTATCAGAAATAGACTGACTTAAATTAAGTATAATATTATTCATTCGTTCTGAAAATGGCCTGCCTTTTTCAGCACTTTCTTGCGCTCTTCTAAGCTTAGCTGCTGCAACCATTTTCATTGCTTTAGTTATTTTTTGTGTAGATTTAACACTAGAAATTCTTTTTTTTAAATCATCTAAACTAGGCATAATTTTTAATCTTTTTTCTTTTTAAATTGTTCAATAACTGATGTTAACTTTTTTTCAGTTTCATCATCTAATTTTCCTGTATTATTAATGCTATCAATAATTTCTGGGTTAGAAGATTTTATTTCTTCATAAATTTTTGTTTCTGTTGTTTTAATATCTTTTTGTTCTACATTATCTAAAAACCCTCTTACTCCTGAAAAAACTGCTATTACTTGTTGAGCAACAGGCATTGGGGAGTATTGATCTTGCTTTAAAAGCTCTGTTAGTTTTGAACCTCTATTTAATAGTTTTTGTGTAGAAGCATCTAAATCTGAACCAAATTGAGCAAATGCTGCCATTTCTCTATACTGAGCTAACTCTAATTTTATCGATCCAGCAACTTTTTTCATTGCTTTTGTTTGTGCTGCAGAACCAACCCTAGAAACAGAGAGTCCTACGTTAACTGCTGGTCTTATACCTTGATTAAATAATTCTGTTTCTAAAAAAATTTGACCGTCTGTAATTGAAATTACATTAGTTGGGATATAAGCTGATACGTCTCCAGCCTGAGTCTCAATTATTGGTAATGCCGTTAGTGAGCCTCCTCCTTTATCATCATTAAGTTTAGCAGCTCTCTCAAGTAACCTACTATGTAAATAAAATACATCACCAGGATAAGCTTCTCTTCCTGGAGGTCGTCTAAGTAAAAGAGACATCTGCCTATAAGCCACTGCTTGTTTTGATAAATCATCATAAATAATTAGTGCATGCATTCCATTGTCTCTAAAATATTCTCCCATAGTACATCCGGTATATGGAGCCAAAAATTGAAGTGGTGCTGGGTCAGATGCTGTTGCTGAAACTATTGTAGTATACTCCATTGCTCCAGCATCTTCCAATGACTTAACTATTTGAGCAACTGTTGATCTCTTTTGTCCGATCGCAACATAAATACAATAAAGTTTATCTTTTTCTTCACCTGATTTGTTTATTTCTTTTTGATTTATAATTGTATCTATAGCTACTGCTGTTTTGCCAGTTTGTCTGTCACCAATTATTAACTCTCTTTGCCCCCTACCAATAGGTATTAAACTATCAATAGCTTTGAGGCCAGTTTGCATAGGTTGGTTTACAGATTTTCTAGGAATAATTCCTGGAGCTTTTACATCAACTCTTTTTCTTTCTATTTTTTTATCCAATTCCCCTTTACCATCAATAGGGTTTCCTAATGCATCTACAACTCTGCCAAGTAGTTTTTTTCCAACTGGTGAATCTACAATAGCCCCGGTTCTTTTAACTACGTCTCCTTCTTTTATGGATCTGTCATCACCAAATATTACTACACCAACATTGTCACTTTCTAAATTTAACGCCATACCTTTTATTCCATCTGAAAACTCGACCATCTCACCAGCTTGAACATTATCTAATCCGTAAACTCTTGCTATACCATCCCCTACTGATAAAACTTGACCTACTTCGGAAATTTCTGCCTTTTCACCAAATTTTTTAATTTGTTCTTTTAAAATTTTAGTTACTTCTGAAGGATTTATTTGCATCTCACACCTCTATCATATTTTTTTCTAATTTTTTTAATTTTGTTTTAACCGAAGTATCTATCATAACACTTCCAACTTGAATAATTAAACCTGCTATTAAATTTGGATCATATTCATAATCTAAATTAAGTTGCGATTTAAAATTTTGAGATAATTCATTTTGAATTTTTTCTTTTTCTTCATTATTTAATTTCTTAGAAGATATAAGTTTTGCTTTTAGTTCACCTTTGCTTTTTGAAACTAGGGTTAAAAAACTTTCAATAATTTTGTTTAAAAAAAACAATCTATTTTTTGCTGTGATAAAACTTAAAAATTTTTTTAAGGTTTCTGAAAAATTATTATTAGTTGATATTTTTAATATTATATTTTGTTTATCCTCGATTGATATTGTGGGGCTTAAAATCATATCTTTAAAATCAGAGCTCTCACTTAATAACCTGCTAAGGCTTTTCATTTCATCTTCCACTTGGTTTAAATCAGAATTCTCCACAGCAATTTCGTATAAAGCTAACGCGTAACTTTTTGATGTAGAGTTTGAAAATGTTGATTTTGAACTCAATTGTTTCTCCTAAAAGACTCGTTTTGTATGAAATTATATGGGTAAATTCAACAAGTTCTGTTGTATCTTTTTGTCATTATTAAGACCGATAAACACTACATTTAACTGAAATTAATTGGATCGACATCAACCTCCAGTTTTATTCCTGGCAAAGTTTTTATTTTATTAAGAGATCTTGATAAATCTTTTTGTATAAACAAATTTTTTGGACATCGAATTAGAATTCTGCATCTATATTTTTTTTTAAGCTTGGTTATTGGGGCAAAAACTGGACCTAAAATATTTACTGTACTTAATTTAGGAAGATGTGATTTAATATTTTGAGAAAATTTCATTATTGAATTTTCATTTTTTCCAGAAATAATTAAAGAAATAAGTCTATAAAAAGGTGGAAGCTTTTTCTCTTTTCGTAATAAAAGCTCCTTTTTTAAAAAAGCATGAGGATCGTTTTTAGAAATGTTTAAAATAATTTCATCATCTGGTGTATATGTTTGAAAAAAAATTGTTGAAATATTTCCTTCTCTTCCAGCTCTTCCTGATAGTTGATAATATAATTGAATATTTTTTTCTGCAGATCTTAAATCGTATCCATGTGAACTAAAATTGCCATCTACAACCACAATACAATTTAATCGTGGAAAATGAAAACCTTTGGATAGTAATTGAGTGCCTATCAGAATATCTATTTTCTTTTTTTCAACTTTTGATAAAAGATCGCTCGCAATTTCATTTTTTTTTAAAGTATCACTTGAAAAAATTTCAATTTTTTTTTCTGGGTATATTTTTCTCAATTCAGCAAAAATTCGTTCTACGCCAGGTCCACAAAATTGAAGATCGCACTTTACTTTATCCTTACAATTTCTAACCAATAAAGATTTATAACCACAATAGTGGCAAAGTAATTTATTTATTTTTTTATGATAATTTAGGTTTACTGCGCAGTTAGGACATTGAAATTTATATCCACACCTTTTGCAAATTACGAATGGAGCATACCCTCTTCTATTTAAAAAAAATAATACCTGATCCCCTGAAAATAAATATTTACTAACCTCATTGATTGTTTGGTTCGCAATCCAAGAACCCTTGTTTATTTCTGCAGTATGTAAATTTATTATTTTAACTTTTGGCAAGGAAGCTTCTTTATATCTTTTAGTTAACTTAGTCACATGGTATTTTTTACTTATAATATTATTAAAAGTTTCTACAGAAGGTATCGATGTAATTAAATTTATAGGAATATTTTCTATAGATGCTCTGGTAATTGCCATATCTCTTGCATTATATGAAACGCCTTCATCTTGTTTGTAAGATGAATCGTGTTCCTCATCCACAACTATTATCCCTAAATTTTTAAATGGTAAAAAAAGTGCTGATCTAGCTCCAATTACTATTTTAATTTTTCCTTCAGTTATACCTTTCCATATTATGGATTTGTTTTTCTTTGTTGTTCCAGAATGCCAAATAGCCGGTTCTGAACCAAAAAATTCTTTAAATCTTCTACTAAATTGATTGGTTAAAGCAATCTCAGGGAGTAGTATTAATGCTTGGTGACCTTTATTAAATAAATCTTTTATTCTCTCGAAATATACTAAAGTTTTCCCTGATCCTGTTACACCCTCAAGTACAGTAACATTATAATTGTTGCCAATGTTTCTGATAAAAGTTAACGATTTTCTTTGATCTTCATTTAATAAAAATTTTTTATCATTAAATCTAATTTTAAATTTACAAAATTCTTTATCTAAGTTTTTTTCAACTATATCTTTATTTAATAAGCACATTTTTAATGACATTCCTAGTGGTACTAAATTATATTTAGAAAACCATTTTAAAAATTCTATCATTGTAGAATTCAATTTATTAATATTAATTTTCTTTGAAATTTTTTTGATTATAAATTTTTTTTCAGTTTTTTGTTCGTGGGGCCATACGACTCCGGTAATTTCATTTTTGCCAAATGGAGCTTTTACAAAATCTCCAGGTTTCAAAGATTCTTTTATTTCACTTTTATAAGTAAATGGATAGTCAAAAATCTTAGGGAAAAGAATTGGTACTTTCATTTATATACAATTTTTTTTTTATATTTTTTAGGAATATTATCGTCTAATATTTTTTTTAATTCGACAAAAATTTTTGAATTCATTCGCTCCTCTAATAATTGCCATGTATATGGTATATATTTTAAATATATTTTTTTCTTATCTCTTTTAAAAAGCCTAGAAAAAATACCGATTATCTTTAAACTCCTTTGAACTGACAGTATGCTAAAATCTTTCAAAAAATTTTGTTGATTAGTTTTATATATTTTTTGGTTTTTTTTTAAATAATAATTGTAAATTTGATTTTTTAACTTTGTAGATGTTTTAATTCTAACGTCATCAATTAATGAAACAAGATCATAGGCTGGATTCCCAATTAAAGCATCTTGACTATCAATAACTCCAATTTTATTACCAACTTTCATTAAATTTTGCGCATGATAATCTCTATGAACAAAAAACGAATTTGGAAAATTTAGACTATTATAAAGTTTTGATAAAATTTTATTACATTTTTTTTTAATATAAAAAGCCTTTTTTTTGCTTAAAAATAAAGTTAAATACCAATCAAAAAATAAATTGGATTCCTTTAACAAGTTTTTTCTAGAATATTTTTCAAATGAGTAAAAACCTTTATCTATATTTCTAATTTTTATTTTTGGTCTGATTTTTTGAATCTTTATAAGTAAATCTACCAATTTTTTATAAACCTTTAATTTATTTTTTTTTCTGATTAACTGTTTATAAAAAGTTAAATTTCCAAAATCTTGGATTAAAATAAATCCTTTAGAAAAATTGTACGAGTAAAGTTTTGGGGCTAATATTTTGTTAGACCTTAAAAATTTATTAATTGTGGTATATGCAATTAAATTTTTATATTTTTCTTTTTGGGTCGAAACAATAATTTTACTTTTTTGTTTGAGAATTAATCGATAAAACTTTCTAAATGATGCATCGCCTTTAATAGGCTCAATTTTATACTTCATTAAATTTTAAATCTTTCCATTTTCCAAAACCAAAAATTTCTGCTTCCCTAAAATTTTTTAATTTTGAGTATCGAAACATAATATCTATTCTATCTTTTGGTTTTGGTTCTATTAATTCAGGCCATTCTACAATTTTGATATGATCATTGGATGTTTCGAACATACCTAATTGGGAAATATCCTTATAATTTTTGAGTCTAAATAAATCATAGTGAAGTATCTTAGCATTTCCAACTTCATAGTTATAAACTATATTAAATGTAGGGCTTAACACTTCGCTATTTTTAATTTTATTATTAGTTTCTAAGTTATTAATAAATAATCTTACAAATGTAGTTTTTCCTACTCCTATTTCACCATAAAGAAAAATGATATCTCCTGATTTTACTAACCTGGAAATATTTTCTGAAAGACTCTTTGTATCTTGTAATGACTTTAACTTCATTTGCTACTACTAGTAGCGATAACTATCAGGTTTGAATGGACCTTTAACATCGACACTAATATATTCGGCTTGATCTTTTGAAAGTTTTGTTAGTTTAGCTCCAACTTTTTCTAAATGGAGCGTTGCAACTTTTTCATCTAAATGTTTGGGTAAGACATAAACCTTTTTTTCATATTTTTCAGAATTATTCCAAAGCTCTATTTGAGCAATAGTTTGATTTGTGAAAGAAGCACTCATTACAAAACTCGGGTGTCCTGTAGCACACCCCAAATTAACCAATCTACCTTCAGCAAGAAGAATTATTCTTTTCTTATCTGGAAATTCTATTTCGTGAACTTGTGGTTTGATTTCATTCCATTTATAATTTTTTAATGCTTCTACTTGAATTTCATTATCAAAGTGTCCAATATTACAAAGTATTGAACGGTCTTTCATTTTTCTCATATGATCAGCTGTTACGATATCTTTATTACCTGTTGCTGTCACAACTATATCGGCATCTCCGATAGCTTCATCCATTAAAACTACCTCATAGCCTTCCATCGCTGCTTGAAGTGCACAAATCGGATCGGCTTCAGTTACCATTACTCTAGCGCCACTTTGTCTTAGTGAAGCTGCGCTACCTTTGCCTACATCTCCAAATCCTGCAACGATTGCAGTTTTGCCTGACATCATAACATCCGTCGCTCGTTTAATTCCATCAACTAAACTTTCCCTGCATCCATATAAATTATCAAATTTAGATTTTGTTACAGAGTCGTTAACATTAATTGCTGGCACTAAAAGTGTTTTGTTAGCTTCCATTTTTTTTAAAGCCATTACACCTGTTGTAGTTTCTTCTGAAACTCCTTTAACATCTTTAAGAAGATTTTTATATTCTTTGTGCATTAAAGCGGTAAGATCTCCCCCATCATCTAACAACATATTTGGGGTCCATCCTTTTTTACCCTCGATTGTTTGTTTAATACACCACCAATATTCTTCCTCTGTTTCACCTTTCCATGCAAACACTGGAATGCCTGCTTTTGCTATAGCTGCAGCAGCATGATCTTGAGTTGAAAAAATATTACAAGAGGACCACCTAACATCAGCTCCTAATTCTACCAAGGTTTCGATGAGCACTGCAGTTTGAATGGTCATATGTAAACAACCTAAAATTTTTGCTCCTTTAAGTGGTTTTTTTCCTTTGTACTCTTTTCTTAGTGCCATAAGACCAGGCATTTCGGTCTCTGCAATTGAGATTTCTTTTCTTCCAAATTCTGATTGGTTTATATCTTTTACTTTAAAATCTTGTGTCATAATGTGCACCTATTTAACAAGTTAATATAAAATTATCAACTAGTTGCTTACTATTTATAAATAGGGATTAACACTTCAATTCTTGCTCCCTTTTTGGGAATAGATTGGTTGGATGCGTCAATAGACCCCCCATGAAGTTCTATAATATTTTTTACAATATTCAATCCTAAACCAGAGTGTTCGCCAAAGTTTTCTGGCCTATTGCTATAAAATCTGTCAAAAATCTTATCAATATTTTTTTCATTAAAACCTGGGCCTTCATCCTCGATAACAAGCTGGGCTTTTTTTTCTTTTATTCCACATATAACTGATATTTTTCCATTGGCTGGACTAAATGAAACTGCATTATCTAACAAATTTGCAACAATTTGTTCAAGTTTACTTTCTACTCCTAAAATATTTAGCTTAGATCCATTCAGGTTTGTTCGATCTATTTCAATTTCAATATTTTTATTTGAATTCAATAAATCGCTATTAAAATCTTCAACAACAGAAGTTACAATACTTGATAGGTCAATTTTTTCCATTTTTGCTCTAGATAAAGAAGCCTCATCTTTTAGCATCTGCGAATAATCTGTTATTAATCTTTCAATTCTTTCAACATCATGACTAATGACTTTGATTAATTTTTTTCTTTTTTCATTATCATCAGTATTTTCTAAAACT
Source organism: uncultured Pelagibacteraceae bacterium (assembly GCA_902568465.1). Lineage (GTDB taxonomy): Bacteria > Pseudomonadota > Alphaproteobacteria > Pelagibacterales > Pelagibacteraceae > AG-414-E02. The sequence continues at coordinate 214,519 of CACFQR010000001.1, read as the reverse complement.
TCAGATGCACCTTTTAATGATGTTAAGGGGTTTCTTATTTCATGCGCCAAATCTGAAGAAAAAGTTTCAGCTATATTTATTCTTTTATAAAGATCTGCGGTCATATCATTTAATGATCTTGATAATTGACCAACCTCGTCTTTCCGTAATAAATATTTTTCATGCTTACCAATCTTTACGTCTTTTTCTTTAATGGCCTTTGTATACAGTACTAATGATCTAATTGGTTTCAAAATATATTTATTTAAAAAGACAGAAAAAATTAATATTACCAAAGCAATAGAAAAAACAGTTCTTAATATAAAATTTTTTCTTTCATCGACGGCTACTAAAATATCGTTAGAAATTTCAGAAACAACAATATAACCTCTGTTTTTATCTTCAATTTTTACAGTATTAATAGTTATAACATAAAAGTTATTATTTATAGTTTCGCTCGCGATTAACTTATTTTCTTTATCTTTTTGTTTTGAATATTTTTTTACGTAATTTTCTGTATTGAATGTCGTGGCTTGTGATTCATTTAATTTTTTTTTTATATTTTCTTCTTCTTCCAATTTATCAATGGGCGTTTCTTCTACGTTCTCATTTTTAACAAATGCATCCTTTGCTAAATCCAAAGTATCTGTATCTGCCAACAAATTTGAATCTAAATTATATAACTGAACACGATCTAAATTTTGAAACAAAAACCTCGTTGATAATAAAAAGTCAGTTACACTGTCTTTAGTAAATTCTATTTTTAATCTATTAATATGGTCTGATGTATTACTTATTATTATAGAATGCTGCTCTGATCGATTCTTAACCAAATTAGGCTTTATCGCATTAAGATAAAAAAAGGTAAAAACCCCTAAAACTAAAAAAACAATTAAATTAAAAACTAAAAATTTTCTAAGAATAGAGCTCGACTTAAAAAAATTTGACTTCATTAACTAACGTTCCATCTATAACCACTTCCGTATCTTGTTTCAATGGCAGAAAAATTTTGGTCTACTTTCTTAAATTTTTTTCTAATTCTTTTTACGTGACTATCTATAGTACGATCTTCAATGTCAGTGTTATCTTTGTAGGCTATGTCCATTAACTGGGCTCTTTCTTTAATTATGCCCGGTCTCTTTGCAAGTTCTTTAACAATTAAAAATTCAGTTGTAGTTAATTTTTCAGGGAGCGACTTTCCATCCCACTCACATTCAAGTTGAGAAGGGTCTAAAACTAACTTTCCATGTTTAATAAGATTTTTTGATTCATCTACATTTCCTGTTTTTTTTCTAAGCTGTACTCTAATTCTTTCAACAAGTACTTTTATTGAGAACCCTCCTGATTTTTTTATAAAATCATCAGCTCCCAATTTTAAACCAAGTAATTCATCAACTTCTTCATCTTTGGATGTTAAAAACATAATTGGTATTGCTGTTTTTTTTCTTAATCTTTTAAGTAATTCCTCACCATCCATTCTAGGCATTTTTATATCTATGACAGCTAAATCTGGAGGATTTCTGCTAATTCCGACTAAAGCGCTTTCTGCATCAATATACGTTTGAACCTTAAATCCTTCATTCTCTAAAGCCATACTTATGCTAGTAAGTATATTTCTGTCATCATCAACTAGTGCAATCGTATGAGTCATAAATTAATATAATATAGAAATACTAAATTGTCACAAATTGGGCAAGTATTAGGAATATTAATGTGCTTCTCCCCAATTATATCCTGAGTTTACATTAACTTCTAATGGAATTGAAAACATGTGATGATCAGACTTTGAAATTGAAATCATAGCTTCTTTGATTGTTTTTTTTACATATTCTTGATCCTTTTCTGAACATTCAAATATTAACTCATCATGTATTTGTAAAAGCATCTTTGTTTGAAATTTTTTATCTTCTTCAATTAGCTTATTTATTTTAATCATAGCTAATCTAATAATGTCAGCAGCTGAGCCTTGTATAGGAGCATTAATTGCTGCTCGTTCCTGAAAACTTCTAATACTAAAATTTTTATCATTTATACCCTTTAGATGAATTCTTCTGCCAAAAATATTACTTACGTATCCTTGCTTTCTACATATTTTTATTGTTGAGTTCATGTAATCTTTTATTTGAGGAAATTTTTTAAAATAAGCATTTATAAAATCTAAAGCTTCTTGGTTTGAAACTGAAATTTGTTTAGCTAATCCATATTGTGTAATTCCATAAATAATGCCAAAATTAATTGTTTTGGCTTTTCTTCTAAGATCTTCGTTAACCTCATTAATTGGTACATTAAAAACCTGGCTTGCTGTTAAGCTATGAATATCTTCATTATTTTTAAAAGCCTTTTTCAACTCTTTTACATCTGCTATATCAGCTAAAATTCTCATTTCTATTTGATTGTAATCTGCAGAAATTAAAATATTTTTTTTATCCGCAACAAAAGCTTTTCTAATTTGTTTTCCTTCTTCTGACTTAATTGGAATATTTTGTAAATTTGGATCACTAGATGCTAATCTACCAGTATTTGTAGCAGCTAACAGAAAAGATGTATGAACTCTTTTAGTTTTCTTGCTTATATGGTCTTGTAATGCATCTGAATAAGTGTTCTTAAGTTTTGAAATTTGCCTCCACTCTAACACCAGGTTAGGAAATTTATGCCCTGAAAGCGCAAGATCTTCTAGGATATTTGCACTGGTTGCTAAACTTCCCTTTTTTGTTTTTTTTAATTTAGCAATTTTAAGTTCATTATAAATTATTTCACCAAGTTGTTTTGGAGAAGCTATATTAAATTCCTTGCCAGCTATTGAATGTATTTCTTTTTCTATCTTTTTTAATCTTTCTTCGAAACTTTTAGAAAGTTTTTTAAGATATTCATCATCAACTTTGATGCCATTAAATTCAAGTTTGGATAGTAATTTTACCATCGGCTTTTCAAAATCTTCATAGATTTTATTTAATTTTTCTTCGTCGAGCCTCGTCCTAAGGTGGTTGTAAAGTCTTAAAGTAACATCCGCATCCTCAGCAGCATATTCGGTAGCTTTATCCAAAGTAATATCAGAAAAATTTAATTTATTTTTTCCTGTACCAACCAATTCTTTATAAGAAATAGTCTTATGATTTAAATGAATTTCAGAAAGTGTATCTAGGTTATGTCTGTTACTTCCAGCATCTAATGTATATGAAATTAGCATTGTATCTTCAAAAGATTTTATTTCAATATTATTTTGACTAAGAACAAGAAAATCAAATTTAATATTTTGACCTATTTTTTTTATGCTTGGATCTTCTAAGATTGGTTTAATTTTTTTTAATACTATTTCTTTTTTTAAACCTTTAATATTTTTATGTGCTAATGGAATGTAACAAGCTTTATTTGGCGCATAACTAAATGAAATACCTACTAAATCAGTTTCTAAAGGATTAAGTGAGGATGTTTCCGTATCAACAGCTATAACTGATTGTTCATTTAAAATATTTAACCATTTATCCAGTTCTTCCTCATTGGTAATACTTTGATAGCCTTTAACATTAACTGTCCCTAATTTAATACTTGGGTTAATTGATTTAATTTTTTTATCTCCTGGCTCACCATAAAAATCAATTGCTCTACTTAATAATTTATTAAACTCCATTTCTCTTAAAAAATCATAAAGTTTTTCTTTCTGCACATCTTTTAAAATAAAACTATTTACATCTTCTTTGACCGGAACATCATCTTTAAGAGTAACCAGCTTTCTACTCAAAATGGCCTTATCTTTATTTGCCAGTAATGTTTCTCTTCTTTTGTTTTGAGGAATCTCTTTAGCTTTCTTTAATAAAATATCTAGTGTTTTATATTTATTTATAAGTTCAGATGCTGTTTTTATTCCAATGCCAGGAACGCCAGGAATATTATCTGATGAGTCTCCAGCTAAAGATTGCACGTCAACGACTTGATTAGGCTTAACTCCAAATTTTTCAATAACTTCTTTTTCACCCAAAACCTTGCTTTTCATAGGGTCATATAATCTAATATTTTTAGAAACTAGCTGCATTAGATCTTTGTCAGAAGAAATTACTGTTACTTTACCTCCTGCCGTAATTATTTTTTTCGCATAGGTCGCTATTAAATCATCAGCTTCATAATTAATTAACTCTATGGACGGTAAATTAAATGCTTTAACTGATTTTCTTATATATTCAAATTGAGGGGCCAAATCTTCAGGCGCTTCGGTTCTATTAGCTTTGTATTCGCTGTAAATATCATTTCTAAAATTTTTTCTTGCTGAATCAAATATAACCGCAAAATGAGTGGGTTTGTTATCTGAATCATCACTTCTAGATTCTTCTAATAATTTAAACAACATAGAACAAAATCCACTAACTGCACCTGTAGGTAATCCATCACTTTTTCTCGATAGAGGTGGTAAAGCGTAATACGCCCTAAAAATGTATCCTGAGCCGTCAATGAGGTAAAAATGGTCAGTTTTTTTTATGGAACTCATAGATTAATATTAACCTATTTTAATTACTGTTAAGGATATATAAAAGCTAAATCATCATGGACAAAAAAAACGCATTAAAAGTAGAAAAATTAACTAAAATTTATTCAGGAAAATCTCAAAAAGAGGTTGTAGCCTTAAATAATTTAAACTTAGAGGTGAAAGAGGGAGAAATTTTTGGATTACTTGGACCTAACGGAGCTGGGAAGACTACCTTTTTAAATATACTTGCTGGAACAGTCATTAAAAATTCTGGAAGTGTAAATGTTTGGGGATATGATTTAGACAAAAATCCAAGACAAGTTAGGTCATCAATTGGAATAGTTCCGCAAGAAGTAAACTTGGATGCATTTTTTAGTCCTAAAAAACTTTTAGAATTACAAGCGGGATTATATGGAATACCAAAAGAAGATAGGATAACTGATACAATACTTAAATTGGTATCCCTGGAAAATCAAGCTAATGCTTATGCTAGAAGCTTATCAGGTGGGATGAAAAGAAGATTGCTAATTGGAAAAGCAATGGTTCATAGACCTCCAATTTTAGTTTTGGATGAGCCTACAGCAGGTGTTGACGTCGAATTAAGACAAAACTTATGGAACAATGTAAAAAAACTTAATCAACAAGGAGTAACTATTATCTTAACTACTCATTTAATGTATGAAGCTGAAGAGATGTGTGAAAAAATAGCAATTATTAATAAAGGTAATTTAGTAACTTTAGATACAACCAAAAATCTTTTAGATCGAATAAAAACTAAAAAAATTACTTTTAAAGTAAAAAAAACAAATAATATTAATAAAAATGAATTAAATGATCTTAAACTTACATACAAATCTGATAATGAAATATCGGTATCATACGAGAGAAAAAAACATCAAATAGACGAAATAATAAATAAAATCAAAAATGCTGGTATGGAAATTAAAGATATTTCAACTGAAGAAGGTAATTTAGAAGATGTATTTATTGATCTTACAAAAAGCTAGATTTCGATAAAAAAAACAGTATTGTACTTATTATGGAAGCAATAAAAAAAATAGAAATAAGTCAAATTGTGAAAATATTTTTAATCGCAATATTTGGAACTTTGCTTTTAACGATTTCAGCTAAAATTAAAATTCCTTTTTATCCAGTTCCAATGACGATGCAAACTTTTGTGGTTTTGTTATTAGGAATAACTTTAGGTCCTAAAATTGGGTTTTTAACTACAAGTCTTTATCTATTTGAAGGAATTTTTGGTTTACCCGTATTTGCTGGCACACCAGAAAAAGGTATTGGGTTAGTTTATTTTACAGGCCCAACAATGGGCTACCTTATCGGTTTTTTATTAGCTACGTATTTTGCAGGTATATTTAAATATGACAAAGGAATAATAAATACTTTTATCAAACTAATATTTTCAGTAAGCTTAATTTATATTCTTGGTTTATTGTGGTTGGGTATTTTGATTGGATGGGAAAAACCAATATTTAAATTTGGAGCTCAGCCTTTTTTACTTGCCGAACTATTTAAAATCTTACTTTTATCTATTCTTGTTCCAACTTTAGTTAAAGTAAAAAAAATAATAAAAATTACTTAGGGGATCTTTTAGAAAGAATTCTTTGCAAGGTTCTGCGGTGCATTTTTAATCTTCTTGCCGTTTCTGAAACATTTCTGTTACATAATTCAAAAACTCTATGAATGTGCTCCCACTTAACTCTATCAGCTGACATCGGGTTTTGAGGAGGTGTAGCCTGAGAATTTGGTAATGCTAAAAGAGCATTCTCAACATCATCAGCATCGGCAGGTTTTGGAATATAATCTATAGCTCCAGCTTTAACAGCAGCAACTGCTGTTGGTATATTTCCATATCCGGTCAACATGATGATTCGACTATCTTTTTTAATCTTTCGAATCTCCTTAACTACTTCAAGTCCATTTCCGTCTCCTAGCCGTAAATCTATGACTGCAAACGCTGGGGGTGTATTTCTAGCACTATCAATTCCTTTTTTAACACTTTCGGCCTGTTGTACTGTAAACCCCTTTTTCTCCATCGCGCGAGCCAATCTATCTCTAAGGGGATTGTCATCATCCACTATAAGTAGCGATTTATCAACAATATCAACAATTTTTATGCCTTCTGCTTTTTGATCTTTTGTCATTCTAAATTTTCCTTTTTGATTATAGTTTTATGTAAGTCCTAAAAAAAAAAATTCAAGATGGTAAACTTGTAACCTCTGTTAACATGTTGACATCACTATTAACATGTTGACATCAGTAGTCATTTCTGTAAAACCGAAATTAAGAGAGTTTTTTTTTAAATTTTTTATATATTTTGTTTAATAAAAAAGGGGACCAATGGGATGCAAAAATTTAACTCTGTTGAAGAACTGGTTAACACTGTTCAACCAGTAGATCCAGTTTATTGCATAAGACCAAATTCAATAAAATCGGCGTGTAGCTGGTTTAAAAGTCACTTTCCAGGAAACATACTTTACGCAGTCAAAACTAATCCAAATGAAAGGGTAATAAAATATATTGCAGAAAGTGGTATAGAAAAATTTGATGTAGCATCAATAAATGAAATTAAATTAATTCAAAAAAATTTCCCTAAGTCTAGATTGTATTATATGAACACTGTAAAAAGTCGTGAACATATTAAAGAGTCTTATTTCAATTATAATGTTCGGGATTTTGCTTTTGATACAAAAGATGAGCTTCAAAAAATCATAGAAGCAACAAATAATGCTAAAGATCTAAATTTGTTCGTTAGAGTTTCTATTTCTAATGAACATGCAGAAATAGATTTATCACAAAAATTTGGAGCTCTTCCTAGTGAAGCTTTAGGTTTATTAAGACTTGCAAAAGCTCATGCCAGTAAGATTGGTTTGAGTTTCCATGTGGGTTCTCAATGCATGCACCCCATTTCCTATTCTAAAGGTATTAAAGAATTAGGAAACATAATTAAAAAAACAAAAATCATGCCTGATTTTATAAATGTAGGTGGTGGCTTTCCTTCTGTTTATCCCGATTTAAATCCGCAACCTCTTGAAAACTACATTAGTGAAATTAAAAAGACTTTTAATAATTTAAAACTAGAAAAAAAACCTGAGTTAATGTGTGAACCTGGAAGAGCTTTGGTAGCAGAAAGTGGATCTTCAATAGTTAGAGTGGTTTTAAGAAAAAAACAAAAACTTTATATTAACGATGGAACTTACGGAAGTTTATTTGATGCTGGAGTTCCTAGCTTTGTTCTTCCAACAAAAATGATACCTAGTGGAAGAGTAACTTCTAAAAAATTAACTTCTTATAGTTTGTATGGACCTACTTGCGATAGTATAGACTACATGAAGGGACCTTTTGTTTTACCAAATAATTTAAAAGAAGGAGACTACTTAGAAATAGGACAGCTAGGGGCATACTCTTTGACTTTTAGAACAAAATTTAATGGTTTTTATTCCGATCAAATTTTTGAAGTAAACGATAAACCTATAATGTCAATGTACAATAAAGATATCTTATCTAGTTATCTTGTTGCTTAAATGAATAGCCCGAGAAATCCGAAAGTGGGTCACAATAAAAAGACCTTTTTAGAAAAGCCTGTTGAACACATAGATATAACAACTTTTGATTCTAGAAAAATTATAGAATCAATGAATAAAATGTCGTTTACTTCGAGGGATACAGCAAAAGCATCAAATATTTTTAATGAAATGCTAACTGACAAAAACTGTACAATTTTTCTTACGTTAGCTGGATCTACTTCTGCGGCAGGATGTATGAAAATATATTCCGATATGATCAAATATAATATGGTTGATGTAATAGTAGCAACAGGAGCCTCAATTATAGACATGGATTTTTTTGAAGCGTTGGGCTTTAAACATTATCAGGGCTCACAATTTCAAGACGACAAACAACTTAGAGATAATTACATTGATAGAATATATGATACGTATATTGATGAAGAAGAGTTACAAAAATGTGATAAAATCATTTGTGATATTGCTGATAGTCTTGATCCAAGACCATATACTTCTAGAGAATTTATAAGAGAAATTGGAAAATATTTAAAAACTAATGCAAAAAAGAAAGATTCATTAATTGAAACAGCCTATGACAATAATGTGCCTATATTTTGTCCAGCATTTACGGACTCAAGCGCAGGTTTTGGCCTAGTTATGCATCAAGAAAAAAATCCAAAAAAATGTATGACAATTGACTCTATTAGAGAGTTTAGGGAATTAACGGAGATAAAGATAAAATCTAAAACATCTGGCCTGTTTATGATTGGTGGTGGTGTTCCTAAAAATTTTGTACAAGATACGGTTGTTTGTGCAGAATTACTTGGTAAAGATGTTGATATGCATAAGTATGCCGTTCAAATAACAGTTGCTGATACTAGAGATGGTGCTTGTAGCAGCTCTACTCTTAAAGAAGCAAGCTCATGGGGCAAAGTTGATCTTTCAAAGGAACAAATGGTCTTTGCGGAAGCAACAAGTGTGTTGCCACTTATTGCAAGTGATGCATATCACCGCAAAATTTGGAAAGACAGAAATAGAAAAAATTTCTCAAATATATTTGGATAAAAAATTGAAATATCTTTCAAATAAAAAAGGGTTTCTTGGAGTAGATAATAAAAGTAATATAAAGGAAAATGTTGTTGTAGTACCTTTTGGTATTGAAAAAACTGTAAGCTATGGCTCGGGAACTAGTAAAGGACCTCAAGAAATTATTAAAGCATCACATCAGGTTGAGCTTTATGATGAAGATTTACGCAAAGAGCCGTACAAAAAAATTGGCATAAAAACTTTAAAGCCTTTTCCAATAAAAAAAAAAATAGAAGATGCTTTAAATCAAATTGAAAGTATTAATAAATCTTTATTAAAAAATAAAAAATTTCCTGTTGTGCTGGGAGGAGAGCATTCGTTAACAGCTGGATCTATTAGACCTTTTATTAAAAAATATGGCAAAATATGTTTATTACATTTTGATGCTCATGCAGACCTAAGAAATAGTTATAATGGAAATAAATTTTCACATGCTTCAGCAATAAGAAGATGCTTAGATAATACTAATGTAAGTGTTATATCCTTTGGTATAAGAAATATTTCGTCAAATGAAATACCTTTTTTAAGAAAAAATAAAAAAAGAATAAAAATTTTTTGGGCAAAGGATAAAAATAAATGGAATTTGAAAGAGTTCAAAAAAGCTATAAAAAATAAAAAAGTATATATTACATTTGATGTTGATGGGTTGGACTCAAGTTTAATGCCCGCAACTGGAACGCCTGAGCCAGGAGGTTTATTTTGGGACGAAACAATGAATATTTTAAAAATTGCCTCTCAGAACTCTAATATAGTAGGGGCAGATATTAATGAGCTTTCACCTATTAAAGGTTTTGATTCATATAACTTTCTAGCAGCAAAATTGACCTACAAAATTATTTCTTACTCTTTTGAATTCAAAAAATTAAATAGTTAATAAATCTTTTGTTTGCCAGCTAATAATTACCATAGCCCCATTGCTTTCATCACATTTACTGAATTTTACATTTGCCTTCATTCTCTCTAAAAGAGTTTTTCCAATAAAAGTTCCTAATCCTAATCCAGATTTAGAACTAATAATTTTATTTTTAGAGCGTATATAAGGCTCACCTAATACATCTAAAATATCTTCAGAAAATCCCGGTCCATCGTCACAAACCTTGATTTGGGTAATTTTGCTGTCACTTTCTAAATTTATTTTTACAAATGAATCGCTATACTTAACAGCATTGCCTATAAAATTTCTTAGCCCATAAGTAATTTCCAATGTTCTGTTAATTTGAGGATTAAGCTCATTTTTCTCAACATTTAATAATATTTTTTTTTTAGAAATTTGACTAAAAGATCTTATAATTTCATTTAATAATTCTTCAACTTTTAGATCAGATAAAAAGTCATCTTCCTTAAAATGATCCCTTGAAAGATTTTTTAGAATATCTGAACACCTCTTTGTCTGAGACAAAAGTAAATCAATATCTTTTGTATATTTAGGATTTTGCCCAATTTCTTTTTCTAATTCTCGAGCCACAACAGTTATCGTTGATAAAGGCGTGCCCAACGAGTGCGCTGCTGCTGCAGCTTGTAAGCCTATGGATTCTAACTCGTGTTCTTTGGCTAAGATCAACTCTAGTTTATTAAGAGCTTGTGTTCTTTTTCTAGCTTCAATACCAAACCTGACTCCAAAATAAGTTAAAAAAATTAATGTTATCCCAATTGCTATAGGAAGAGCTAACAAGTAAGTGTCTGGCACATGAAAGTGTAAAACATCTCCATAATGAGGCAAAGGTAAATTATAAACTGTTAAAACTAATAAAAGAATTACTGTCGTAATAGATAAATTTATTGTGCTTTGTAAAGTTAAAAAAGTCGAAGCTACAATCGATGGAACAATTAATAAAATTGAAAAAGGATTCGTTATACCTCCTGTTAGGTATAATAATAAAGTTAACTGTAAAAGGTCGTAAAATAAACAAAAAGTTGAAGCAAAATTGTTTAGTTGATTTTTCTTAAAATTAAATTGTAAATATAAATTAGTTAAAGAACCAAGAAAAATAACTAAACTGCAATATAAAAAAGGAAGTTTAAATTCAAAAACAAAGTATACAATAGTTATTGTTAAGTACTGTCCTACTATAGCTATCCATCTTAAAATAACTAGAGTTTTTTTGTCTAATTGAATATTATCTTTTGATGTAAAAAACTCAGAAAATCTCATTCATAAATTATATATCTAAATTTGAAACTTCTAAAGCTCGACTAATAATAAAATCTTTTCTAGGTGCAACTTCATCGCCCATGAGGATTTGTATCAAATCTTGATCTTTTTTTGATTTGGCTTTTGTTATATTTGTATATTTTACTTGCAACAATGTTCTTTCAGCAGGATTTAATGTTGTTTGCCACAACTCATCAGGATTCATCTCTCCAAGTCCCTTGAATCTCTGAATATTAACTTTGCTTTTTTCTTTTTCGAGAAAGTCTTTCATGTTCTTCTTAATTTCATTTTTGGATTTACCTGCTGACTTAATTAAAAAGTCTTCAAGCTCTTTTTCATTTTTAATATAAAAGCTCTTAAGACCCTTAGTAATTTTATAAAGAGGGGGTTGAGCAAGATAAATATGATTTTTTTCAATAAGTTCATTAAATGGATGGTTATTAAAAAGTGTTAGCAATAAAGTTCTAATGTGTGAACCATCTACATCTGCATCTGTCATAATGATAATTTTTTCATATCTCAGATCTTCAATGTTAAAATCTTTTGATCCTGTACCTAGGGCATTTATCAATGTTACTATTTCATTTGAAGACATCATCTTTGAAAATGCCTTGGTTTGTAGATCTTGACCATTTCCATTTTTATTTTTTGAGCCATTGGTACTTATAAATGTATTAAGTATTTTTCCTCTTAATGGTAGTACAGCTTGAAATTCACGGTTACGGCCCTGTTTAGCTGAGCCTCCTGCGGAGTCCCCCTCAACAATAAATAATTCTGTTCCCTCTGCTTTACCAATTTGACAATCGGCAAGTTTTCCAGGTAGACCTGATAGCTCGAGAGATCCTTTTCTTCTTACCCCCTCTCTTGCTTTTCTTGCTACATCTCTTGCTATAGCAGCTTGAACTATCTTTAATAAAACTATTTTTTTTACTCCTGGATTTTGATCAAACCAAGTAGATAATTTATCATTAATTATTGATTCAACTATAAATCTTACTTCTGATGAAACAAGTTTATCTTTGGTTTGTGAAGAAAATTTAGGATCGGGGATTTTTATTGAAAGAACTCCAGTTAATCCTTCTCTCGTGTCATCACCTGTAAGTGTAATTTTATTTTTCTTTAGAAGATTGCCATCAACTGCATACTTATTAATCACTCTTGTCAGTGCGCTTCTAAAACCTAATAAGTGTGTTCCTCCATCTTTTTGATGAATATTATTTGCAAATGGTAACATTTCTTCAGAATAACCAGCATTCCATTTTATTGAACATTCTACCTCTACATTATTCTTTGAACCTGAGATATAAATAGGTTTTTTAAACAAGCTAAGATCATTTTTATTAACTAAAGCAGTTTTATTTTTATCTAAAAATTCTACAAACTCTTGTATTCCACCATCATATTTATTTTTATACTCTTTTTCTTTTTTTCCAGTTTTATCTAACAGTATAATGCTTAGGCCTTTATTTAAAAAAGCTAATTCTCTCATTCTTTTTTGTAATATAGATGAACTAAATTTTGTATTAGAGAATATCTCTTTTGATGGAATAAAATTTATAAAAGTTCCTGTCTTACTTGATTTTCCTTTTGCTTTTAATGGAGATAAAGCCTTACCATCCTTAAATTCAACAAAATATTCTTTACCATCCTTAAATATTTTAAGTGTTAATTTTTCTGATAATGCGTTAACGACTGAAACTCCAACGCCATGTAAACCTCCTGAAACTTTATATGAATCATGATCAAATTTACCGCCTGCATGCAATTGCGTCATGATTACTTCGGCGGCAGATTTTTTTTCTCCTTTATGTAAATCTACTGGTATTCCTCTGCCATCATCTTCTACAGAAACTGACTGGTCAGAATTAATTATAACTTTAATATTTTTACAATAACCTGCTAAAGCTTCATCTATAGAATTGTCAACCACTTCATAAACCATATGATGAAGGCCTGTGCCATCATCTGTATCTCCAATATACATTCCAGGTCTTTTTCTGACTGCTTCAAGACCTTTAAGGACTTTTATAGATTCGGCACTATACTTTTTATTGTTTGTTTGGCTTTTTTTGATCATAAACGTGAAATTTAATTACAACATTTTACCATTTTTTATCACTTAATTAAATCAAAGAAGAATATAAGGGTTAAATTTATGTTGGTATTAAATGATTACTTAATGAAAAAAAAAAAATATATCTAATTTTGTTAATTTATTGAATTAAGTCAAATTTTCATAGGCATAACAACATGAAAACTATTGCTGTCAGATAAGTCTTTGATTAATGCTGGTGAACCGGAGTCTTTTAGATTAATAACTATAAAATCGCTCTCTATCTGTGATGTAATATCTGATAAGTATCTACTATTAAAACTTATATTCATAGATTCTGAATCAAAATTTGATTTTAAATTTTCTATACCCTCTCCACTATTCGGGCTGTTAACAGATAATTGCAATGCGTCCTTGGATATCATCATTTTTAGTCCTTCTTTACGATCAGCAGAAACTGTCGTCACTCTTTCAATAGAATTTTTGAATTCATTAAGTTTGATTTTTAACGTTTTATTGTTATCAGTTGGAACAACTTTGGTATAATCTGGAAATCTTCCATCAATCACTTTTGAAATTAATATTCCATTTCCAACTTCAAATTTAATTTTTGACTTATTGTTTGAAATTTTTACGTTATTTACATTTTTTTCTAGTAAGGAAATCAATTGAAAAATCGCTTTTTTAGGTAAAATAATAGATTCTATTTGTGTATTCGGGTCAATTTCTAAACTGCTAGAGGACAGTCTGTGACTGTCTGTTGCAACAGCACATAAAAAGGATAAATTTTTATTATTAATCTTATGTAAATAAATACCATTAAGATAATGTCTAGTTTCATCATTGGAAATAGAAATTTTTGTTTTATTTAAAAGTTTTAATAATTTATTGGAGGAAACTTCAAAAGATTTTTGTTGAATGTCTTCATCTGATAGTGGGTAGTTATCTGCGGGGATGCATAACAAGTTAAATTTAGAATTACCAGAGGTAAGTTTTAACTTATTCGGACTTTGTAATGAGAGTTCGACTTTTGCGTTTGCTTCTAGTTTTCTTAAAATGTCATAAAGTATGTTAGCTGAAGTTGTTGTTGACCCCTCTTTTTTTAATTCATTTATTGGTATTTCTTCAGAATAAATTATATCTAGATCTGTAGCAGTAATTCTAATTTTTTTTTCTTTAGCTTCAATTAACACATTAGATAAGATTGGTAGGGTAGTTTTTTTTTCAATTATACCGTAAGCATTACTAAGTGTGTTTAGTAAAGTGTCTCTATCAATCGTTATTTCCATTGTTAGTTTTAAAGAAGTTTCTTTTTTATTTCGATTATGTTTTGTTTAATTTCATTATCTTTTTTAATCAGTTCATCAATTTTTTTTACTGCGTGTATCACTGTAGTATGATCACGATTAGAAAATTTTCTGCCAATATCTGGTAATGAATTTGTTGTGTGCTGCTTAGCTAAATACATAGCTATTTGTCTTGGTCTAGCTAAAGATCTTGATCTTCTTGCGGATAACATTTCTCTAAGATTTAAGTTAAAGTAATTAGCAACAACATTTTGAATTGACTCCACATTTATTAACCTACTATTCGAACCGATAAAATCTTTTAATATTTTTTTACACTCATAAATACTAGGTGATTTTGTATTAATTTTACTAAATGCTAAGACCCTATTTAATGCCCCCACCATTTCTCTTATACTTGAAGTAACTTCTAAAGCTAAAAAATTAATAACTTCATCACTTAAATAATAATTCTCGTTAAAATTTTTCTGTATTTCCTTAAATTTACTTTCTAATATTTTCTTTCTTAAATTAAGATCAGGAGGCTGAATATCAATAACTAATCCTCCTGACAGACGAGATTTTATTCTTTGTTGAATTCTGTCCAAATTAGATGGCGATCTATCAGATGATATAACTATTTGAGCTCCTTTCTCCACCAATTCATTATAAGTGTGAAAAAATTCCTCTTGTGTGGCCTCTTTACCTCTTATGAATTGAATATCATCAATAATAAAAACATTAGCCTTTCTAAAAAAATCTTTAAACTTAACCATATCATTGCTTTTTAAAGATCTAATAAAATTTTGCATAAATCTTTCAGCAGAAACAAACATCACTTTTTTCTTTTCGCCAATTTCTAAACCAATAGCATTTAATAAATGTGTTTTGCCCATACCTACATCGCTATAAATAAATAGAGGATTATAATGTGATGATTCTACGCATATTTTTTTAGCAGCCGTATAAGCTAGTTCGTTACTCTCACCAACTACAAAATTATCAAAACTACTGTTAGGATTAAATCTATTATAGTTTAATAGCGAATTTTCAATAAATGAAACTTGATTATTTTTTTTGATATTTACCTTTTCTAAATTTTGATCAGATTCCTCGATCAAGAATTCTATCCTTTGTATACTTTTTTTATTTCTTTTAATTACATCTAATATTTTATCTGCATATCGTGACACAATCCAATCTCTAACAAACCTTGTTGGAGCTGATAAAACTATATAATGGTTAAATTCTTTTTTTAAATTAATATTTTTTATCCAACTATTATAAACATCTTGACCAAAAGTTTTTTGGAATTCATTTAAAAGTTCTTCCCAGTTAAGCAAATTTTCTTCGTGGGAAGAAATTTTGTTTAAATTTTGTTTTGATAGTATTTCAGCCATATAGATTTTTTTTTCGATAAACAGTTCTAATTTTTTTTTTATTGCGTTGCAACTCTTGCCAGGTTGTATTAGAAAAAAAAATTAAATAGGTTGTATTTTTTTTAATTTACTTAATCTTAAAAAATTAAATTATAGAGTGTAATTTTAATTTTATTTTTAATGCAACTGTTAATACAATTAAACTACATTTGGATTATATTTCGATAAAAAAAATTTATTTAGTAAAAAAAAAAATTAATTTTAACAACCCTTGAGTGTTAAATTTATTTTTTTGTTTTTTGTAATGCTTTAGTGATTTTAGAAATTTTTCTTGAAGCTGTTTTTTTACTAATTGCACCTGTTTTAGCAACTTTCATCAATTGAGAGTAGAATTTAGGAAGAAATTCTTTTGCTTCTTTTGCTTTTCCATCTGCAATATATTTAGACATCTGTCGGATAGCTGACTTGTATTTACTTTTTCTAATTTTGTTAACTGTAGTTTGTGCTTCAGTCCTTTTAACTCTTCTAACTGCTGATACTGTATTAGGCATAAAGTGCCGAATGTATACCTTTTTGATTTATTTCGGTCAATACCAATTTATTTTTGGCATTTTGGACAATAAAAAGATGATCTATTTGATATAAATATTTTTTTAATCCTATTATTACACGAAATACGTGAACAATCTTCGTTTTCTCGTCCATAAACTTTGAAAAATTGCTGAAAACTGCCAGTTTGCCCTGATGTATTTTTAAAATCCCTAATTGAAGAGCCCCCCTTAGAAATTGAAATTTTTAGAATTTTTTTAATTTTATTAATTAATCTATTTATTTCCTTTTTTTTTAAACTATTACAAACCCTTAAGGGATGTATTTTGGACATAAATAATGACTCGTTCACATAAATATTTCCTAAACCGCTTACAAACTTTTGGTCCATTAATAAGTTTTTAATATTTTTTTTTCGTTTTTCGACAAAATTTAAAAAATATTTTGTGTTAAATTTATTACTCAATGGTTCTAGACCAAGTTTTTTTAAGAAGATAATTTTATTTAATTTATTTTTTTTGATTAATTTAAAAAAACCAAATTTTCTCACGTCATTATAAACTAAAATTAATCCATTATTTAATTTGAAATAGATATGATTATGTTTAGTTAATATATTTAAATTATAATAAAAACTTGTCTTATATAATTTGCTGTCTTTGCTTCTTATTATTAAAAATTTACCTGTCATACCTAAATGCGCTAAAAGTAGATATTTATTTAGATGAAATATTAGGTACTTTGATCTTCTTTCAATTTTAAGGATTTTTTGATTTTTTAATTGTTTTGAAAAAAAATTTGGTACTTTATAGCGTAGCTTTTTATTTTTAATTTTAACATGAATAATCTTGGCTCGTAAAATCATTTCTAATAAAGATCTTTTAACTATCTCTATTTCTGGAAGTTCTGGCATTTACCAATTATATATATTGTGAATATACTTAACATATGATTAATTAAATTAAATGAAAACCTATCATAAAAACAATGAAAGACATGTAACAAAAGTCTTCACCGATGTTTTTGACAAATATGATTTAATGAATGATTTAATGTCATTTGGTATACATAGACTCTGGAAAAGAGACTTTATTAATTGGCTTAATCCACAAAAAAAAACAATATTAATTGATGTTGCATCCGGCACAGGTGATATAGCAAAACTATACTTGAAAAAAATAAACTATGATGGCGCTGCATTTTGCGTCGATGAAAATATAAATATGCTTAATTTAGGTAAAAAAAAATTAAATAAAAATTCAAAAATAAAGTGGCACTGCAGTAGTGCAGAAAAACTTCCATTTAAAAATAATTATTTTGATTATTATACTATTAGCTTTGGTATCAGGAATGTAAGTAATATAAATATAGCTTTGAAAGAAGCTCATCGTGTACTTAAACCGGGTGGTAGATTTTTATGTTTAGAATTTTCACAAGTAAAAAACAAATTGATAAATAAATTGTATCAAAAATATTCAAAATCAATACCTAAAATTGGGAAATTGATAGTTGGAAAATCAGAACCTTATGAGTATCTAGTAAATAGTATTGAAAAATTTTACTCTAAAGAAAAATTTTTTGAACTTATCAAAAAACAAAACTTTACAAATATATCTTATAGAAATTTAAGTGGAGGAATAGTTTCAATCCACTCAGCTTGGAAAGTATAAAAATGTTTAAAAAATTATTTATGTTATTTAAAATTGGAAGAAAACTATCTCTATCTGGAGCGATTTCTTCAATTTATGAAATTTACAGACCACCAATCGCGGTAAAAATATTTTTTTTATTGATAGGACTTAATTTTAAGAGTGAAAAAAGGAATGACCTTAATACTCCCGCTGGAAAAAAGTTGTGTATAGCTCTCCAGGAAATGGGCACAACTTTTATAAAATTGGGTCAATTTTTAGCAACTAGACCTGATATAATCGGAAAAGATATTGCTAATGAACTAGAAAAACTTCAAGATAAACTGCCGCCATTCGAACTGGCTATTGCAAAAGATACATTAAAAAATGAACTTGGAAATGAAAATTTTAAACAAATTTCAAATATTTCTGAACCAATAGCTGCTGCTTCAATAGCGCAAGTTCATTTCGCAAACATTAATATTAATGGTCAAAATAAAGAGATTGCAATTAAAGTACTAAGACCAAACATAGAAAAAGTATTTAATGAAGAATTAGATGCATTAATGCTTTTGGCGTATATAGTGCAAAACTTAATTAAAAAAACAAAAAGATTAAAGCTAGTAGAAGTAGTTCAGCTACTACGCGAAATTACTAATATTGAAATGGATTTAAGATTTGAGGCAGCTGCAGCAAATGAATTGTATGAAAATACCAAAAATGATGTTGGATTTAAAGTGCCAAAAATTTATTGGAATCATACAACCAAAAAAATTCTGTGCTTAGATAAAATCGATGGAACATCGATCAGAGAATTAGAAAATTTAAAATCTCAAAATATTAACTTAAGTAAAATAGCAAAAAATATTATTCAACATTTTTTAAGGCATGCCGTTCGAGATGGGTTTTTTCACGCTGATATGCATCAAGGAAATTTATTTGTATCTAAAGAGGGACATATTATACCAGTTGATTTTGGAATAATGGGTAGATTGGATAAAAATAATAGAAAATATCTTGCTGAAATACTTTACGGATTTATCAAAAGAGATTATAAAAAAGTAGCAGAAATACACTTTTTGGCCGGTCTAGTCCCAAATAATGTTTCTAAAGATGAATTTGCTCAAGCTCTACGTTCAATAGGTGAGCCTATTTTTGGGCAGGCAGTAAAAAATATTTCAGGCAGCAAATTATTAAGTCAACTTTTCGAAATTACAGAAAAATTTAATATGCAAACACAAATACAATTATTACTTTTGCAAAAAACGATGGTTGTTGTAGAGGGTGTTGCTAGAAATCTTGATCCTGAAACTAATATATGGGACATATCACGACCTATATTAGAAGATTGGTTAAAAGACGTTAAAGATCCAATAAATAAAGCAAGTGAAGTTATAGGAGAAGCTTCAGAAGTTTTAAAAAGATTACCTGACTTACCAATAATTATGGACCGAGCAAATGACGTTATGACTTTAATAGCTGAGGGTAAGTTTAATCCAAATACCTTAGCCTATCACAGCTTAAAGGAAGAGGAGTTAAAATTGGAAATAATACGAAATAAGATATTAGGAGGAGTTTTAATACTTGTAATTTTTGCTCTCATAGTATTCAAATAACAAACTTATGAATAATTTATTTCAAAAGAAAATACTTCTAATTATATGTGGTGGAATTTCTGCATATAAAAGTTTAGAGATAATTAGATCTCTTAAAAAAAAGGGGGCTAAAGTTAAAGCAATTTTAACTAAAAGTGCCAAAGAATTTGTAACACCTTTATCTGTTGCCTCGCTCTCTCAAGAAAAAGTATATGAAGAATTATTTAATGCTGAAAATGAGGCAGAAATGGACCATATATCACTTTCCAGATGGTCAGATGTAATACTTGTTGCACCAGCAACAGCTAATACCATTTCAAAATTAAGCTCAGGATCTTCTGATGATTTAGCATCAACTGTAATGCTTGCGTCGGATAAGAATATTTTTTTATCACCAGCAATGAATGTAAGGATGTGGGAACATCCTTCAACAAAAGAAAATCTTAATAAATTAAAAAAATTTGGGTACAAAATCATTGGACCAGAAATTGGCGACATGGCGTGTGGAGAGTACGGTGAGGGTAAAATGACAGAACCGGATAAAATAGTTAAACAAATTGAAAATTATTTTAGTACTACAAACAAAAATAAAAAATTTAAAGCTTTAGTGACAGCTGGACCTACACGAGAATATATTGATCCTGTTAGATTTATCACTAATAAGTCAAGCGGTAAGCAAGGTTTTGAATTAGCTAAATCATTATCAAAAAAAGGATTCGAAACTACTCTTATATCTGGACCAACTAATTTAAAAGTAAACGATGATATAAATCTTGTGAAAGTAGAAACGACTGATCAAATGTTTAAAGAGACACAAAAAAACCTGCCTGTGGATGTTGCAATATTTTCAGCTGCTGTCTCAGATTTTAAAATTAAACAAGAGTATAAACAAAAAATAAAAAAGGAAAACTATACAAGTCTTGATTTAGAAAAGAATATAGATATTTTAAATTATATTTCAAATCATAATTCTCTTAGACCAAAACTAGTAATAGGTTTTGCTGCAGAAACATACGATATAAATAATGGTGCAAAAAATAAATTAATGGAAAAAAATTGTGATTGGATTATTGCAAATGATGTTTCTGATAAATCTATAGGTTTTGATTCTGATTTTAATGAAGTGTTAATTTTTTACAAAAATAAAAAAATAAGTGATGAAAAACTTAATATGAAATCAAAATCTGAAATCTCAGATGAAATCATAGATAGAGTTATTGCCCAATTAAATTAAAATTTAATGGTAAAGGTATTAATAAAAAAATTAGACGAACAAGTAGAAATTCCAAATTATAAAACTGCAGGCGCTTCAGGTGTTGACTTGATGGCATTTATAAAAAAACCGATCAAGCTTTCTCCAAATAGTTCATGTATTGTGCCTACTGGACTTTCTGTTGCATTTTCAAATGAATATGAAATACAAATAAGACCTAGATCAGGGCTTGCAGCTAAAAACAACATATCAGTTTTAAATACGCCAGGTACAATAGATAGTGATTATAGAGGTGAGATTAAAATAATTCTTTATAATCATGGTAAAAGTGAATTTATTATAAACAATAAGGATAGAGTTGCTCAAATGATTTTGGCTCCTGTCAATAAAATGGATTTAGAAGTAGTAGAGAGTTTACCAGACTCGATGAGAGGTAAAGGTGGTTTTGGTTCAACTGGTAAATAATAAATTTTAATGAAATTTACAAAAAAAAAAATAGAAAGATATTCTCGACAATTAATTTTAAAAAAAATTGGGATTACTGGTCAAAAAAAACTTTTAAGTGCTAATGTTTTAATTGTTGGGGCTGGAGGATTAGGATCTCCAATTGCTATTTATTTGGCAGCTTTAGGTATTGGAAAGATTGGTATAATTGACAAGGACAAGGTTGAATTATCCAATCTGGGACGACAAATTATTTTTGAAACTAAAGATATTAATAAAAGAAAATCTTATATAGCTTTAAAAAAATTAAAAAAAATTAACCCAGAAATAAAGTTAGTATCCTTTAGTAAAAATTTATCATCATCAAATATAAACCAAATAGCTAATAAATTTGACTTAATTATTGATGGTAGTGATAATTTTAGAACGCGTTTTTTAATAAATGACTATTGCTTTAAAAAAAAGAAAATTTTGATTTCGGGAGCGATAAGCAAGTTTGATGGACAAGTTTATACTTTTAATTTTCGTAAGAAAAAATCCCCTTGTTTAAGATGTTTTATACCTGTTATGCCAAAAAATCTTGATATTGATAATTGCGAATACGATGGAGTTATAGGACCTTTAGCTGGGATTGTCGGGAGTATACAAGCTAATGAAGCTGTAAAAGAAATTCTTGGAATAGGTGATACACTATGTGGCTACATATTAATAATAGATTCTTTAAAACTTACATTTAGAAAAGTTAAACTTGGCAAAAGATCAGATTGTTATTGTAATGAAAAATAAAAAAAATTTAATTATTTATTTTATATTTTTTTTTTTAGTTATATCAGAGAAGACATTTTCTACTGAAAGTACGAATTTTTTATCTTTAAAAAAAAATGAAGTTAATTTACGCCAAGGCCCCTCTTTTGATTACCCCATAAAATTTATTTATAAAAAAAAATATTTACCAGTAATTGTTATGGATAAATTGGACAACTGGAGAAAAATAAAAGATTTTGAAAATAACTCTGGATGGATACATATATCTCAACTATCAAAAAAGAAATCTGGGATAAATAAAAAAAAAAATACTATAATGTATGAGAAGCCTACAATTTATTCAAAACCAATAGCAGAATTAGAGCCCGGCAGATTAGTTTTAATTATAAAATGTAAAAAGCAATGGTGTAAAACCAAATCCGGAAATTTTGATGGATGGTTAATAAAAAAAAATTTGTGGGGTATGATTAACTGATTTTTAATTTATTTTAGATCAAAACGATCTAAATTCATTACCTTTGTCCAAGCAGATATAAAATCGGTTATAAATTTTGACATCGAATCTTCACAAGCATAAACTTCTGCGATAGCTCTTAATTGAGAATTTGATCCAAATATAAGATCAAAACGAGTTCCAGTCCATTGTGATTGTTTTGTTTTACGGTTTTTTCCATTAAATAAATCTTCCTCTTTAGAAACTTCTTTCCATGTTGTGTTCATATCAAGCAAATTAATAAAGAAATCATTTGTAAGTGTTTCAGTTTTTTTTGTAAAAACTCCATAATCTGATTTATCAAAATTAGTGTTTAATACACGCATACCGCCAACCAAGACTGTCATTTCAGGTGCAGAAAGTTTTAATAATTGAGCTTTATCAATAAGAGTTTCTTCTGCAGATACTGTAGGTTTTCCTGATAACCCGTTGGTTTTTTTTGTAATATAATTTCTAAATCCATCAGATTTTGGCTCAAGTAAACCAAATGAGTATACGTCTGTTTGATCTTGTGATGCATCTCCACGGCCAGGTGAAAATGGAACTTTTACACTATGACCAGCTTTCTTAGCAGCTTTTTCAATTGCAACACACCCTCCCAAAACAATTAAGTCAGCCATTGATACACTTTTATTTTTGCTGTCAAAACTTTTTTTAATTTTTTCTAAAGCTTTAATAACTTTTGATAGTTGAGTTGGGTTATTAACTTTCCAATCTTTTTGTGGAGATAATCTTATTCTTGCTCCATTGGCTCCACCTCTCTTGTCTGAACCTCTAAATGTTGAAGCCGATGCCCAAGCTGTGGAAACTAACTGAGATATAGAGAGACCTGATTTTAATATTTTGGACTTAAGAGAATTAATATCATTATTTTTAAGTTTATATTTAGGTTTTGTTACTGGATCTTGCCAAATTAATTGCTCTTTTGGAACTTCTGGACCTAAATAACATGCTCGGGGTCCCATATCACGGTGAGTTAATTTAAACCAAGCTCTTGCAAATGCATCAGCGAACTCATCAGGGTTTTCATGAAAATTTCTAGAAATTTTTTCATATTTATTGTCCATTCTTAAAGAAAGGTCTGTTGTAAGCATCATTGGTGGATGTTTTTTAGATTTATCATGCGCATCAGGAACCATATCTATAGCCTTGCCGTTCTGTTGTGGTGCCCACTGATGTGCGCCAGCAGGACTTTTCGTTAATTTCCATTCATAGTTAAATAAGTTATCAAAATAACCCATATCCCATTTAATGGGATTTGCTGTCCAAGCCCCTTCAAGGCCGCTGCTTATAGTATCAATACCTAAACCACTTCTATAATTACTATTCCAGCCAGTAGCCTGTTCCTGAATTTTTGAACCCTCTGGTTCTGGTCCTTTGTGCGATTCAGGGGCGGCACCATGAGATTTTCCAAAAGTATGGCCACCTGCTATTAGAGCAACTGTTTCATAATCATTCATCGCCATACGACCAAAAGTTTCGCGAATATCATGTGCAGCTAAAACAGGATCAGGATTAGCATCAGGACCTTGGGGGTTTACGTAAATTAAACCCATGTGTGACGCTCCTAAAGGATTTTCAAGTTCTCTTTTACCACTATAACGATTAACACCAAGCCATTCTTTTTCGGATCCCCAATAAATATCTTCCTCTGGTTCCCAAATGTCCTCTCGGCCTCCTCCAAAGCCAAAAGTTTTAAATCCCATTGACTCTAAAGCTACATTTCCAACTAAAATAAAAAGATCGGCCCATGAAATTTTTTTTCCATATTTTTTCTTTATCGGCCAAAGTAATAATCTTGCTTTATCTAAGTTAACATTATCAGGCCAGCTATTTAATGGAGCAAATCGCTGATTGCCTGTACCAGCTCCGCCACGGCCATCTCCAGTTCTATATGTTCCTGCAGCATGCCATGCTAATCGAATAAACAGACCTCCATAGTGACCGTAGTCTGCAGGCCACCAATCTTGTGAATCTGTCATTAATTTATGTAAATCTTTTTTTAAAGCTTTGTAGTTTAATTTTTTAAATTCTTTTGCATAATCAAATTTTTTATCCATAGGATTTACTAAAGAGGAATGCTGACTTAAGATTTTGAGGTTTAAACTGTTTGGCCACCAGTCTCTATTGGATTGACCTCTGCCAGTTGGAAACTTCGGTGGTGTTCCTGCTCCTGTATATGGACATTTGGATTGTTCTTGATCTTTCATATGAATTTTAATTTATAACTATTTTAGGCCATAGTCAATACATTAGAATGATTCTAATCTATTTTTTAAATTAAATAATTTTTTCAATATTTTTTTTAGTTATTGTCTTCAATTTTAACTAGAACTTCTATAGATTTAATTTTTTTTCCACTTGGTGTTTTTGGTAAATAATTTATTGAAACATTTTTATCATCAATATCAACCAGCTGCGACATATGTTCATCATAGAAATGATGGTGATTTTTTGTATTAGTGTCAAAAAAAGTTTGATTTCCCTTTAATGAAATTTCTTTTAGATAACCTTTTTCTTTAAACGCATGTACAGTATTATATAAAGTTGCGACAGAAATTTTTTTTTTGGTTCCTTTTTCAAAAGTTTTTTTTAACTTATCAATTGTAAAATGAAATGTTTCTTTTCTGTCAAATAATACTTTGCATATAGCTAACCTTTGCTTAGTTGGTCTTAAACCGGACGATCTAAGCCTTTCTATATGAAATTTATATTGACCCATGTTATTTAAAATGTAGTGTTTTCAAGCCTTTTTGATTTACATGCTAAATATATGTAATAAAGTATATTAATCAAGTATTAATTTAATCCTATGTTAAAAAAAAATAGTTTCAAATATGAAGAATTAATTGAGTGTGCGGACGGTAAATTATTTGGCCCAGGAAATGCTAAATTACCATCACCACCTATGTTAATGTTTGATAGAATTACAAACATCGAAGACGCAAAAGGAGTTTATGGAAAAGGGGTAATTGAAGCAGAGCTAGATATAAAGAAAAAAATGTGGTTTTTTGACTGTCACTTTAAAGAAGATCCTGTTATGCCTGGTTGTCTTGGGCTAGATGCTATGTGGCAATTAGTGGGTTTTTTTTTAGGTTGGAAGGGTGAGCCCGGAAAAGGGCGTGCTTTAGGAGTTAACAGTGTTAAATTTACTGGCGAAGTGCTTATTAATGCCAAAATTGCAAAATATAAAGTTGATATGAAAAGAATTTTAAAAAAAGAAAATGCCGTTGTCGGCCTGGCTGACGGGGCATTATTTTCAGACGATAAACTAATATATGAGGCCGAAAATTTAAAAGTGGGATTATTTAAATAATGAAAAAAGTAGTAGTTACAGGAATTGGGGTAGTTTCTTGTTTAGGAAACAATCAAAAAGAGGTTTGTGATTCTTTGATAAATTCAAAGTCTGGAATTACATTTAGTGAAGAATATAAAGAATATAATTTAAAAAGCCATGTTCATGGAATTCCAAATATTAAACTGGAAGACTATGTTGATAGAAAAGTAATTAGATTCATGGGTCCAGGATCAGCATACAATTATATAGCTATGACTGAAGCTGTTAAAGATTCTGGATTAGAAGAAAAGGATGTAAGTAATATTTCAACTGGAATGATTATGGGTTCTGGAGGCCCATCCATTAAAAATGTGATTCTTGCAGCTGACAAAACACGCGAAAAGACTCCAAAAAAAATGGGGCCTTTCGTAGTACCCAGAACTATGTCAAGTACTGCTTCTGCGACCTTAGCTGTACCATTTAAAATCAAAGGAGTAAATTATACAATTAGTTCTGCTTGCGCAACTAGTGGACATTGTATTGGAAATGCAATGGAACAAATACAGTTGGGAAAACAAAAAATAGTTTTTGCAGGTGGTAGTGATGAGGTTCATTTTGCAATGACTGCTATGTTTGATGCAATGACCGCCTTATCCTCTAAATACAATGATACACCGGAAAAAGCATCTAGACCTTATGACAAAAATAGAGACGGCTTTGTAATATCTGGTGGAGGAGGAGTTTTGGTGCTTGAGGATTACGAACATGCAAAAGCTAGAGGTGCAAAAATTTATGCAGAAATTACAGGTTATGGCGCTACATCTGATGGATACGATATGGTAGCCCCAACAGGAGAGGGTGCTGTAAGATGCATGAAATTAGCATTAAGTACTAGTAGAAATAAAATTGATTATATAAATACTCATGGAACTTCCACGCCAGTAGGGGATATAACTGAACTTAAAGCAGTTAATGAAGTTTTTAAAGATTCAATTCCAAAAATTAGTTCTACAAAATCCCTTTCAGGTCATTCATTAGGAGCAACATCCGTGCATGAAGCTGTTTACAGTTTAATAATGATGAAAAATAATTTTATATCTGCTTCAGTAAATATAAATGAAATAGATGAAGAGGCAAAAAAATATCCAATAGTTACGAAAGTTGAAAAAGAGGTAACTTTAAACTCAATAATGTCTAACAGTTTTGGGTTTGGAGGAACTAACGCAACATTAGTTTTCGAGAAGATTTAATTTATGAGTTTATTAAAAGGAAAAAAAGGTCTAATTATGGGTGTTGCAAACGACCGTTCAATTGCATGGGGTATAGCCAAAAAACTTTCAGAAAACGGTGCTGATCTTGCATTTACTTATTTGGGTGATGCTTTAAAAAAAAGAGTTGTTCCACTAGCAGAGTCATTAAAGTCTAATTTTACCTTAAGTTGTGATGTGGAAAAAAAGGAAGACATTGTAAAAACATTCGAAGATATAAAAAATAAGTGGGGCAATTTAGATTTTGTTGTTCATGCAATTGCTTTTTCTGATAGATCTGAGCTTTCAGGAGAATTTATTAATACTTCAAGGGAAAATTTCTTAAAAAGTATGCTTATTTCATGCTTTTCACTTACAGAAGTGGCTAAAGAAGCATCTAAAATTATGAATGAAGGATCTAGCTTATTAACATTAACCTATGAATCAACGAAAGTAATTCCAAATTATAACGTTATGGGAGTTTGTAAGGCTGCTTTAGAGTCTAGTGTTAAGTATCTTGCGAGAGATTTAGGTGCAAAAGGAATAAGAGTAAATGCTATCAGCGCTGGACCTATTAAAACTTTAGCTGCATCCGCAATTGGAGATGCTAAATTTTTATATAAATGGAGTGAAGACCATTCCTTTTTAAAAAGAAATGTAGATATAAATGATGTAGGTGGATCTGCTTTATATTTATTAAGTGATTTATCTAAGGCTGTGACCGGAGAAATACACTATGTTGATGCTGGTTATAATAAAGTGGGCATGCCAAATCCAAAAAACATAGTGTAATTATTTTTGATAATGATTACCATTAAAAGCTAAATTGCTTGAATTTTTTTTTTTAATTATTAAATTATGGTTATGCAAACACAAACTTATAATTGTAAAAAATGTGGTTTAACTTTAGCATCAACTTGCTCAAAGTGCGATAAAGTAGTTGATATAAAAGTACTTGATGATGGTTGTTTAGTTCAGATTACTAAATGTACTGACTGCGCTAACGTACCGGTAATAAAAGATATTTGTGCGAGTAAAAAATAATTAGCTTGCTTCTTTAATTGAAAGCTTCACTTTACCTCTGTCAAAACCTATTACTTTAACAGAAACCTCGTCTCCTTCTTTAACGACATCAGAAACTTTAGCAACCCTTTTTCCAGCAAGTTGCGAAATATGAACTAGGCCATCTTGTTTGCCTAAAAAATTTACAAAAGCACCAAACTCCATAATTTTAACAACTTTACCTTTATATATTTTTCCTACTTCTGGTTTGGCGATTATATTTTTAACCATTTCCATAGCTTTATTTCGTGAAGCTTCATCTGGAGCTGCTATGCTTACCTCTCCAGTATCTTTCACATCTACTTTGGCACCTGACAATTCTACAATTTCTCTTATTGTTGCTCCGCCTTTACCTATAACTGCCGCAATATCTTTTTTATCAACTTTTATAGTTTCAATTTTAGGAGTATGCTTTGACACTTCTGTTCTAGATGATTTAATCGTCTTATTCATTTCAGACAAAATATGCGCTCTTCCTTCTTTTGCTTGATTAAGTGCCTGTTCCATAATCTCAAATGTAATTCCGGTAATTTTTATATCCATCTGCAAAGATGTTATTCCATCTTTTGTACCAGCTACTTTAAAATCCATGTCTCCTAGATGGTCTTCGTCTCCCAAAATATCTGAAAGAACGGTAAAATCCTTTTTTTCTTTAATTAATCCCATAGCTATGCCAGCAACTGGCTCTGCGATCGGTACCGCTGCATCCATGAGTGCTAATGATGCTCCGCATACCGTAGCCATTGAAGAAGATCCATTAGACTCAGTAATTTCGGAAACAATTCTTAAAGTGTAGGGAAATTTTTCTTTTTCCGGTAATGAAGATTTTAAAGCCCTCCAAGCCAATTTTCCATGTCCCACTTCTCTTCTACCAGTACCTATTCTGCCTGTTTCTCCAACAGAAAATGGAGGAAAATTATAATGTAACATAAATCTTTCTCTTCTTAAGCCTTCAAGACTTTCTATTCTTTGTTCATCCTCAGTCATTCCTAGGGTTGTGGTTACCAAAGCTTGCGTTTCACCCCTGGTAAACAATGCTGAACCATGTGCTCTAGGAAGAACTCCAACTTCACATTTGATCGGTCTTACATCTGATAAACCTCTTCCATCAATTCTTTTTTTAGTTTTCAAGATTTTTGATCTAACTATATCTTTCTCTAAATTTTTTAACTGTAATAAAACTTCAAGTTCAGTATAATTTTCATCTGCTTCAAAAAGTTTCTTACATTTTTCAGTAGCATTATTCACTAACTCAGATCTTTTTTTCTTATCTTTTTCAGAAAAAGCTTTTTCTAAATCTTTTGTTAATTCTTTAGAAATTTTATCTTTGATTTCGCTACAATCTTTATCTTCTATTTTCCATTCCTCTTTTGAACATTTTTTCTTAAGGTTCTCTATTGCTTTAATAGCTGGCCCAAATTTTTCATGACCAAATTTCACTGCTTCTAACATTTCTTTTTCAGATAATCCTGAAGCTTCGGACTCGACCATTAATACAGCATCTTTTGTTCCAGCAACAACTAAATCCAATTTAGATTCTTTCAATTGCTCTTTTGAAGGATTTAAAACATATTTATTATTAATAAAACCTACTCTTGATGCTGCCACTGGTCCCTTGAATGGTAATCCTGAGATTGCTAAAGCAGCAGACGAAGCTATTATTGATAATATATCAGCTTCATTTTCATTGTCGTAAGAAAGAACTGTTGGCAAAAGCTGAACTTCATTTCTAAAATTATCAGGAAATAATGGACGAATAGGTCGATCAATCAATCTTGAAATCAAAGTTTCAGATTCAGTGGGTCTTGCTTCTCTTTTAAAGTAACCTCCAGGAATTTTTCCAGCAGCATAATATTTTTCTTGGTAATTTACGGATAAGGGAAAATAGTCAGTTTCTGGATTAACTTTTTTTGCACCTACAACTGTGGACATTACAACCGTTTCACCCATAGTGGCAATTACTGCACCATCTGCTTGTCTGGCAACTTTTCCTGTTTCTAGAATTAATTTTTTTCCGTCTAATTCAAATTCTTCCTTAAATACTTTAAACATTTATTTTCTTAAATTTAATTTTGTTAATACTTTTGTATAAGATTCTGGATTTTTTCTTTTCAAATAATCTAACAATTTTTTTCTTCGGTTCACTGCCTTTAATAAACCACCAGATGAATGTTTGTCATTTTTATTTTTTTTAAAATGTTCTGATAGTATATTTATTTTATCACTCAATAATCCTATTTGGACCTCTGAGGAACCAACATCTTTTGGATTAATTTTTAAATCTTCAATAATTTTATTTTTTTCTTTAATCATATTTATTTGTTTTGTTGAATTAATTTTTCTATTTTCTCTGCATAGTCAAAGGACTTGTCTCCAATAAAAGAGACTCTCGGTAAAAATTTCATATCTATTTTTTTTGCTAAAGCTTTTCTGATTAAATGGGAACATTCCGTCAAAATACCTACTGCTTTTTCTGTATCTTTGCCACCTAAAGGAATTACATAAGCTCTTGCATTTTTTAAATCAGGACTCATTCTCACCTCAGTAACAGTTATATTTTTTGTATCTAATGTCGGAACTTTTGCCTCGTCCCTTAGAAAAATTTGTCCTAAAGATTGTTTTATTAATTCTCCAACTCTCAACTGTCTTTGCGAATATGGGGAGTTATTATTTTGTCTAATCATTAAATTCTTCTCTCTGTTTCGATAATTTTATAAACTTCAATTACATCTTTCTCTTTAAAATCTGCAAAATCTTTGAGGGTTATACCACACTCTAGCCCGGCGGCTACCTGTTTTGCAGCATTTTTTTCCCTGAAAATGCTACCAATAGAACCTGTATATAGTACATTTCCGTCTCTAATCAACCTTGCATTTGAATTATTGATTATCTCGCCATTAATAACTTTTGATCCAGCAACCTTACCTACTTTTGAAACCTTAAAGATAGTTTTAACTTCAGCCGAACCAATCACTTCCTCTTTTGTATCCGGTTTTAGTAGGCCAGAAAGTGAGTCGTTGATAAAATCTAATGCCTCATAAATTATGTTAAAAAGTTTTAGAGTAATTTTATTACTTTCTGCTAATTTTTTAGCTTCCTTATTAGGCCTAACGTTAAAACCCAACAATATGGCATTTGAAGCCTTTGCTAAAGTCACATCTGTCTCTGTAATTACACCAATGCCAGATAAAATTATTTTTGGAATTACTTCGTTGTGTTTAATTTTTCCAATTGCATTTTTAAGAGCTTCACTTGAGCCCTGAACATCCGATTTGATAATTATAGCTAATTCTTTAGGTCCTGAAGAATCATTAAATGCAGAATCTCTATTAACTGAAATCAATGGAGCTTGCTTTGATTTTGTATTTTCAACTCTATAATCATTTATTTCTTTAGCTTTTGATTCAGACTCAACTACAATAAAATCATCTCCTGCATAAGCAGGACTATTCATACCTAAAATTTCAACTGGAGTAGATGGTGTTGCAATATCTACGTTTTGACTCTCATCGTTAATCATTGCTCTAACTTTCCCCCAAGTGTTACCACTTACAAAAAAATCTCCTTTTTTTAAGGTGCCATTTGTTACTAATATAGTAGATACAGGCCCCTTTCCTTTATCAACTCTAGATTCTAAAACTGCTCCAATTGCTTTCGAGTCGTAATCTGCCTTAAGATCAAGCAGGTCTGTTTGCAAAATAATATTTTCTTTAAGTTTATCTAAGTTTTTTTTAGTTGTGGCAGAAACCTCTGCAAATAAAGTATCTCCGCTAAGTTCCTCTGCGATAAGCTCGTATTGCAAAAGTTCATTTTTAATTTTTTCTGGTTTTGCACCTGGCAAGTCACATTTGTTAATCGCTACTATAATTGGAACTTTTGCAGCTTTAGCGTGGTTTATAGCTTCAACTGTTTGTGGCTTTACACCATCATCTGCAGCTACAACTAAAACTACTATGTCTGTTACTTTAGAACCTCTTGCTCTCATTTCTGTAAAAGCTGCATGGCCAGGCGTATCAATAAAAGTTATATCTTTTCCATTTTCTGTTTTAATTTTATAAGCTCCTATATGTTGTGTTATTCCACCATGTTCTTGCGCAACAACATTAGTTTTTCTAAGAGAGTCTAGTAATGAAGTTTTTCCATGATCTACATGTCCCATAACCGTTACAATTGGGGATCTTGTTTTTAAATTTTTTAATTCTTTATCATCTAATTTTTGAAGATTTAAATCTGGTTTTTTCTCTCTGATAGGTATGTTTCCAAATTCCTTAACAAGATACTCTGCAGTATCAGCGTCTATATTGTGATTAATAGTTGCTACTACTCCCATGCCCATTAAATGTTTGATAATACTACTCGCTTGCATAGCCATCCTGTTTGATAGTTCCTGTATAGTAATTTTATCAGGTATATTAACCTCTCTAATAATTTTTTTAGTTTCGATTTTTGTTTTTTCTAAATTTTGATTTTTCTTTTCCTTAAGTCTGGCTCGTCTAACTGATGCCAAGCTTCTTTCTTTTCCATCAAATGACTCCTCTACAAGTGCCTTTGATAAGGTGAGCTTACCTTCTCTTTTGGAAATAAAATTTTTATCTTTTTTTAAAGTACTTTTTTTTTGCTGTAAATTTTCTTCTTTGGGGCTCTTAAACCTTTTGGTGGCTCTTTCTTCAGCCATTTTTCTTATGTCAAAACTCTTACCTAATAATGGCTTTTTTGAAGTGAAAGTGCTTCTGTTTTGTATTTTATTAAAATTACTATCACGAGGTTGAAACCTTTTTTCTCCCCATTTTCTTTGGGGTTTTTTTTCTATGACAACTGAAGTTTTTTGTTTGTCTTGTCTATAAGATGAAACATCATAAGGTTTTTTTAAAGAAACACTTAATGTGAGTTTTTTTTTCTTTGTTTTTTTTTCTTCCATAAAACATACCTATTATTTAAATACAATATTTCTTGACAACATTATTAAATCATCCGCCTCTTTTTTGGTTAATGCAAATTCTTCTAAATAACCATCTACCTTAAATCTTTTTCCCTTAATTTCATCATATCCACCAATTAGTTCATCTGATGAAAGTTCAGCAAAATCTTTGAGGGTTTTAACTTTTTTTTCACCAAGAGTAACTAACATTCCTGGGGTGAGTCCTTTTAAGCTTATTAAAGCTTCATCTATGCCAAGTTCTTTTAATTTTTTTCCAATATCTTCTTTTTCTTTTTTCAAAAATTCATTTGCTCTTTCTTTTAATTCTTTTGCTGTATTTTCATCAATAGCTTCAATTTTAGTAATTTGTTCAATAGGTGCTTGATTAATTTCTTCTATCGTCGAAAAACCTTCTGCTACTAATAATTGTCCTAAAGTTTCATCAACTTCTAAATTTTTAATAAATACATCGGTTTTATCTTTAAATTCGGATTGTCTTTTTTCAGATTCTTCCTTTTCTGTTAAAATATCTATTTCATAATCCATTAATTTTGAAGCTAATCTCACATTCTGACCTCTTCTTCCTATTGCTTTACTCAAATTTTCTTCACTTAGTATAACTTCTATCCTTCTATTTTCATTATCAATTATTACTTTTTGAATTTCAGCTGGTGCTAGAGCACTTACAACAAGCGTAGCTGGGTCCTCTGACCAATGAACTATATCTATTTTTTCCCCATGAAGCTCATTAACTACAGATTGAACTCTACTTCCTCTCATGCCAACACAAGCTCCCACTGGATCAATGGAGGAGTCTTTTGAATTAACACAAATTTTAGCTCTACTTCCCGGATCTCTTGCTGAAGATTTTATTTCAATTATCCCATCATAAATTTCTGGAACTTCTTGGAAAAATAATCTTTCCATAAACTTAGGATGTGCTCTTGATAAAAATATCTGATGGCCTTTGTTTTCTCTTACGACATCGTAGCAGTAGGCTTTAATCCTATCCCCTGTTTTAATTATTTCTCTAGGAATTAATTCTTCTTTTCTAATGATTGCCTCTGCTCTATTTAAATCTATAATCACATTACTATATTCTAATCTTTTGACTGTACCACTTAGAATTTCACCTTTCTTCTCTATAAAATCATTATATTGTCGTTCTCTTTCAGCAGCCCTCACACTTTGTGTTATAACTTGCCTTGCTGTTTGTGCTGCAATTCTACCAAAATCTACTGGTGGCAATTGTTCAAATATTTCATCGCCCACTTTAATATCGTTTTTTTTCTCTTTTTCTATCGCATGATCTAATGAAATTTCAGTATCAAAATTCTCTGGGGTTTCTACTATTTTTAAAACTTTATGAAGGCTTATATTACCACTTTTTCTATCAATTATTGCACGTATATCATTTTCTGATCCAAATTTTGTTTTAGCTGCTTTTTGTATAGCCGACTCCATTGAACTTATTATAAGTTCTTTATCTATAGATTTCTCTGAAGCAACTGCTTCGGCTATTCGTAATAATTCAAGTTTATCAGATCTTTTATTAAGCATGTTATATATTTCATTACTCCTAAAAAAAAATGGGCAAAAGCCCATTTTGACTTAACCAGGTAACTTAGGTTCTTTTAATTTAAAATTTTTACTTTTTCAAGATTTACTTTTTAAAAACTTCAGTTTTATCAGTCTTTTCCCAAGAAAAAGAACCATCTATACCAGGTTTTCTGCCAAAATGACCGTAAGCAGCTGTACATTCATATATAGGTTTAGTTAAAGATAACATTTCTCTGATACCCCTTGGACTGAGATCAAAGTTTTCTTTTATCAATTTTTCTACGTGTTTTGACTTTTCATCGTCACCATCAAAGAGATCTACATAGATAGATAATGGTTTTGAAACGCCTATAGCATAAGCTAGCTGAATTAAACATTTGTCAGCTATTTTAGAAGCAACAACATTTTTTGCAACGTATCGCGCTGCATATGCTGCAGATCTATCAACCTTACTTGGGTCTTTACCAGAAAATGCCCCTCCGCCATGCGGAGCGGCTCCGCCATAAGTATCCACTATAATTTTTCTACCAGTTAATCCTGAATCACCATCAGGTCCACCTATGATAAATTGACCGGTTGGATTCACATAAAATTCTTCATCCTTTAAGTCTGCTAATAAATTTTTAGGAATAGATTTTTCTAAATATGGTCTGACAATTTCTTTAACTTGAGCTTGATTTACATCTGCAGAATGTTGGGTGGAAATAACAACTGATGTAACTTTTATTGGTTTTCCGTTTTCGTATTGCATAGTTACTTGGCTTTTTGAATCTGGTTCTAATTTGCTTGCTTTTCCATTTTTTCGATCTGCAGCCATTAATTCTAAAATTTTATGAGAATAATAAATTGGTGCTGGCATTAGAACATCTGTTTCATTACAAGCATAACCAAACATTATTCCTTGGTCGCCAGCTCCTTCGTCTTTATTGTCTTTTGAGTCAACTCCCATTGCAATATCAGCTGATTGAGAATGTAAGTGAACATCAATGTTACAATTTTTCCAATGAAATCCTTTTTGCTCATACCCTATATCTTTTATACATCCACGAACTTTTTGTATTAAATCATCTTTTTTTATTTCTGGGCCTCTTGTTTCCCCGGCTAAGACAACTTTATTTGTTGTTGTTAAAGTTTCGCAAGCAACTCTAGAAAAAGGTTCTTTGGCTAGATAGGTGTCTACAACCATATCTGATATACGATCACAAACCTTATCTGGGTGTCCTTCAGATACTGACTCACTCGTAAATAGATATGATTTTTTACTCATTAAATTTTATATTTTTTTAAAATTAAAATTAGCAACATATACAAAAAAATTATTAAGTAAAATATTTTATTTCCGTAATTTGAAAATAATGTTGGGTTGCTAAAACTGGGAAATTTCATCTCTATATTGCCTGACTCTCCCGTATTAAGCGATTTAATGACCTTTCCATAAGGATTTATAAATGCCGAAACACCTTTGTTGGCAGATCTTGCTATAAATACTCCCTCTTCTATTGATCTATAAACAGCCTTAGCAAAATGTTGATAAGGTCCTATTGATTTACCAAACCAGGCATCTTCTGAAATATTTATTACTACATCTGGAGTTTGTCCTTTAGTTTTGATTTTGCCTGAATATATTATTTCATAACAAATAAGAGGAAGAACTAATTTATTATTAAATTCCGTACCTAAGTTTATAATCTTTCTTTCTTTTCCAGCTGTAAAAGAATTGTATCCCTGAGTAACTTTTTTTATTCCAAATTTAGTTAAAATTTTTTCGAAAGGTAAAAATTCACCAAATGGAACTAGATTTACTTTATTATAAACTGACAAAATTTCTAATTGATTATCTAAAACAACTAAACTATTAAAATATTTTGTATTTTGTGTTTCGGGTTCATCAAAAAAATTATTAATACCCAAAATAATTAGATGGTTATTTGAAAACTTTTCTTTAAATAAACTTTTATATTGTTGAATATCTTTTAAATAAGATTCATAAAATATTCCTTCTGGCCATATAAAAACTGTTTTTTTTTTCTTTTCTGGGTTGCTAATTTTTATGAGTCTCTCCAATTGTTCAATTTCGGGAGTATCGTTATAATCGACTAATGAAAAGTTGGGTGAAACTATCTTTAAACTAACATTTTCATCAAATTTATAGTGACTATTACTTATTTTATTAAAACCATAAGTATAATTAGCAAAAATAAAAACTAAAAATATTATAAGAAATATTACATTTTCTTTAAAGATTTTTTTTTGAAAAAAAAGAAAAGGAATACAAAACAAAGTTAAAGAAATTAGACTTAAAGAATAACTACCAATTATAGATAATATTTGTATAGATGCTGTTGACCATGACCATGTATAAGCAAATAAGTTCCACGGAAATCCTGTTAATAAGTTGCCTCTTAAAAACTCAAAAATAGAAAAAACTAATGAAAAAAATAGAATAAAATAAATTTTTTTTTCACAAAAATTTCCTATTATAGAAATAGCTAATCCAAAAAATAATGATAAAAATAATGGAATTAATAAAAGAGCAAAAGGAATTAATTTTTGAAAGGCTATATCATGTGTTAAAGATATAGAAATCCAGTAATTACCTAATAAAAAAAAACCAAAACCAAAAGAACAACCTAAATAAAAAAAATAAAAGTTGCTCTTTCTGATCCTATACTTAGATTGAGTTTTTTTTTTAATTAGTGAAATTAAGTATAATAAAATAGAAAAAGAAAAAAAATTAACAAAAGATAAATTGTAAGGCTGAAAACCAAACACCGTGATAGCACCAAGTAAAAACGGAATAATAAATATAACAAAAATTTTACTATTTAATAAATTAGTCAAAATCAAAATCCATTCATTATTTTATAAAATTTAAAATTTTCTTTTCGAATCTATACATTTTTAAATAATCCTTGTCTTTAGTGTGGTTGTACCCTAATAAATGTAATAATCCATGTACCCAAACTTTATCAAATTCTACAAAAAAATTTCCATTTTTTGAACGGGAATTTATAATTTCATAGGATATTGCAATGTCACCGATATAAATTTTTTTATTTTTTATTAATTTTAAATTTTTTAATGAATAAAATGGAAATGATAAAACGTCAGTGGATTTGTTATGTTTTCTGAATTTTTTGTTAAGTTTTTTCATAGTTAAAGAATTTGTTAAAAAAATAGTAAATGCTATATCTTTTTTTTTAAAAAACTTAATAATTTTGGATATCTTATTTATTTTGCTTGATAAATATTTTTTTGGATTTTTTATTTTTTTTTTCCAAGATTTTTGATTTACAGCGACATTAACTATGGTCATTGGTTTTCTTTTGATATGCTTCAACGATTTTTGTTACCAATGGATGTCTAATGACGTCATTATGATCAAAATTTATAACGGATATCTCTTTAACGTCCCTTAATATATTTTGCGATTCTACTAAACCTGAATCTTTTTTGTTAGGTAAATCAATTTGAGATGGGTCTCCATTTACAACAAGCTTGGAATTTTCTCCAATCCTTGTCAGAAACATTTTAATCTGTGTTCGTGTTGCATTTTGTGCTTCGTCGAGAATTGCAAAAGAATTTTTTAAAGTTCTTCCCCTCATAAAAGCTAACGGAGCTATTTCGATTTCGCCTGATTCTATTTTTCTTTGGATTTTTTCATAATCTAATAAATCATTTAAAGAATCATACAAAGGTCGTAGATATGGATCTATTTTTTCTTTCATGTCACCAGGTAAAAAACCTAATCTTTCACCTGCTTCAACGGCAGGCCTAGATAATATTATTCTTTCAACTTTTTTTTCTAGTAACATTGTCAAAGCTACTGCTACCGCTAAATAAGTTTTTCCTGTACCTGCGGGGCCTAATGACATCACTATTTGATTAGTTTTAAGGGCAGAAACATAATCTTTTTGTCTTTTTGATCTTGGTATAACTGACCTTTTTGGAGTTTTTATAACTTGGTCTATTGATTGTACAGTCGATTTATTTTTTGTATCTTGTATCATATCATTGTTTAAAGATGTAATAATGTCGTTTCTATCAATTTTTTTATCAGATCTGAAGCGTTCAACCAAATACTCAATAGCATCTTTAACTTTTTCATTAGCATTTTTTTCGCCTTTTATAGAGATCGAATTGCCTCTACAATAAATTTTTGATCCACTTACTTTTTCTAATTCTTTAAGATTATTATCAAAAGATCCTACTATCTCCATTAGTATCTCATTATTGAATATATTAATATTTATTGAATTGTTAGTTCCATATACAATTGAAACATCTTTGTCTCTTTTATTTTGTTTATTTATTTTCATTATATTTATGCTGCCTCTACTTTATTACTTTTAAAATATCCAAACAAATTATTTTGGTTACAAGATTCAATTTTTACATTAACCAACTCTCCTGGTGTACAATATTCAGAATCAAATATAACTGAAGTCATATTTGGATTTCGTCCAAAATATTTTGACTGATTTTCTAATTTATTTTCAACTAGAACCTCACAGTAATTATCTATATATTTTTTATTATTTTTAAGTTGAATTTCAGATAAAATTTTTTGTACTTTCTTAAGTCTGTTCTTGCTTTCATTTGAATTATTCAATTTCATTTTTGCAGCTGGAGTGCCTGGTCTTGGACTAAAAATGAATGAATAAGAATTAATAAAATCTACTTTTTTAATTAAATTTATTGTATCTTCAAAATCTTTTTTCGTTTCTCCCGGATAACCAATTATAAAATCACTTGAAATCTTAATATTTTTTTTAATATTTTTAAG
The DNA here is from genome assembly GCA_902568465.1 of uncultured Pelagibacteraceae bacterium. Lineage (GTDB taxonomy): Bacteria > Pseudomonadota > Alphaproteobacteria > Pelagibacterales > Pelagibacteraceae > AG-414-E02. The sequence goes on along the minus strand of CACFQR010000001.1, from coordinate 175,064 downwards.
CTTTTTAATAGTAGATAAATAAGAGTTTATATCGTGTTTTCTATTCATAGATTTAAGAATATGATTAGACCCACTCTGAACGGGAAGATGCAGGAGGGGCATTAGTTTTTCACAATCTTCATAACAATTAATTAAATCATCAGTCATGTCGTTAGGATGTGAAGTGGTAAATCTAATTCTATGTAAATTATTTATGTTATTTAATTCTCTTATTATATCTGAAAGTTTATAATTTTTATTTTTATATAGGTAATTGTAGGCATTAACATTTTGTCCTAATAAAATTATCTCTTTTACACCGTTGTTAACTAAACTTTTTGCCTCATTTATTATTTGATTAAAAGGACGTGAATATTCTGGGCCTCGCGTATATGGAACTACGCAAAAATGACAAAATTTGTCACAACCTTCTTGGATAGTTATAAACGACGAAATTTTATTTTGCGTATTAGAAATTTTTTCTAAAGTATCAAATTTTTTAACTACATCAAATTCTGTTTCATTAATTTTTTGTTTTTTTCTCTGATAGGTTAAAATTAAATCTTGAATTTTGTGATAAGATTGAGGACCTACTACCATGTCAATATAAGGTTCCCTTTTGATCATTTCTTCTGATTCTGCTTGAGCAACACAACCCGAAATAATAACTAGAGGTTTTTCTGAATTTCTAAAATCTTTTTTAACTCTTCCAATTTCATGATAAACTTTTTCAGTTGCTTTTTCTCTTATATGACATGTATTTAATATATAGCAATTTGCTTCCTTTTTATTGTTAGTTTTCTCAAAACCAATTTTTGATGTTAGATCATAAATACGACTTGAATCGTACTCGTTCATTTGACAACCAAAAGTTTTGATAAATATTTTTTTAGGCAATTTATTTACTTTTTATTTTTTGATCCATATAATTCTAGTCTGTGGTCAACAAGTTTATAGCCAAGTTTTTCAGCTACTTGTTTTTGTAATTTTTCAATATCTTCATTAACAAATTCAATTATTTCTCCAGTATTTATATCAATTAAGTGGTCGTGATGTTCTTCTGTGGTTTGTTCGTATCTTGCTTTGTTACCTTTAAAATCGTGTTTAGCTACAATCCCGGCTTCTTCAAATAATTTTACAGTTCTATAAACTGTAGCAATACTTATTTTGCTATCAATTTTGTTAACACGATTGTGCAACTCATCTACATCTGGATGATCTTCTGACTCTGACATAACTTGAGCTATAAGTTTTCTTTGATCAGTGAGTCGCAAACCCCTTTTGATGCATTTATTTTCTATATCACTTGGCATTTATAATTTTATTATATTACAATCAAACATAATTTCAAAAAATTTTAATTTAAATATAGAGGTTTAATCAATTTTTCTTCCAATAAACCGTTTAATTGAAGCGTTTCAAGATCCATATGGTCTAAATCTACAATATTTAAATTATCAAGTTTTAGTATTTTTTTGTTAAAATTTTTTAACACTTTTTTAGGTACTATTTTAATTTTTTTTGCATATTTTTCTACTATTTCGCTTTCCTGAATTTCACAAATATTTGAAACATTGTTGAGTCTTTTATCAAATTCTTTGATATAGTATTTTTCTCTAAATTTAATTAAACAACAAATAAAATCTGCCTTGTCAAAATACTTAGCACATGACCATATAAATGTATTATATCCGATTAAATGTAAATTTTCTGCTATACTAATCCCTTTAGCTATGGCTAGAGACCCTCTAAGCCATGAAAAATTTCCTGGACCCTGATTAACAAAAATTTTAGATATATTGTTGAATTTTATCTTATTTTCCTCAAAAAAATCTAAAATTTGTTTCATTAATAAATCATTATTAGACTTATCGCTTTGCAAAACTTTGCTAAATGTTTTATTTTGGATTTTTACAAACAATGAACCTATTTCTGTGCTGCAATCAATCGAAAAAAAATTCATAATATACATATTCATACTACTATTTTTACCAATAAGTAAATCCTTTGGTATAAATTTAAATGAACTTAATCCTGATAAAGGTGTAATAGCTTTAATGTATCATCGTTTTAATGAAAATAAATATCCATCTACAAATATAAGAAATGAAGTTTTTTTAAAACATTTAGAAGAAATAAATAATTCAAAGATAGAATTTATTACCTTTATAAAATTCAGCGAAATTATTAAAAATACAATAAAAAAAAATTATTTGCTTTTGACAATTGATGATGGTTTTGAATCTTTTTATTTAAATGCTTGGCCGGTGCTTAAAGAAAAGAACATTCCATTTATTCTTTTTGTAAGTACTCGAGAAGTAGGAAAGAATGGCTATATGACTTGGAAGCAAATAAAAGAAATTGAATCTAGTGGTTTAGCTACAATAGGAAATCATAGTCATACTCATGAATACTTAATTGACTGGGAAGAAGAAAAAATAAAAGATGATCTGGAAAAATCTATAGAAATTTTTAAAAAAGAATTAGGTCATTCTCCTAAATTATTTTCTTACCCCTTTGGGGAATATAGTACTACATTAAAAAAAATTGTAGCTGATTTAAATTTTGAATTTGCTTTTGGGCAACATTCGGGTGTTATAGATATAAGTAAAGATTTTCTTGAATTGCCAAGATTTCCAATTAATGAAAAATATGGTGAATTGAAAAGATTTAAATCGATAATTCAAACTTTGCCATTTCCTTATGAAAAAATAACACCAGAAAACAGGTATATTAAAGGAAATGAAAACCCCCCAAAAGTTAAAATTAAATTTTTTAAAAATTTAATCAATATTAAAAATATTACATGCTATTCCAATGAAGGAAATATTTGGAGAAAATCAGATATTAAATTTAATAATCAAAGTGAATTGGAAATCTTGCTTAAAGAAAAGTTTAAAAGCGAAAGAGGAAGAATTAATTGCTCTCTTTGGGCCGCAAAAAATAAATGGAGATGGTTGGGAATTCAATATGTTATAGCAGAGTACTGACTTTCTTCTACAAAGCAACTCCGGTTTTTAATTTTGTAGGTAGTAGATCTGCTTTATCAAAGTCTGTAAGAGAATTTTTTTCTATAATATCTTGGAGAATACTTACATATTTCTCTCCGATTGACGCATAATTTTTTAAATATATTGTTAATCCCAATCCGTCTAATTTGTCATTTTCTTCTCTCATTTGAGCTCTTGCTTCTCTGAATTCTTGATATGCTTTATGTGTATTTAAATTATTTTTGTAAGCTCTGACAGATGCTTTTAGAACTTGGAATTGTAAAATTTTGTGACTTTTATTTGGGTCTTTATTTTTTGGTGAAATTCCTTTTTTGCTCCAAGTCCACTGACCAAATAGCGCGTTACCCTCTAGTGCAAATCTTGAAGTGCCCCATCCACTTTCGTTTGCTGCTTGAGCTATAGCTATAGAAACTGGAACTATATCCATTCTCATTTTTAATTTTGATAAATCCTTATCTTCAATTTTATATTGTTTAAACCTTCTTTTTAGCCATACTCTTTCCCCGACTGTATTAAAGTTTTTTCCTAATATTTTAAAAAGTTTTTTTCTATCTTCTGTAATTTTTTCATTTTCATCTAATATTAAAGGTAGGATTATTTTAATAAACAGCTCTCTCTTTTTTTTTGTATTTCCTAATTTATTAAGATCTTTAGGAAGTTTAGTTAAATATATCGGTTTAACCTTTTGTCCAGCTCTTACGCCTTTTAAATCATAACCCAAGTCATCAAATAAGTTTGATGTTGTTTCAGCATTTAAACTAATTGTATTACTATTATCTGGGAGATTTTCTTCAACTGTATTTGAGTTTTGTTTTTTTGTTTTTTTTGGTTTACTAATTTTCGCACTTTTATATTCCTCAGTAACATGTGAAAATTTAACTTCATTTACAACATTTTTTATGTATGGTCGCATCATAATAAAACATGCTATTAAAAAAATAAATGCAAAAGAAAGATATGCGTTTCTTATAGAGTTTTCTTTTAACTCTTGTTTAAGCATAGCCTTATCACTCGAGCGATTGACTGGTAATTTAATTTTATTTTTAATTAATAATAACTCTAATTGTGAAATCGTTAATCTTTTTGCACTTCTTGCGTAGCTTTTTATTTCTACAACACCGTAAAGTTTTGCCAAATGTACCAGCTGATCTCTATAGGATGTAAAAAGTTTTTCTATTTTTTTTGGCATATTTTTTAAACTGCTTCTACTCTTTTCACTTCAGATACATAATGGCACAAAAGATTTTGCACACCCTGCTTGAGTGTCATAACAGAGCTTGGGCATCCCGAGCAGCTTCCTTGGAGTTCTACGGTAACCACGCCATCTTTAAAAGATTTAAATTTTATATCGCCACCGTCTTTTGCTACTGCTGGTCTTACTTTTAAATCTAAAACTTCAACAATTTTATTAATTGTTTCGTCAGAATGCACACTTTTTGATTTTGAGGATAGTTTATTTACATCTTTTTTAAGAACTACATCATTACCTTGCGCATAATAATCATTTATTTCAGAAATAATTCCGTGCTTTAAATCATCCCATTTAATATTTTTTTCTTTTTTAACTGTAATAAAGTCTGTACCAAAAAAAACCATAAGCGCTCCATCTATAGCAAGAATTTTGTTTGCTAAAACCGATTTGATATTCTTGTCTTTTTTTAAAAATTCTACTGGACCAATTTCAGAAACTTTTTTTCCAGGCAAGAATTTTAATGTATCAGGATTTGGTGTAATTTCAGTATCTACCATAGTTATTAAGTAATATAACAAATTTAAATAATCAAGTGAACTTAGTAAGGCCGATTATTTCATAAATTTCTTTTAAATTGCGATTTGCTATTAAATCCGCTCTTTTTGCGCCATTTATTAAAATCTTATTTAGGTTATTCTTATCTTTTAACAGTTTTTTTATTTCATTTCCGATGGGACAAATCTTTTCAACTAGTGATTCACTTAAATTACTCTTAAAAGTTGAAAAATTTTTATTTGCAAATTCTTTTAGAACTTCAGATAGATCAACATTATTTATACTTGCATAAATTGATAGGAGGTTTGTAGCTTCAGGTCTGTTTTTAAGCCCGCCTATTTCTGAGGGAATTGCATCGTTATCTGTTTTAGCTTTTTTTATTTTTTGATCAATTAAATCTTTGTCATCTTTTAAATTAATTCTGCTTTGATCTGAACTTTCTGATTTACTCATCTTTTTTTTTCCATCTCTTAAGCTCATTACTCTAGAAATTTCTTTTGGTATTAATGGCTCCACTATCGGAAAATAGTCTTTACAATTAAAGTCATTATTAAATTTTTTTGCAATATCTCTTGTTAATTCTAAGTGTTGTTTTTGATCTTCACCTACTGGGACATGGGTAGCTTTATAAATAAGTATATCCGCTGCCATTAAATTAGGATAAACCAAAAGTCCTACGCTCGCGTTTTCTTTGTTTGAGCCAGCTTTTTCTTTGAACTGTGTCATTCTGTTCATCCAACCTATTCTTGCAACACAATTAAACACCCAGGCTAATTCACTGTGAGCTGATACACTTGCCTGATTAAAAATAATATTTTTTTCGGGATTTAATCCTGAAGCAATAAAGCTAGCTACTGTTTCATAAATATTAGATTTTAATTCTTTAGGATCTTGACGATTAGTTATTGCATGCAAATCTACAATACAATAAACACATTCAAACCTATCCTGTAAATTTACAAAATTTTTAATTGCCCCCAAATAATTTCCTAAATGTAAATTACCTGTTGGCTGAACACCTGAAAATACCCTTTTTTTATTCATATAATAATTAGTTTTTTAATTTAATATCTTTAAATTTAAAAGCTCCTGAAAAATTTGAAACAAAAAAGTAACTAAACAAACTAATGATCACTATAATAAATAAGTAAATAAATTTCCAACTTTCATTATAGTCAAATTTAACTGAAAAAAAGCCAAGTAATAAATGCAATACTATTCCCATTACAACCACTGATAATATTATGCGCGGTAATTTATAAATAAAGGTTTTATCAAAATAATAATAATTTCTTTTTTTAATAAAGTAAAAATGAAAAAAAACATTCGCCCAAGAGGAAATTGAAGTTGCAATCGGTATTATAATAAATCCAAATTTGCCAAATAAAGATACGCTTATTAAAATGTTCAAAATAACAGATATTAGCGAAAGATAAAAAGGTGTTTTGGTATCATTTCTAGCGAAAAAATAGTTGGAAAATATTTTTAGTATTGAAAAAGCAGGAACACCAAATGCAAAAAAAGTGAGTGCTAAAGCTGTGTTAGTAACACTTAAACTATTAAATGAGCCATAACCAAATAGCGAAGTTATAATTTGTTCTGATGCTAAAACTAAAGCTGTTGCTGCGGGAATAGATAAAAATAAACAAAGTTCAAGTGCCCTGTTTTGTAAATTTGTTATTTGTTTAAAATTATTATTTTTAATATGTTTAGAGAGTTCAGGTAACATAACAGTTCCTACAGCGATTCCAGCAACAGCAAGATTTATTTGATATACTCTGTCCGCATAATATAAATATGAAACTGCCCCTGCCTGAAAAGAAGCAATTATAGTCCCAACTAAAATATTAATCTGAGTAACTCCAGATGAAAAAATACTAGGTAACAACTTACTAAAAAAAAATTTTATTTTTTTATCTATTTTTATTTTTAAACTTAAAATTGGAGTAAAATATTTTTTAACAAAAAATAATAAAATTATTAATTGTAGAAAACCCGCTAAAGAGACTGCATATGACAGTGTAACTACATCTTTGATGTTAAACCATTTTGAAGAAAGAAGTGCCAAAATTAGCACTATGTTTAATATAATTGGTGCAGCAGCAGCAGCTGCAAATTTGTTATATGAATTTAATATAGCTCCAAAAAAAGACGCTAAGCATATAAAAAATAAAAAGGGGAAAGTAATCCTGCTTAATTCCACAGCAAGATTTAATTTTTCTGGATCTTGATAAAAGCCAGGAGCTATTAAAAATATTAGCTGAGGCATAAAAATTTCTGCAACAAAAACTAAAATTAGTAAAATAATAAAGAGTAAATTAAATACACTTTTTGCAAAACTGTCTGCTCCTGACTTACTTTTTGTAAGCTCTCCCGCATAACTTGGAATAAATGCAGCGTTAAAAGTTCCTTCAGCGAATAGTCTTCTAAAAGTATTGGGTAATCTAAAGGCTACAAAAAATGCGTCAGCAAAAAGACTGGTCCCTAAAAAAATAGCAATTAAAATGTCTCTTACATAACCAAGTATACGACTTATTAACGTAAAAAAACTAAATGTAGAGGTAGCAGCGATTAAGTTCATCTTGACATGTAAGCCTTATTTTTGTGACAATTGTAAGATACTTGCTTTTTAAATGAAGAAAAAGTCCAAAATAGAACGATACACAGACCAAGAAGCTTTGGATTACCACAATAGTGGAAAATCTGGAAAAATAGAAATTTTATCTTCAAAACCAATGACAAGCAAAAGAGATTTGGCTCTAGCTTACTCTCCCGGCGTTGCTGCTCCCGTAAAAGTAATAGCAGAAAACCCAGACGCTGCTTATGACTATACTACTAAAGGAAATTTAGTAGCAGTTATTAGCAATGGTACAGCAATACTTGGATTAGGAAATTTAGGAGCTTTAGCTTCAAAACCTGTAATGGAAGGAAAGGCAATATTATTTAAACGTTTTGCTGACATAGATTCAATTGATTTAGAAATAGACTCAACAGATTCTAATGAAATTATTAATTGCATCGCAAGCCTTGGAAAAAGCTTTGGTGGAATTAATTTAGAAGATATAGCTGCTCCAGATTGTTTTATTATTGAACAAAAATTAAAAGAAAAATTAGATATTCCAATATTTCATGACGACCAGCATGGTACAGCAATAATCACTTTGGCAGCTTTGATTAATGCTTTAGATATATCAAAAAAATCGATTAAAGATATAAAAGTTGTAGTTAATGGTGCTGGCGCATCAGCAATAGCTTGTACTAATTTATTTAAAAGTAGTGGTGTGCCAAATAAAAATATTACTATGATAGATCGAAAAGGAGTTTTGTATCGTGGAAGAGACAATCTTGATCAGTGGAAATCAGCGCATGCAATAGACACGAAGTTTAGAACTCTTAAAGAAGCAATTAAAGGAGCAGATGTATTTTTGGGATTATCTGCAAAAAATGTATTGACTAAAGATATGGTAAAATCTATGGCAAAAAATCCTATAATTTTTGCATGCGCGAACCCTGACCCAGAAATTAACCCAGAGGATGTCCATGAAGTGAGAGATGACGCTATCGTGGCAACTGGAAGATCTGATTATCCTAATCAGGTAAATAATTTAATTGGGTTTCCTTATATTTTTAGAGGTGCATTAGACGTTAGAGCTAAAACAATTAATGAAGAAATGAAAGTAGCTGCAGCACATGCAATTGCAGAACTAGCAAGAGAATATGTTCCTGATGAAGTTGTTGCAGCAATGGGTGGAGAAAGACCTATATACGGAAAAGACTATATAATTCCATCTACGTTTGATCCAAGATTAATTAGCGTAATACCAGTTGCAGTAGCTAAAGCAGCTGTAAAAAGTGGAGTGGCTAGAAAAAAAATAGAAAATTTTGAAACTTACAGGGATCAGTTGAAGCAAAGGCTCGATCCATCAACAACTATTATGCAAGGTGTCAATACACAAATAAAAAAATCTCAAAAAAAAGTTGTTTTTGCTGATGGTGAAGATGAAAATACATTAAAAGCTGCAATAGCTTTCAAAAGTAATGGTCTTGGAATTCCAATATTAATAGCAAAAAAAGAAATCGTAAAACAAAAACTAAAGGAGATAGGTTTAGATGAAAATTATAATATAGAAATAATAAACTCTACTGATAAAGAAAAAAGAGAAAAATATGCAAAACTTCTTTATGAAAAATTACAACGAAAAGAAGGTCTGCTAGAAAGAGATTGTGATAGATTGGTAAGAAACGACAGAGTTATTTGGGGAACTTGTATGGTTTCTTGTGGAGATGCTGACGCAATGGTTACTGGGAACACAAGGCGTTATACCTCAACATTAGACAAAGTTGAGCGTGTAGTTGATGCAAGATCAGGTGAAATAGTTTTTGGTCTGAACATAATGGTGAATAGAGGTAGAACAGTATTTGTTTCAGATATAGCCGTTCACGAAATACCTACTGCAGAACAATTGGCACAAATAGCAATTTCATCTGCAAGGGTCGCAAGATTATTTGGTTTTGATCCAAAAGTCGCTTTTTTATCTCATTCTACTTTCGGTACACCAAAAACTAAAGCAACTAAAAATCCAAGAGATGCAGTTGAAATATTAAAAGGAAAAAAAGTTGATTTTAAATTTGATGGTGAAATGCAGCCAGATGTTGCTTTAGATGAAAAATATAAAGATCTTTATCCATTTTCAAAAATAGTTGGAAATGCTAATGTTTTAATAATGCCTGGAAGACATAGCGCTGCAATTTCATTTAAAATGTTAAAAAGTTTAAGTGCTGTTAAAGTAGTTGGTCCTCTATTAATAGGATTGGGAGAAGCAATTGAAATTGCGCCACTTAGATCATCTACGAGTGATATATTAAATTTAGCATCAGTGGCAGCTTATTCTTCTGAAATAATTGATTATAATAAAATGAAAAAGAATTAAATTATTCTTTTTGTCTGCTTAAATCAGAAACCATTAAAATACTTGTAACAAGTTCTTTAAGATCAACTATTTGCTTTGCTTCTTGAATAATTTCTTTTTTTTCTTCTTCTGAATGCGCAATACCAAAAATATAAGTTTTCTTATTAATTGTATCAATATTAAAATTTGCTGCCTTTACATTTTTATTTAAAATTAGAGCCGTTCTTAATTGAGAGGTTATTAAAACATCTATTGCAGTACCTTTAATAGAAAACTTTTGTTTTATAACAATATTATTTTTAACTGATCTAGCGCCTTTAGTTTCCCATGCCATTTTTGTAATCCTTAATTTTTCCTCTGGTTCCTCTACTTTACCATTTAAAAAAATTCTTCCATCAAGCACTTTAACAGATAGTTGAACTAAATATTTTTTCTCAGTTAAGGCTAATCTGGCAGTTAAATTTTTTTGCATAATCGAGTCGTCAATTTGAGTGCCTAAAGTTCTAGGGTCAAGAGCAACACTTACGCCTGTGCCAAATACGCCGCTTGTAGATGATCCAACACATGAATTTAGAAATAAAGAAAGAAATAATATTAAAAAAAAATTTTTCATTTTATTTTTTGTGTTAGACAATAATTATAAACTAATTTTTTTGGTAAATTCTCTTTTTTTGAAATAAATTCAACTACATCTTTATGACTGTATTTTTGTAACATTTTCATTATTTCTATTTTAACTGATTCGAGGATTTCTTTTTCATTTTTTTTTATTAAAATTCTTTCTGATATTACAACTGTAAGTTCTCCTTTTAGACCATGTGGCATATCATTAATAAGTTCAACTTCACCTCTGGAAAACTCTTCATGTAATTTTGTCATTTCTCTGGCTATAAGAATTTTTCTACCAAAAAAATATTTTTTAAACTTTGATAAATAAAAATTAATATTTTTGGCAGGAATAAAAAAAACTAATGAATAATCAATATTACATAAATTTTTAAATAAATTCTCTAGTTCTTTTTCTTTTTTCGTTAAAAATCCATAAAATAAATATTGATCACTAAAGCCTGAAATGCTAACAGCAGATGTTACAGCAGACACTCCAGGAATAGGACAAACTGTTATTTTTTCTTCAATACATTTATTTAATAGTACCTTGCCAGGATCTGAAATACCTGGTGTGCCTGCATCAGAAATTAATGAAACCACCATGTTTTTTTTTATATAATCAATAACTTTTTCACTGACCTTTTCCTCATTAAATTTATGATAAGACAAAAGTTTTTTTTTAATTTTAAAATGAGTAAGAAGTTTTATTGATCTTCTTGTATCCTCACATAAAATAATATCAGAATTTTTTAACGCTCTAAGTGCCCTATACGTTATATCTTCCATATTTCCTATTGGGGTAGAAACCAAGTAAAGCCCAGTGCTAAATGTTTGTTGTTTATTTTTGTCCATTTGATGCCTAAATTATAAACTATGTTATTAAGCTAATTTAAATTATGAAAAAATTGATTACATTTTTAATAATAGCTTATTTATCATTTACAATAAATAGCACCTTAGCTGCTGAAGATGAAAGAATAATAGAAAATAAAAATACGCTAAAAGTAGGTGTTCTACTTCCGTTGTCAGGAAAATTCCAAGATACTGGAAAATCATTTTTGAAAGCTATTCAGCTTGCTCTTTACGATATTTCAAATAAAAATATAAAAATCTACCCCAAAGATAGTAAAGCAAATTCTTTAGATACTTACTTATCAGCTAAAGAATTTGAAGAAGAAGGTATTAAAATTGTTATAGGTCCTATTTTTTATGAAAGTTTAGAAAGATTAAATGAAATAAATAATGTTACTTTTATCTCCTTAACAAATCGAACCGATAATATTCCAAAAAATACAATAGCTTTTGGAATTAATATTGAGTCACAAATTGATGCCTTAGAAAAATATTTTAGAGAAATAAAAATTTCTAAAACGTTACTTTTATCGCCTAATTCAGAATTTGTTAAACAATCAGAAAATATTGCTAAAAAGGATTTATTAAAATTTTATAGAGTTTATAAATACGATGCCAACCCTAAAAAAATAACTGGTGATATAGAAAAAATAACAAAGTATCGAGAAAGGAAACAAGAATTAAAAATAAGAATTAAAAAACTTGAAAAATCAGATGAATATAAAGATCAACAAGAGTTAAAAAAATTAGAACAAATGCATACTTTGGGTAAAGTAAATTTTGATTCAGTAGTAATTATAGATTTTGGGGAAAGATTAAAAAGTGTTTTATCCTCTTTTATGTTTTCAGATGTACCAAACGATGAAGTAGATTTTTTTACTATAAATCAATGGTTTGATGAAACTTTTTTTAATGAAAGCGCTATGCAAAATCTACACTTTCCATCTATTGATTTAAATAATTTAAAAAAATTTAATGAAAAATATTTTGAAACATACAGTGAAAAACCTAACAAAGTTTCTATATTAGCTTATGACGCGCTGGGATTAATATATTATTGTTGGATCAACAATAATTCACAATTTCAAAAAAACCAACTTTTTAACAAAAATGGTTTTAAAGGTCTGCATGCAGAGTTTATAATTAAGGAAAATCTTAGTAAACAAAAACTTAAAATTTATAAAATATCGAAGAAAAAATTTAAAAAGGTTTTTAATTAAAAAAACTTTTTATTTTAGTATAAGCTTTATATCTATGGTCTATTGACATTTTTAATTTTTGGTTCATTTGACCGAAAGTTTGTTTAAATCCATTGGGTATAAATATTGGATCATAACCAAAACCTTTTTTTCCTTTTTTTGATTTAGATATTCTTCCCTTAATTATACCCGTGCCTGAATAAATTTTACCACCTGGCCAAAAAATTGTTAAACAACAGATAAATTTTGCTTTATCTTTATTTTCCCACTTTTTATCAATTTTTTTAATTTTTGAATAAACCTTTTTAATTGCCAGATTGAAATTATTTTTTTTTCCTCCCCATCTAGAAGAGTATATTCCAGGTTTTCCTTGCAAAGCATCTATCTCCAAACCAGAATCATCTGATAAACAAATTAAGTTTGTTTTTTTTGAAAAATATGATGCTTTAATAAGAGAATTTTCTTTAAAACTAGCTCCATCTTCTTTAGGACTTTTAATTTTAAATTTTTTAGGTGAATATTTCTTTATTTTTTTTGGAAGTAAACCGCATATTTCCTTGTATTTTCCTCTATTATTAGTTCCAACTAAAATTTTTCTAATTTTCTTCATTTTTCTCTAGTATTTTTATTTTAAGTAACCATATATCAATCTAATGACAAAATCAGATAAAAAAGAAAAAAATTTACAAAAAGAAGAAAAAGATCCTGAAATAAAAGAAGAAAAAATTGAGGACAAGCTTAAAACCGCTGAAGAAAAATTACTAAGAACAATGGCCGAAATGGAAAATCAGAGAAGAAGATTTGAAAAAGAAAGAGAGGAGGCCTTTGAATTTGGTGGATTTAATTTTGCAAGAGAGTCTCTCGGCCTTTTAGATAATATAGATCGTGCTTTAGATTCTTTTAAAAATGATGAAAGCTTAAAAAATAATAAAGACTTAAATAAAATTATAGATGGAATTGAAATTGTTAAAAAAGATTTAGTTTCTATTTTTAAAAAAAATGGAATTGAAGTAATAGAATGTATTGACAAAAAATTTGATCCAAATTTTCACCAGGCAATGTTAGAAGTGGAAAATAATGCAAAAGAACCAGGAACGGTTGTTCAAGAAATTCAGAAAGGTTACATGATGAAAGACCGTTTATTAAGACCATCTTTTGTAGGAGTAACTAAAAAAATTGAGGAAAAAGTAAAAAAAACACCTGATAATGATAAAAATACTGAAAAATAAAGGTTTTTTTAACTTGTACAATTTAAAAAAACACCCATATAGAAAAGCGAGGAAAAAATTTTATGAGTAGAGTAATTGGTATAGATTTAGGAACAACAAATTCATGTGTAGCTGTAATGGAAGGTACACAAGCAAAAGTTTTGGAAAATGCAGAGGGGGCTAGAACAACACCTTCTGTAGTAGCATTTGGTGATAATAATGAAAAATTAGTTGGGCAAGCTGCAAAAAGACAAGCTGTAACGAATCCGACTAATACTTTATTTGCAGTTAAAAGATTAATTGGTAGAAATTTTAATGATGAGACTGTCAAAAAAGATGTTCAAAAAGCTCCTTATAAAATAATTAAGTCTGAAAATAATGATGCTTGGTTAGAATCAAGAGGCAAGAAATATTCACCATCACAAATATCAGCTTTTATATTACAAAAAATGAAAGAAACTGCCGAAAAATATTTAGGCCAAGAAGTAAAACAAGCTGTTATAACGGTACCTGCATACTTTAATGATTCACAAAGACAAGCTACTAAAGATGCAGGAAAAATTGCTGGCCTAGAAGTACTAAGAATTATAAATGAACCAACGGCAGCTTCTCTAGCATATGGCCTAGATAAAAAAGGTGGAAAAAAAATAGCTGTTTATGATTTAGGTGGTGGAACTTTTGATGTTTCCATTTTAGAAATCGGCGACGGTGTATTTGAAGTAAAATCTACAAATGGAGATACGTTTTTAGGCGGTGAAGATTTTGATGATAAAATTGTAAATTACTTAGCAGATGAATTTAAAAAAGATAATGGTATAGACTTAAGAACAGATAAATTAGCTCTTCAAAGGCTTAAGGAAGCTGCTGAAAAAGCAAAAATAGAACTTTCTTCTGCTGTTCAAACTGAAATAAACTTACCCTTTATTACTGCCGATAAAACAGGACCTAAACACATAAACATAAAATTAACTAGAGCTAAGTTGGAAGCTCTTGTAGAAGATTTAATTAAAAGGACTCTTAAACCTTGTGAGATAGCCTTAAAAGACTCAGGATTTAGCGCAGCAGAGATAAACGAGATAGTGCTAGTGGGTGGCATGACTAGAATGCCAAAAATAGTGGAGACTGTTAAAACCTTCTTTGGAAAAGAGCCTAACAAAAGTGTAAACCCTGATGAGGTAGTAGCTATGGGAGCTGCAATACAAGGTGGAGTTTTGCAGGGAGATGTTAAAGATGTGCTTCTTTTAGATGTAACGCCTTTATCTCTAGGAATCGAAACATTGGGTGGAGTTTCTACGAAACTTATAGAAAAAAATACCACAATACCAACCAAAAAAAGCCAGGTCTTTTCAACAGCAGAGGACAATCAGCCCGCAGTTTCTATTAGAGTTTTGCAGGGTGAAAGAGAAATGGCTGCTGACAATAAGTTGTTAGGTAACTTTGAATTGGTAGGAATTCCAAATGCTCCAAGAGGAATACCTCAAATAGAGGTAACTTTTGATATTGATGCAAATGGAATAGTAAGCGTATCTGCAAAAGATAAAGGCACTGGTAAGGAGCAAAAAATTCAAATTCAGGCTTCCGGAGGGTTAAGTGATGAAGAAATTAAAAATATGGTAAAAGATGCTGAAGCAAATAAAGAAGCTGATAAGAAAAAAAGAGATACAGTAGATGCTAGAAATCAAGCTGATACTATAATTCATACTACTGAAAAAAATTTAAAGGAACATGGAAGTAAAATTTCTGAAGGAGATAAAAAAGCTATAGAATCCGCAATCTCTGACCTAAGAAACTCTCTTAAAGGCACAGATATAGAGGACGTAAAGAAAAAAACTCAAACTTTAATACAAGTTTCTATGAAATTAGGAGAAGCTATATATAAAAGCCAACAAAAAAATACTGACCCAAAAGGCGCTCAACAAAGTCAAAGTGCTAAAGATAAAGATCAAAATAAAGAGAATGTCGTAGATGCAGATTTTGAAGAAGTAAAAGAAGATAAAGATAAAGATAAACAAAAAAGAGCCTAAGGCTTAAGACATAAACCGATGTCGGTAAAATATGGCAAAAAGAGATTATTATGAAGTCTTGGGTGTTGGGAAAACATCTTCTGCTGATGAAATTAAAAAAGCGTATAGAAAACTAGCCTTAAAATATCACCCCGATAGAAATAAAAACGACAAAACTGCAGAAGCTAAGTTTAAAGAAGCTAGTGAAGCTTACCATGTTCTTTCTGATAATAGTCGTAGAAAAAACTATGATCAATTTGGACATGCTGCTTTCGAAGGTGCTGGTGGTAGAGGAGGATTTTCAAATTTTGATTTTTCAAATGCTTTCTCTGACATATTTGGTTCAGATATTTTTGATAATTTTTTTGATGGTTTTGGAGAAACGAGAAGACGAGGAAGAAGAAGATATTCTGATTTCAGGGGGTCAGATTTACGATATGATTTATCTATCTCATTGGAAGACGCATATAATGGAAAAAAACAAGAAATTAATTTTTCTTCCTCAGATAAGTGTGAAACATGCAGCGGGTCTGGTGCTGAACCTGGCTCGAAACCTATTTCCTGCTCAACATGTGGAGGACACGGACAAGTAAGATCAAGCCAGGGTTTCTTTACAATTCAACAAACTTGCCCTGAATGTGCTGGATCAGGTGAACAAATTTCTAATCCATGTAAAGAATGTAGGGGCATAGGAAAAAAACAAACAAAGAAAAAGATATTTGCTAATATACCCAAAGGTGTGGATGATGGTACGAGAATTAGATTATCAGGAAAAGGAGAAGCGGGTATAAAGGGTGGTGGAAATGGAGATTTGTATATTTTTATAAATGTTGAAAATCACAATATATTTAAAAGATCAGATGAAAATCTTTTTTTTGAATTTCCTATTTCCCTGGCTGATGCTGCTCTGGGTGCCACTATTGAAGTACCAACTATTGATGGAGGAAAAGCAAAAGTAAAAATACCAGCTGGCACACAAAATGGTAAACAATTTAGACTTAAAGGAAAAGGTATGCCAATGATGCGAAATAAAAATTATGGCGACTTATATATTCAAACACTAACTGAAGTCCCTGTATCTTTAACTAAAGATCAAAAAAATCTGTTAGAACAATTTAAAAAGCTGGAAGATGAAAAATCAACTCCAATTGTTAAAGATTTTTTTAATAAAGCAAAAAGATTTTGGAAAAATTAAATGAAAAGAATTAATCTTGCAATTACTGGATGCATGGGAAGAATGGGCCAACAACTTATTAAATCCACTAAAGCTGATAAAAATTTTAAACTAATAGCCCTTACAGAAAATAGAATAATTAATAGAAAAATTAGCGGAATTAAACCTAGTTTAAATACAGAGCAAGCGTTCAAAAAAGTAAATTTAATAATAGATTTTACAACACCAAAATGTACTTTTGAAGTTTTAAAAATTGCATCAAAACTGAAAAAAAGAGTAGTTATTGGAACAACCGGATTTTCGAAAAAAGAAGAAAAATTAATTAAAAAATATTCAAAAAAAATACCAATTCTTAGAGCTGGAAATATGAGTTTGGGTATAAACTTGTTGATGTATTTAACTGAAATTGCATCAAAATCGCTAGGAAATAACTTCTTAAGTAAAATTTTTGAAATCCATCATAAACACAAAAAAGATCATCCATCAGGAACTGCTTTAATGCTTGGAAAGGGTATAGCGGTTGGAAAAAATAAAGAATTTTATAAATTGATTGGAAAAAAATATTTAAATAAAAAAACTTTTCCTTATGGAAAAAAAATTAATTTTAATTCATTGAGAAAAGGTGAGATTGTCGGTAAACATGAAGTAACCTTCTCCAGTGGTAAAGAAATAATTACATTAAATCATGAAGCCTTTGACAGAGCACTTTATTCAGAAGGTGCCTTTACTGCAGCTAAATGGTTAATGAATAAAAAACCCGGACTTTACTCTATGAGAGACGTTCTTAATTTCAAATGAATGAAATTGAAAGATCTAGAAAAATATTAAAAATTCTAAATAAGATTTATCCAAAAACGCCAATTCCTTTAAAACACAGAAATAAATTTACATTGTTAATTTCTGTGTTGTTATCTGCCCAAACCACAGATGTTAATGTTAATAATGTGACGAAAAATATTTATCCAAAATATAATAAACCTGAACACTTTGTGAGATTAGGAAGAAAAAAAATTGAAGAATTAATTAAAAGTATAGGCATTTTTAGAGTTAAGGCAAAAAGTGTTTTTTTACTCTCAAAACAACTGATTGCAAAACATAAAGGGAAAGTCCCACAAACTTTTGAAGAACTTGAAAAACTTCCAGGAGTTGGACATAAGACTGCTAGTGTAGTTATGTCTCAAGGATTTAGTAAACCAGCTTTTCCAGTAGATACACACATTCATCGATTAGCCCAAAGATGGGGGTTAACTAACGGGAAGAATGTTATTCAAACGGAAAAAGATTTAAAGAGGTTATTTCCTAAAAAATATTGGAATAAGCTACATCTGCAAATAATTTATTATGGCAGAGAATATTGTAAGGCTAGAGAGTGCTACGGTTTAACTTGTAAAATTTGTACCACTTGTTATCCTAGTAGAAAATCACCTATAAAAACAAAGAAAGCTTAATTATGAAAATTCTAGGAATTGGCAATGCAATAGTAGATGTTATTTGTAAAGTAGAAGACGGCTTTATAAAAGAAAACGGACTAACCAAAAGCACTATGAAACTTGTTGATGAGACAGAATTTAAAAAATTATTATCAAGCTTAAAGATTGAGGAAACAATTTCAGGTGGATCAGTTGCTAATTCTATTGCTGGCCTCTCTCAGCTTGGAAATAAAGTTGGATTTATTGGAAAAGTCAATGATGACGATCTTGGCCAAAAGTATGAGGATGGATTAAAAAAAGAAAAAGTGGAATATTTTTACTCAAAAAAAAAAGAAAAGCTACCTACTGGGACTTGCTTAATATTAATTACACCTGACTCTGAAAGAACTATGTGCACCTTTTTAGGAACGGCAGGAAAAATAAATGAGAATGATGTTGATATTAATTCGGTCAAAAATAGTGAAATGATTTTTTTAGAAGGTTATTTGTGGGATGAGGGAGATCCTAAAAAAGCTTTTGATAAAGCAATTAAAAACTCAAATAAAGCCGCAATGTCTCTTTCAGATTTATTTTGTGTAGAGAGACATAAACCTCACTTTCTTAATTTGGTCAAAAATAATTTAAATATTACTTTTGCCAATGAACAAGAAATTTTATCATTAATAAATGCTAAAACTTTTGATGAAGTAATTACATTTGGTAAGCAATTAGAAAAGCTAATCGTTATTACGCGCGGTGAAAAAGGAAGTATTGCAATTCTAAAAAATGAAATTGTAGAGTGTGAAAGTAAAAAAAATTTAAAAATTGTAGATTTAACGGGCGCTGGTGACCTCTTTGCTGCAGGTTTTTTACACGGTTATGTTAATAAACTTTCATTAAGAGAAAGTTTAGAAAAAGGAACAGAAATGTCCTCGAAAATAATTCAAAAAATTGGGGCTAGATTAAACTAACTTTCTTTCTTCTTTTGAAACTTCCTTTCCCCTTTTTGGGTTTTACTATTCTTTTTTTATACTTTGTAGAAAATAAATCTCTTGCTATATAATTTCTAGTTTTCTTTTTCAAATGTAATAACCTTTTTCATTATTTTTTATAAAATTATTGTCATTAAATTTTTCAAAAATTTTTTTTCTTAATCGATGAATGTGTGTCTCAATTGTATGAGTGTCTGTTTGTGCAGAATAATTCCACACTGTTTTAAGGAAAAAATCTCTGGTTAAAGGTTTTTTATTTTCGCTAAATAAAATAAGGAAGTTAATTTCTTTTTCTGTAAGCTGAAGTTCAATTTTATTTTTTTTAATTTTGCGTTCATTTTTATCTACTGTATATCCATTTAAATTAATTAATGAACTTTTTTTAAACTCATACCTTGCAAAAAGTAATATGATTTTTTTATGCAAATCAAAAATTTTAAATGGTATATTTGTATATTCTACTAAATCCTCTGAAAAAATATTTTTTGGATTAGAAACTTTGTTCACTATAATAATTGGAAAATTCACTTCCTTTAATTTTTTATAATTTTTTTGGTCACCCTTATCAAAAAAAATAATAAGTATTTGTGAATTATTTTTAGATTCTTTAATACACAAATCTAGGTCTTCATAATATTTGATTTTAAATCTTGAAAATAACTTTATTTCTTTAATAATTTCTAGCAAGATTTTGTTTTTGAATATTGATATAGTTAAATTATTCATTATGAATATAAAAATTAAAAAAAATTCACTCTTATATAATGGTTATAAAATAAAATGTAGTGTTGGTAAATCCGGTATTACAAATATTAAAAAAGAGGGCGATTTAGCAACACCAAGGGGTAACTTCAAATTAGGACTTCTTTACTATAGAAAAGACAGAATCAGGCTGCCAAAATGTAAGCTAAAAAAGAAAATTCTAAAAAAAAACATGGGGTGGTGCGATGACCCTAAAAGTAAAAAATATAATAAAGAAATAAAATTTCCTTTTAAATACAGTGCAGAAAGACTTTATAGGCAAGACAATATTTATGATGGTTTAATAAACATTAAATATAACATAAATCCTATTATAAAAAATAAAGGTAGCGCAATTTTTTTACATATGACTAATAAAAAATATAGACCTACTAAAGGATGCATTGCTATATCTAAAAAAAATTTTTTAAAATTGTTACCTTTAATTAGTAGTAATACTAAAATTTTAATTAGTTAATTTTTCTCTCACCAAAAATAGATGCCCCTAGCCGTAAATGGGTCGAGCCATTCAATAACGCTTCTTCATAATCTGTACTCATGCCCATACTTGTGTATCTTAAATTAAGATTATCCGAATTTTCTTTGATTATTTTAAAAAATTTGCTTGGGTCTAAATTGATTGGGGGTAAACACATCAATCCAATAATATTTAAAGACAATTCTTTAGTACAATAATTATAAAAACTATTAAGCTCACTTAATGATATCCCTGATTTCTGTTTTTCGTTATCGACATTAACTTGAATAAAAAACCTGACCTTTTTATTTAACTCCTTTTCATATTGATTTAACTTTAAAGCAAGTTTCTCGTTATCAAGTGAATGGATATAATCAAATAATTGGATAGCCTTTTTGGCTTTGTTAGATTGCAATTTTCCAACCATATGCAGTTGTATTTTTAAGTTGTTTTTTTTCATTTCAACCCATTTATTTTCAGCTTCTTGAATCTTGTTTTCACCAAAATGAATATGTCCAGCATCTAATAAAGGTAAAATTTGATTAGGTTGAAAAGTTTTAGAAACTGCTATTATTTCAGGTTCATTTTTTAGTTGTTTTTTTTCTATAATTTCTTTAATTTTATTTTTAATTAAATTTAGTCTTTCCACATTTTTATGCATAAAAATTTACCTAATTTGTATATTTTTTTAGATCAATATAGCAATCAAATATTTAAAAATAATAACATAAATATTGGTATTATTTATAGAAATTATAAAGACCCAAAAAGAGAAAGAGAATTGATTAAAATAGCCTCTATTTGTAAAAAAAAAAGGTATCAACTATTTGTATCAAATAATGTTAGATTAGCATTAAAAGTTAAAGCAGATGGAATATATATTCCATCATTCAATAAATCGAAATATTTTTTAAATTTGGAAAAAAAAAATTTTTCAATTATTGGATCAGCTCACAATCAAAAAGAAATCCAAAAAAAAATTTCTCAAAAATGTGAAGCTATATTTCTATCTCCAGTATTTAATGTAAAGAAATCCAAAAAAAATTTAGGATTACATAAATTTAATTTTTTATCTCAGTACAATAAAACAAAGATATTTGCTCTTGGAGGCATAAACAAAAATAATATAAGGAAATTAAATTTGCTAAAAGCTCAGGGTTTTGGGGGCATTAGTTTGTTCAAAAAAAAACCGGCCTATAAAAGGCCGGTTTTTCTAAAGAATTAAATCTTTTAAATATTTAGAACGCTAGTGATAACGCTACAGTAGTAGCATCTTTGCTATTCGCAGTACCAGTACTGTATTTAAGATTATCACCTTCTGTTTCAGCTATTTTGATTGTAGCTCCACCCATTGTGTAAGCAACTTGCATAGAAGTAACTTCCATTTCAACAGCTACTGTTTCACCTGATACGTAACCTTTACGTGAAGTCATTTCGCCATAACTTAATGACAGATTGTCATTTACGTTAAATGCGACACCCCACATAGTGTTTTTGTATCCGAAAACATCGCTTGTTGTTTTTTCATTACCAAGAAACTCTCCAGTAACTTGATATCCAGCTTGAACTGGACCTAATGAAAGTATTGCTCCTAATACACCTTCCTCATGATCACTATTTTTGTCTTTGTTAGTTCCAGAAGAGTCGGCACCTTCAGTACCTCCGCTCCAAGAATAACCAGCAAAAATATTTTGACCAAAAGCAGAGATGTCAAGCACACCGTCAACAGAAGCACCTTTTCTAGATGCTTTGTCTCCACCAATCGACTTGTCATTAACAAGTCCTCCAGTATTTCTTGGAGAATGAGCAAGTTTTATAGTTGCACCTGCTATTGCTGGCGTAGTGTATTGAACGTTCATTGATGATCCGCTACCTTTAGCTAGGTCGATACCGGTACCTAATGAAGTACCCCAAGTTTCTTCCCATGCCGTTGGCATTTTATCATCATAACCACCAATACCGTTTCCTCCTGTAGCACCATTAATACTAAAACTACCTAAACTAGGTGTAGTTATAGCTATTCCGCCAGATGTGTATCCAGCTTGGTCAGCTCCAGTAAAAGTTACAGTAAAAGTAGTTCCATTATCAAGCTCTCCTGATCCTGTGAACGTAACTGCAGAGTTCATCCCAATAGGGTTACCTGTAGTATCCCCTTGGTTAGATGACCACGTAGCAGTTGCACCACCTTTTACACCCAATGATCCTGCTTGCGCAGAAGCAACGGTTGCTAGGGATCCACAAAGTGCTGATAAACCAACTTTTGTTAATTTATTCATACTTTTTATTTCTCCCTAATTAAAATGCTAATGACAGCATTACAGTTGTGGCATCTTTGTCTGCAGATGTACCAGTCGTGTAAGCACCGTTATCAACACTTGATTCAGCTATCTTAATAGTTGCTCCGCCCATAGAATAAGCCATTTGGAACGATTCACCTTCAAGATTGTCAGATGTACCATCAGTTTGCGCTGAGTCAGATTCATGACGACCATAACTTAGTGATAAATTATCATTTACGCTAAATGAAATACCATAAGCTGTGTTTTCATAATAACTGTTCGTCGCAGAACCAACTGTTTGGTTTGCTTCTAATGATTGTTGGTAACCAACTGTAAAACCACCCATTGCATATGTTGCACCGATAACTTTACTTGTTTTGTCACCATCAGTGTTATCATTAGCTTGTTCAATTGCTGAGTAACCAGCAAACACATTTAACCCATCCATAAGGGCATTGTGAGAAACAGCTATATCATAACCTGAACCCATTTTTCCTGAGTCACCACCAACAGCTTTGTCATTAACTTTACCACCAGCTACTCTTGGTGAATAAGCTATATGTGCTGCCATTCCTTCTGGAAGCATGTCTGCAGGAAGACTCCATTCAACGTGACCATGGCCTTTAACACCAGTTACAGTAACCATTCCCATACCTAGTGATGTACCATCTACTTCTTCCCAAGCTGTAGGCATCATATCGTCAAAACGATCAATACCACCACCTGAGTTGTCAATTGTAAACGTTCCCATGCTAGGTGTCGTCAACGCAATTTGTGACGCTGAGAATCCAGCTTGGTCGGCGCCTGTAATAGTCAACGTAAACGTTGTTCCATTATCAAGTTCGCCTGTGCCTGTGAATGTAACTCCAGAAGCCATACCAATTGGGTTACCTGTAGTTTCACCCTCATTAGATGACCATGTAGCGTTTGCGCCACCTGAAACATTCAGTGCACCTGCTTGCGCAGACGCAACGGCCGCCAGAGATCCGCACAATGCGGAAAGTCCGACTTTTGTTAATTTATTCATAGTTAACTCCTTCTTTATTGTTATTATTCATATGAATTAGTGCAAAAATATCACGTAATACCTTCAAAAAAACTTAAAAAGCGTTGTTATATCAATATTTTTACAAATTGTTGTAAATTTATCACAATTATAAGCATATAGCAAAAAAGCTAGCAATTTAGGCATTTTTTTACATCTTTTCATTTGTGAATTTAATGCAAAAATTTATGTGATAAACGTATATATATATATTTATGTACTTTTCAAAATTTAAAACTTTCGAAATTCTATGTGGGATTAGTATTTTAATTTTTTTAAGTTCTTGTGGCATATACAAGCCTGTTGATGCAAGAAAAGTTTCACCAAATGCCGACGAAAGAGTTAAGAAAAATTTGGAAGAAGGTAAAGGTTTCACGTTAATGGGTGGAGGATCAAATAAAAATACAAATTATCAATTTGCAAGTTCAAACCCTATGTGGAGGGCAAGTCTAGAAATACTTGACTTTTTGCCTTTATCAAATGTTGATTACTCAGGAGGAATTATAAGTACCGATTGGTACAATGAAGGAACAGCAGCAGATGAATCAATTAAAATTACTATAAGATTTTTAACTAACGAAGTAAGAGCAGATGGATTAAAAATTATTATTCATAAAAAAAAATGTAACATACAACAAACATGTACGGTCAAAAAAATTACTTCAGCTATTGAAAGTGAGCTTCAAGTTGCCATTCTTAGAAAAGCAATAATCTATGAAAAAGAAATGGTTAATAAAAATAGAAAAAAAAGACCTAAATTAAAGGATTAGAAAACTTTTCTAAAATTATGAAAATTTAAGTTTCTTGCTTATGGAAAGGTATAATATAAAAGCAGTTGAAAAAAAATGGCAAAATTTCTGGTCAAAAAATAATACTCATAAAGCAGAAAAAGATAAAAGTAAAAAAAAGTTTTATTGTCTAGAAATGTTTCCTTACCCTTCTGGAAAAATCCATATGGGACATGTCAGAAATTATACAATTGGCGATGTTCTAGCACGGTATAAAAAACTTCAAGGTTTCAATGTCCTACATCCTATGGGATGGGACTCCTTCGGTTTGCCAGCAGAGAACGCTGCGAGAGAAAATAACCTTCATCCTAAAGAATGGACAAAAGAAAATATAAAAAATATGAAAGTACAATTAAAGCAGCTCGGATTTTCTTTAGATTGGGATCGTGAAATATCCACTTGTGAACCAGAATATTACAAACACCAACAAGAATTTTTTTTAGAACTGTTTAAAAAAGACTTAGTTTATAAAAAAGATAATTATGTCAATTGGGACCCAGAGGAGCAAACAGTTTTAGCAAACGAGCAGGTAATTAATGGAAAAGGATGGCGTTCTGGTGTTCCTGTAGAAAGAAAAAAACTTTCTCAATGGTTTTTTAACATTAAAAAATTTTCCCAAGATTTATTAGATGAACTCGATAATTTGAAAAATTGGCCAGAAAAAGTTAAATTAATGCAAAAAAACTGGATAGGTAAATCTTTTGGTTGTGAGATTAATTTTGAAATAGATAATAAAAATATATTAAATAAAATAAAAGTTTTTACAACCAGACCTGACACAATATTTGGAGCTTCCTTTATTGCAATTTCTGTAGACCATCCTATTGCAAAACAATTTGAAAAAGATAAAAATTTTATTTCTTTTAAATCTGAATGTTCAAAAATAGGAACCACAGAAGAAGCTCTTGCCAATGCAGAAAAGCTTGGCTTCAATACAGATTTATTTGCTTTACATCCCTTTAAAAAAAGTAAAAAACTTCCAATTTATATCGCTAATTTTGTGTTAATGGATTATGGAACAGGTGCGATATTTGGATGCCCAGCACATGATCAGCGGGATTTAGATTTTGCCAATAAGTATAAGCTAGAAGTTTTACCAGTTGTTAAGCCAGAAAACTTTAATACTGAAAAATTTATTATTGATAAGACTGCATTTACAGAAGATGGAGTTCTATTTAATTCAGATTTTTTGAATGGTCTCAATGTAAATGAAGGTATTAAGAAGATTATAGAAGTAATTAGTGAAAAAAAATTAGGTGAAAAAAAAATAACTTTTCGTTTAAAGGACTGGGGGGTGTCACGACAGAGGTACTGGGGATGTCCCATTCCTATTTTGTACAACAAAAAAGGTGAAGCATTTCCAGAAAAAAAAGAAAATTTACCTGTATTACTTCCTGATGATGTGGACTTAAATGCAAGAGGAAATCCACTAGATAAACATCCTAATTGGAAATATACCAAAAGCACTGATGGCGAAACACTTATAAGAGAGACAGACACACTTGATACATTTGTGGATTCTTCTTGGTATTTTTTAAGATTTTGTTCTCCTAAAAGCAAAAAGTACGGTTATGAAATAGATGATATTAAATACTGGATGCCAGTTGATCAATATATTGGGGGAGTGGAACATGCTATTTTACATTTACTGTATTCAAGATTTTTTATGAAGGCTTTATCACATAATAACAAAGAATTTACTTACACCGAACCATTTGAAAATTTATTTACTCAGGGAATGGTGTGCCACGAAACTTATAAGAGTGAAGATAATAAATGGCTATATCCTTTTGAAGTAGAAAAAAAACCAGATAGTACTTATATAGCAAAAAAAAATAAGAAAAAAGTTTATGTCGGACCTTCTGAATCAATGTCTAAATCAAAAAAAAATATTGTAGATCCTGGTGAAATGGTAAGTATTTATGGAGCAGATTCAATTAGATGGTTTATGTTATCGGATAGTCCGCCAGAAAGAGATGTGCAATGGTCGGTTGAGGGAGTTTCTGCGTCACACAAATTTATTCAAAAACTTTGGAGATTACATAATGAAATATTAAATAAAAAAGATGAAACTAAAAAACCTGAAGATATTAATATGAAAAAAGCGGTTAATAAAACTATTTATAATGTAACTAAAAATCTAGAAAATTTTCAATATAACGTTGTCGTAGCAAATTTACATGAAATTTATAATTTAATTAACGAATATGTAACAAATAATAAAATCTCTGGAAAAATCTTAAAAGCAGAATGGGAAAAAATAATAATGCTACTAATGCCACTTATTCCTCATTTAGCACACGAGTGTTGCGAAACAATAAATAAAAAATTTTATTGGCCTATTTACAATCCGGCTCTATTAGAAGAAGAGGAGTGTAAAATAGTTGTTCAAGTAAATGGAAAAAAGAGAGGTATATTTAGTATGCCAATAAACTCTAAGGAAAATTTAGTAATAGAAAAGGCAAAAACTATTGATAATGTTTCCAAACATGTAGAAAATGTAAAAGTAATAAAAAATATATATTTAAAAAATAAATTAATAAATTTTATAACCGAAAAATGAAAAAAATAACTTTATTGGCCACATCAATAATTTTGCTAATTTTCCTCACTGGATGTACTGGTTATAAACCAATATTTAACTCCCAAGATATGAAATTTAAAATTACAAAAAGTTCCATTACTGGCGACCAAAAGTTAGGAAAACAACTTTATTTAAAAATGGAAAATATGTCTAGAGCTCAAAAAAATAATCCAGATGCAAAAATGCTCAGTGTTAAAATAGATATTGTAAAAGATAAAAGTGCAACTGCAACAAGTTCTACTGGAAAAATTTTAGAATACAAAATTACAATTACCAGTAAAATTGAGGTAGAAAATAATCAGAATAATGAAAAAATATTAGATCAAAACTTTACTCATTCATCGAGCTATAAAATACAGGACCAATATTCTGATACTATAATTCAAGAAAACAAAATTATTAAAAATTTAATAGACAACATATATCAAGAATTACTTATAAAACTTTCACAAAGAATTTAGAAAATGATAGCTAAAAGTTATGAAATATCGAAGAAGCCAAGTTTTTATTTTAAATATAATTTATTTTTATTATATGGTGAAAATGAAGGCTTAAAAAAAGAAATTAAATTTCTAATTGCAAAAAATAAGCAGGATGCCGAACTTTTATCTTTTTACGAAAACAATATAATAAGTGATAAAGAAAAATTTTATAATACCATATATTCAGCATCACTATTTACAAAAGAAAAAATTATAATAATAAATGGTGCGTCTGATAAAATATTTAACGAAATAGAAGAAATTTCCGAAAAGTTTCCAGTGGGTGTTTGTATGATTATTATTTCAAATATACTAGATAAAAAATCTAAGTTAAGAAATTTTTTTGAAAAGGAAAAACAAACACTTTGTGTTCCATGCTATTTAGATAACAACAGAGATCTAGAAATAATTGCAAGAAATGAACTGAGGAAAAATAATATTAGTTTGTCACAAGAATCTGTTAATTTATTAATTGAAAAATCTAATAGTGATCGTAACAACTTAAAAAATGAAATAGATAAAATTAAAGCATTTTCAATGAATAATAAAAATTTAGAAATAGATAATATTAAATCGCTAATAAATTTTTCCGGAGAATACAAATCTGATAGCTTTGTTAATGAATGCTTAAGTGGAAATGTTTTAGAATACAAAAAAATTTTATCGGAATTATATGAAAATACTTTAAATCAAACTTTTTTCTTTAGAATTATGAGTAATAAAATAAATAGACTACTCAATATTAAAAAAACTGAAAAAAAATATAATGATTTAGATGGTTTACTTAATGCATTAAAACCTCCGATTTTTTGGAAAGAAAAACCTATTGTAAAAAAACAGCTCAATATCTGGAAAACGAGTGATCTAAAAAATATTATATCCGAAATTAATAAAGCTGAACTTCTTTGTAAAAAAAATCCGCAAGTTTCAAAAATTGTTTTCTTCAATTTTTTTACAAGAATATGTAAAAAAGCTAGTAGTTATTCTTTATAATTTTTATAATTTTATCTAGCTGATCTAGATCTTTATATTCAAAAGTTATTGTACCTGAATTATCTTTTTTATTGCTTATATTTACATTTAAACCAGTTTTTTCTTCTATTGATTTTTGTAAATCTAATAAATTTGAGTCCTTTTTGTGAATAATTTTCAATTTTTTGTTTCTAAATTGTCTAGACAATATTTCTGTTTGTCTTACAGAAAGTTTTTTGCTTATAATTTTCTTTGCTATTTCAATAACATTATTTAAACCGATCAAAGACCTTGCGTGTCCTGCTGATATTTCTCCTTTTTCAACCATAACTAAAACTTCTTCTGGAAGTGCTAATAATCTTAATGAATTTGCTATGTAGCTTCTACTTTTACCAATAAACTTTGATAATTTTTCTTGGTTATAATTAAAATCATCTATTAATTTTTGATAGCCTCTAGATTCTTCAATAGGATTTAAATCCTGTCTTTGAACATTTTCAACTATTGCAAACTCAAGAGATTTAACATCATCAACATCTAAAACAACAACTGGAACTTCATGTAAGCCGGCATTTTGAGATGCTAACCATCTACGTTCTCCAGCTATTATCTCATATTTCCCCTCGGAAGATTTATCTGGACGAACAATAATTGGCTGGATCACACCCTGTTCTTTTATTGATAAACTTAGTTCTTCTAAACTTTCTTTACTAAAGTGTTTTCTTGGTTGATATTGATTTCTGACTAAATCTTTAATAGCGACCTTATTAGTTTGTATTTTTTTAGATGAGTCACCCAGCAAAGAAGAAAGTCCACGACCAAGACCTTTTTTAAGACGATTTTCAATCATTAAGCAGCGCTTTCCATAATGTTTTCTTGTTTTAAAAATTCTTCAGCAAAACTAGAGTAAGCTTTACTACCTGCACATAATTTATCATAAATTACAACGGGAATTCCATGTGAGGGGGCCTCTGAAAGCCTTACATTCCGGGGTATTTGAGTTTGGTAAACTTTTTCATTAAAAAATTTTCTAGCTTCAGAATCAACTTGTGATGAAAGCTTATTTCTTTTGTCAAACATTGTTAAAAGTACTCCTCTGATTACTAACTCAGGGTTCAGTTTAATTTTAACTCTGTCTATAGTTTTAACTAGTTGACTTAAACCTTCCAGTGCAAAAAATTCGGCCTGGAGTGGCACTATGAGAGATTTTGCTACAACGAGCGACATAACCGTAAGCAAACTTAATGAGGGAGGACAGTCAATAAAAACATATGAAAATTCATTTTTGGGACTATTAATATAATTTTCAATTTTATCTTTTAATAAAAAGGCTCTTCTATTTTCACTTGCTGTTTCAACTTCCAAACCTGAAAGATCTACGTTGGATGAGACAAGTTTTAAATTATTAATTTTAGTGTCTCTAATTGCATCTTCAAATGCTGAATTGCCATTCAGAACATCATAGATAGTTTTGTCATTATCTGTATTTGATAAACCAAATCCCGTTGTAGCATTTCCTTGTGGATCAAGATCAATTACCAAAATTTTTTTATTTTGAAGAGAGAGTGAGGTAGCTAGGTTTATAACTGTAGTGGTTTTTCCTACTCCACCTTTTTGATTTATTACCGAAATAATTTGAGTATTTTTCAATTTACTTTTTTTTAATCCTATCAATTTCTATAACAATCGAATCACTATTAGTAACACTTACCCTTTGCTTATACTCAATATCCCAAAATTTAGAAGCTTCTATTAATTCTTTTTTTCCTGTTTTTCCGAGAAAAATAAAAAATTTTTTGAAATTTATAGGTTGATTGTGAATAAGTTTTAAAATTATGTTTAATGGCTTAAACGCCCTAGCGACAAAGACATCTTCTGATAATTGTTTTGAATATTCAAAAATATTTTTTTCTATTACCTCAGCATCTAGGCTAAGCTCACTAATAACATCATTTAAAAATTTTGCTTTCTTTGGACTTTTCTCTAATAATTTTACTTTAAATGGAATTTTTCGATCCTTTAATAAAATTCCTAATATTAAACCTGGAAAACCTGCTCCAGAACCTATGTCTATCAAGGTTTTATTTTTTTTATCAATAAAATCAATGACTTGTGCACTATCTAAAAAATGTCTAATCCATATATTGTCTATGGTAGATTTACCTATTAAATTTAGCTTTTTATTACTATTAATAAGCTTATTTTCATATATCTTTAAACTTATGATTGTTTCACGTGAAACTTGAGTGAATCTACTGAATGTGTCAATCTGGGTTTCTCTAACCATTTAAGCTCTTTTAAGCTTTTTTTGGCCTTTTTTTACGTGAGAAAGCAGAATATAGGCTGCTGCCGGGGTGATTCCATCTATTCTTAGCGCTTGTCCTAATGTTTTTGGCCTTATTTGCTTAAATTTGCTTTTAACTTCATTAGATAAACCGCTTAACTTAGAATAATTTATATCATTTGGTATTGTTAAATTTTCATCTCTTCTAAATGCAATAATATCAGCCTCCTGTTTATCAAGATATCCGGAATAATGAGCACTTATTTCTATTTGTTCTTCCTCATCTCTTGATGCTTTAGGAATTTTATTCCAGATTGACCTTAGTTTATCAAAAGATACACCATCTCTTGATAAAATTTCAAAGGCAGATCTTTTGACACCGTCTTTTGCAATTTTAATATTGAATTTCTCTGCCTCATTAGGTGATATTTTAAGGCTTTTTAAAATATTACTTAACTCGTTGATTTTATTAACTTTTTTAGTAAAAATTTGCGCTCTTTTACTTTGAACTAACCCTATATTAATTCCTAATTGAGTTAGTCTTACATCCGCATTGTCAGCTCTTAGACTAAGTCTGTATTCAGCTCGGGATGTAAACATTCGATAGGGTTCAGCAACACCTTTTGTAACCAGATCATCTATCATAACTCCAATGTAAGCTTGTGCGCGATCTAAAATTAGAGGCTCCTGCTTTTTAATTGCAAGTGCTGCATTAATTCCTGCCATTAAACCCTGTGCAGCTGCTTCTTCATATCCTGTTGTTCCATTAATTTGTCCAGCAAGATAAAGAGATTTAATTTTTTTTGTTTCTAAAGTAGAAAATAGCTCTCTTGGGTCAACATAGTCGTACTCGATAGCATATCCTGGTCTGATTATACGAGTACGCTCTAACCCACTGATTTTACTCAATATTTCAGCCTGCACATCAGCTGGTAAAGAAGTAGAAATACCATTTGGATAAACTGTTTTGTCATCTAACCCTTCGGGTTCTAAAAAAATTTGGTGGCGCGTCTTATCAGAAAATTTTACTATCTTATCTTCAATAGAAGGACAATATCTAGGTCCTACTCCCTTAATGCTTCCTGAGTACATTGCGCTTTTTTTAATATTTTTTTTTATTATCTCGTGAACTTTTTTATTTGTATAAGTAACACTACAAGCAATTTGTTTGTTGTATATTTTTGTTGTTAAAAAAGAAAAAAATTCAGGTTGCGTATCAGCATCTTGTTTTTCTAAATTTTTATAGTCAATTGTAGAACCATCTAATCGTGGAGGAGTTCCTGTTTTTAATCTTCCTAATTTCATTTTGAATTTTTCTAACTGTTCGCTTAATCCTGTCGAAGGCTTTTCATTATGGCGTCCCGCTGGGGTTCTTTCGTCACCTATATGAATGAGACCATTTAGAAAAGTTCCTGTTGTTAAAATCATTTTTTTACAATTTATTTTTTTTCCGGACTTTGTCTGGAAGCCAATTACTTGATTTTTATTAAAAATGAACTGAATTACAGGATCCGAAAATACCCTTAAATTACAATAACTTAGGAGTGTTTCTTGCATATATTTCTTATATAATGCGCGGTCTGATTGGGTTCTTGGACCTCGCACAGCAGGGCCTCTACTTCTATTTAATAATCTAAATTGAATTCCTGATTTGTCAGCCACAACACCCATGACTCCATCTAAAGCATCAATCTCTTTCACAAGGTGTCCTTTACCTAGACCGCCAATAGCAGGGTTACAAGACATCTCTCCTATCGTTTCTATTTTGTGAGTAAAAAGACCTGTGGTAACTCCCATTCGAGCTGAGGCAGCAGCAGCTTCACACCCTGCATGCCCACCACCTATAACTACTATATCAAATGATAAATCATCTTTCATAGCTTGAATTTATAGATGATATATGGATTTACAAGCTGATTACTGTATTATTTGCCAATGCAAAAATCGTTGAAAATGCTACCTAATAGCTCCTCTACATCTACTTTTCCAACGATCATTCCAAGATGTCTTGTTGCCAACCTTAAATCTTCGGCTGCTTTATCGAAATCTTGAGCTAATTTTTTCTTTTGAAATTTTTCTAAATGTCCAACACAGTTAATTAAACTTTGTCTATGTCTTTCCCTGGTAATTAAAATATCTTCAGTTGTTGTAAATTTATTTTTTAATTTACTTTTTATTTTTGTGATTAATTTATTTAAATTTACGTCTTTTTTAATAGATATTAAAACATGCTTATATTTTTTAAATTTACTATTTAACTTTCTTTTTAATAAATCTGATTTATTAATGACTAAAATAGCATTTTTTGCTAGTAAATTCTTCAAAACACTTGTAAAAACAACGTTTTTTGCAGATACTATAACTAGGTTTAAATCTGCATCCTCTGCCCTTTTTAAAGCTATTTTAATTCCTTTTTTTTCAATTTCATTTTTTGAACTTCTAATTCCTGCAGTGTCAGATACTATTACAGGGTACCCATCAAGATTTAAGTGGGTTTCTATAACATCTC
Organism: uncultured Pelagibacteraceae bacterium; assembly: GCA_902568465.1. Taxonomy (GTDB): domain Bacteria; phylum Pseudomonadota; class Alphaproteobacteria; order Pelagibacterales; family Pelagibacteraceae; genus AG-414-E02. The sequence continues at coordinate 141,809 of CACFQR010000001.1, read as the reverse complement.
TTGTTGTTCCAGCTGTTTCAGAGACAATGGCAACATCACGTTTTGAAAGGTAATTTAATAAACTAGATTTGCCCGAATTTGGTGGACCAACAATCGCTATTTTAAAGCCCTCTCTAATTCTTTCACCTACTTTTTGATCATCTAAGGTTTTTTTAATTTCCTTTAATATAGTGTTCGATGTAGCTTGTATTTCTTTTATAATATTTTTAGGCAAATCCTCATCAGGAAAATCAATTTTTGCCTCTACATGAGATAAAATTTTTAAAAGTTTCTTTCTCCATAATTCAAATTTCTCGGATGATTTTCCACTCATAATTTTGAGAGCTTGTTTTCTCTGAATTTCCGTTTCAGCTGAAATTAAATCTCCAATACTTTCTGCTTTTAATAAATTTATTCTTCCATTTTGAAATGCGAGTTTAGTAAACTCTCCAGGTTCAGCTAATCGACAATTTTTTGTTCCGGATATAGCTTTATGCATTGCTTTGATAACTGCACGGCTACCATGGACATGGAATTCCGCTAAATCTTCACCTGTGTAGCTATTTGGGCCAGGAAACCATATAATTACCCCTTCATCAATCAGCTCTTTTCCCCCATTTTTATTGAACTTTTTGAGTGTGGCTACTCTAGGTCGTGGTAATTTTGATCTTGTTAATTTTTTAATAACTTTTGCTGTATCTTTACCTGAAACTCTTATTACTGCAATTCCTGAGGCGCCTGGTCCACTTGATAAAGCGTAAATTGTCATTTTTTATTAAACCAACTAAACTTATTTCCATATTTACTAAGTAATTGTTCATATGGAATTTGACGTGATTGAGTATCTCTAAAGATTGGCTGCCTAATTTGCACATTACTTGCAGTTCTAGATGTGAGATCTTTTCTTTTATAAAACTCTAAACACTCCTTGCTCCAGGGTAAATCACAAAATTCCATTAGTTTTTTAGACTCAGCTTCTGGCTCTTTAACAAATTCTTCAAGCTTTAGCTCATAGATATAATTTGGAAATTTTTTCTTAAAATATTCGATCTTCTTATGGTAAATGTCAAAAAAATTAAAAATATTTTTTACATCATGGGCCCACGCAACGTCACCTAAGTTATTTTTTAATATAGAAACTATAGAAGACAAGCTATTTCTTTCGCAATTTATAATTTTTGCATCTGGAAAAATTTCGCGAATGAGACCGATAAAAAAGAAATTATCAAGCGATTTGTCAGTAAAAATATTTTCTTTCTGAATTCCTAGTAATTTTTTTTGTTCGTATCTTTTTATTACTCTGTTTGCAAAATCTTGAATATTATTACTGATTGATTTTTTTTGGCTGATATGCTCTCCAACTTCAAAACTTATAATGGCTGTCTCTTCACCAATTGGAATTTTTTTAGGTCCTGAAGCTAAAACTTTTTCTATCATTGTTGAACCACATCTAGGGACGCCAACTATAAATATTGGTTTTATTTTTTCATTTTTTAAAGTTTTATTATTTTTACCTAAATTTAATAGCTCATTATTTTCGGGGACTTCTTTCAGCCAGTAATTTAACCCTTTTTGGAAAAGTTTATTTTTATAACTAAAATAATTAGAATGCCCTTTTTGTAAAAATTCTAATTCCTTTTCAAAATTGCCTTGTTGAAATTCGTGCTTTGCTAATACAAAATTTCCATATGCTATGTCTTTTTTTGAAATATTTTTGATTTCCATAATTTTTTTAACTTTATTAACTGTATCAACACTTATTACTTCTTTGTTTAGATCCGAAAGAACTGAAAATGTTTCTAAATTTGTGGGATTATGTTGTAACGAAATTTTGTAATATTTCTTAGCATCTTCAAATTTACCTAACTGCTTATAAGTATGCCCAAGATTATGATAGGCGTTGGCATGATTAAATTGAATTTCTATTGCTTTATTATAAGAGGAAATAGCTTCATCAAATTTACCCAGTTCTTTTAAAATATTTCCCAGATTGTTATGAGCTTTTGGGTTATTAGGCTTAACCGCAATTGATTGTTTATAGTATTTTTCAGCTTCTATAAATTCACCAAAGTGTTTGTGTACATTCGCTAAATTATAATAAGCATCTGCGTGTTCAGGCTGGATCTCGATTGCTTTTTTAAATAATAATTTAGCTTTTTGCGCTTCCGCAGTTTGCACATAAGCATGGCCTAAATTATTGTTAGTATTAGCATCGTTAGGTCTGATTTCTAAAGCTTGATGAAAAAGTTTAATAGATTCTTCATAATTTTTTTTTTGTAGAAGTAAAGTTCCTAACAAAAAAATTGCATCAAAATATTTAGTATCTATTTTCAATATTTTTTTATAAAGGCTTTCTGCAAGTCGTAAATTATTTTTCCTATGATTTTCATAGGCCAAAGTAATAATTTGCTTAATTTCTAGATCTTGTTTGTTCATTTTTTTCTTTCTATCATAACCTGATATAATTAATTAAAAAATGATAAAAAAAAAATCTATAAAAACCAAATTTGGCTGGATTACTGCCTTTGAAAGTGAGGGTAAAATATTCAAAATAAAGTTTGGGAAAGAGAAAAAGCAAACAAATAGTAAAGTTTTGGTTAAACTTTTAAGAAATTTACAAAAATTTTCAAATCTTGAAACCAAAAAAATTAAAGCACCTTATATTTTAAAAGGTAACAAAATTCAAAAAAAGGTATGGAGAGAATTAAAAAAAATTAAGATTGGCAAAACCAAAAGCTACGGTGAAATAGCAAAAAAACATAATTTATCACCACGTTATGTTGGTAAAATATGCGGTCAAAATAATTTACTTTTATTAGTACCATGTCATAGAGTTATTAGATCAGACGGTTCATTAGGTGGGTTTTCCTCATCGGGTGGTTTAAAGTTAAAAAAAGAGTTATTAAAGATGGAAACTTTATGGAGATAATTGTCTTACAACACATAAAAGTGGAAGATCCTGGGTACATAAAAGATCTAATGATTAAAGATGGCTTCAATTTAACAACTATAGAATTAGACAAAAATGAAAAAATTCCTAAAGATTTAAATAAATTTGATGGAATGTTCTGTATGGGAGGCCCCATGGACACTTGGATGGAAAAAAAATATCCATGGCTTGTAGAAGAGAAAAAAAAAATAAAGGAATTTGTAATTGACTTAAAAAAACCTTTTTTAGGTTTTTGCCTAGGCTGCCAACTTTTAGGTGAGGTAATTGGAGGAAAAGTTATTAAATCAAAAAAATCTGAAATTGGAATGTTAGAAATAAATTTTTTAAAAAAAAAAGAAAATGATATTATTTTCTCAACATTTCCTGAGAAAATAAAAGCTCTGCAATGGCACTCTTATGAGGTTGTTAATCTTGAAAATAATAAAGATGTAACACTTTTAGCCTCTTCTCCAAATACTAAATATCAAATTTTCAAATATAAAAATCATGCTTATGGTATTCAATTTCATATCGAAGTTAAAAATACTACAGTTCACGAATGGGGTTGTGTGCCCGAATATAAAACGGCTTTAGAAAAAGAGCTTGGTAACAACGCACTAGAAAAATTTGATAAAGACGCTAAATTAAATATGAATCAGATGAATGAATATTCAAGTATTCTTTACTCGAAATTTAAAAAAGAAATTTTAGGTATTTGATTATTATTTTGCTGGTTTATTCATTGAAATAAAAAAATCAGCATTATTTTTTGTATTTTTTAATTTTGATAAAAGAAATTCTATAGCATCCATTGTTCCCATAGAACTTAATATTTTTCTTAAAACGTTCATTTTAAGCAAATCGTCATTTTTAAATAAGAGCTCTTCTCTTCTTGTTCCTGATCTTGTGATATCTATTGCAGGAAAAATTCTTTTATCAGAAATTTTTCTATCTAAAATTAGCTCACTATTACCTGTACCTTTAAATTCTTCAAAAATTACTTCATCCATTCTACTTCCAGTATCTACTAATGCGGTTGATATAATGGTTAAAGATCCTCCTTGTTCTATATTTCTTGCCGCACCAAAAAATCTTTTAGGTCTTTGAAGTGCATTAGCATCAACACCACCAGTTAAAACTTTACCTGAGCTTGGCACAACAGCATTATAGGCACGGCCAAGACGGGTTATAGAATCTAACAAAATTACTACATCTTTTTTATGCTCTGTTAATCTTTTTGCTTTCTCAATGACCATTTCAGCAACAGCAACGTGCCTAGAAGCCGGTTCATCAAAAGTTGAGCTTATAACTTCGCCTTTGACAGACCTTTGCATGTCTGTAACTTCTTCAGGTCTTTCATCTATTAATAAGACCATAAGATAACACTCAGGATGATTTTCAGCCAACGAATGCGCAATATTTTGTAAAATTATAGTTTTACCAGCTTTAGGAGGAGAAATTATTAAGGATCTTTGTCCTTTACCGATGGGACTTACTAAATCGATTAATCTTGCAGTTAGATCGGGTTTTTTTTCAGTTTTTACTTTTTCAATTTCCATTTTTAACTGTTTGTCTGGATAAAGAGGGGTTAAATTGTCAAAAGCAATTTTGTTTCTTGCTTTTTCTGGATTGTCAAAATTAATTTTATCAACTTTAAGTAAAGCAAAATATCTTTCACCATCTTTAGGAGCTCTAATCTCACCTTCAACGGAATCTCCTGTTCTTAAACCAAATCTTCTTATTTGACTTGGACTAACATAAATATCGTCAGGGCCAGGTAAATAATTAGATTCTATAGCTCTCAAAAAACCAAATCCATCTTGCAATACGTCTAAAACTCCGCCGCCAGTAATTTGTTCATTTTTTTGAGCAAGTTTTTTTAATATAGCAAAAAGAATTTCCTGTTTTCTTAGTGTACTAGGGTTCTCTATCTCAAGCTTTTCAGCTTGGGTTATAAGCTCCGCGGGTGTCTTCTTTTTTAATTCTTCTAAATTCATATGTGGGATTTTTATTAATGGAAAACGTGTTATAAATATAATGCCTTTTTATAAAATTACAAGTCTCATAATGGTTTAAATACTACAACAAGCACGATAGCTATTAGCAAAACAGTAGGTATTTCGTTGATAATTCTATAAAATTTGGGTGAATAGGAGCTATTATTTTCAGCAAATTTTCTTAGACATTGAAACAAAAAGAAATGGTAAATGGTTAATATAATCACAAAAATGAATTTTAACTGAAGCCAGAGAGAACCAAAATTATCCATACCAATCGTATGAATTAACAACATTCCAAATATCCAAGATATGATCATCGCAGGATTCATAATATAAATGAAAAGTCTTCTTTCCATAACCTTAAAGGTAGACATCATATCTTCAGATTTATTATCTCTAATGGCCTCGCTATGATAAACAAATATTCTAGGTAAATACAAAAGCCCCGCCATCCAAGAAATCACGGCTATTAGATGAATTGATTTAAATAATAAATATGTATTCATTTTAATACTCTGGTTTTAGTCCTGAATAATGAACATAGCACACTGTATTTCCAGTTTCCTTGCATTTCTTAAGGCCTTTTTTCTCTGCAAGTTTCTTTGATGCGCCAATGACTTTAACCATATAGCTTGTATCATCTTTACTTTTTATAACTGCTATAAAATTGTTAGAAAATTCTTCAGGAGTATCAATTTTTTTTGCTGTTTGATTTTCTAATTTCTCACAAGAATAACCTAGATTTTCTAATTTAAGTTTTTTGCAAGATTTCGCATAACGCATTTCGTCGTAATATACTATTTGCGTAGGTTCTGGACCAGGTCGTCTTGATAGGTAAGATCTATAAATACCAAGATGATGTTCAATACGATCACCTTTGATTTGGGTCATTCCTTTATAATAATATGAAAGTTTTCCGTTAATCCAAACTTTAAAAAAACCATCTTCATTATGTGTCCACTTAGCATTAACTAAAATATCATTCCATGTTCCAAGTACTTCATTTTTATCCAAGAGTTTAATAGGTATATTATCACCTCCTATTGATTCATCGGTTTCTATCCAATATCCTCCTCCTTCTTTTCCTCGCGGACTTCCTTGATTTTGAAACATAAATTGCGGTGGATTATCACCATCATTATGAAATTGTCCCATAGCAGCTTTTACTGGGAATATAACGTTAAAGTCATTAGGATAATATATTGACCATGCATTCCATGTTGTTTTACTTGCACAACAAATAATTAACTCAACTCTTTCCCTATCATTTTTTACATCCCAACCCCATGCATCTCCATTTCTAACCTCAATTCTAATTGACTCTTTTCCAAGTCTAACAGGATGACCATCAGATTTTTTAACTATTTGTAAAACATGTTTACCAGGTCCTGGTTTAGATTTAAGCATTGCCGAAGGCGTAACTCGCCAATTATTAGTTTTTCCATCTTCCCCTGAATCTCTAAATTTTTTAAACCCTGTTGATATATCTTCATTGTATTTTATTTTTTTAAGAACATTTTTAACATCTTTAACATCAGCAAAACCATTGCTGCAAAATAGTAAACCTAAAACAAAAATTATTAAAATTTTTTTCATTTTTTCTTATTTTTTATAATTAAATTATTATAAGCAAAACTAGTAGTTCCCGTCTCTCCAATTCTATAAATTCCTATTTTTATATAGGGCTTGCTGGGGCCATACGGACCATCCGTTTTCTTTTTTGACAAAGGCACATTTAAATGCTGCGCAATTAACTCATCATTCAAATAGTATTTAACGGATAGATTTTTTGCTTTTCTTTGGTAGTTGATATCTGCTTTAAATCTATATTTTTTCCCAGGTTTTAAAAAAGATTTTTTAAATTCTTTACAGTTTTCTGGTGAACATTCTCCTTTTGGAAATTTATATTTTATTTTCCAATCCATTCCTACGCCTATCCAAGATGGTGGTGCGCCTTTATTTCTTCCATCATGAATTTGGAAAACTGTAGAACGATGTTGTGGCGCCCCTTCAACAAATATATCTGTTTCAAATATGGTGTGGCCTATAGGTAATTTGTGAGTAATTTCTTGTCGACCTGCATAAGGATAACCACCGTGAGTACCTGATTTTTTGTCCGCAGGACAGCTTCCAACATCTCCTTTATCAAGCTTAAATACAACACTTTCTAATTTAAACTCTTTTTTATTGTAACTTTTTTTTGGTTTGCCATTTACAACTAGAGATTCTTTATCGGCTATTCCACAGGAAACTTTCCATTTATTTTTAATTTTCCAATCTTCAGAAAAAGCAAAGCTAGATGATAAAAAAATAAAACTTGCAATTATAAAAAGTTTTTTCATTTACCTTTTTTAAATGGATCTAATATTAGTTTTTTGTGATTATATTTATATTTTTTATTATTATAATGAAGTGAATTTAGAACCAGTATTCTTGAATTTTCCACATCAATTAAAATAACATTCCCACCATAGCCACCCATACCAAATATAATTTTGTCTTTTAATCCTGGAAAATCCATATGAAATTGACCCCCATATGATTTTGTACGATTAAATGCAGGCTCGTTATTTTCTTGATTTAATTTTGGTATTCTTCTTTTATAAATTTCTTTTAAATATTTTCCAACACAAGTATCATTCTGATAATCATCCATTATAGCTTTTGCTATTCTAAGATAGTCAAATCTAGTTGCCATTATGTTGGGATGTCCATTTCCATTTTTTTCTTGAAGACTAGTAAAACCATAACGAATGCTATTTTTGATCTTTACTTTACCATTGAAAACTTTGCTATAAAATTTGTCATAATCTTCACCGATTTTAAATTTCATATAGTTCAAAATTAACTGAGTAACAAATCCATTGTAATTGTATATATCCTTAGATTTTTTTGTATTTTTGTTTCTAAAGTGTAAACGCATAGTTGATTCAATATCTCTATCTTCATATGCACCTAATGCACTCGTACCATCTTCAAATTCATCAATGTATTTTTGATCACCAGTATTCATATTTAAAAAATTAATTAATTTTTGATCATGATAAAGTGAATCTTTTATTACAGGCCAGTCGTTTACTCTTGCATCAACTCCATCAATGTAGCCATCACATATGGCATGACCTAATAAATAAGAAGTTACTGACTTACCCATTGACATTGAGTAAAATTTTGTCTCATTATTTAAAAACTCTCCCAGTCTTTCTTTCGGAGAAAATTCATCAATCAATACTTCGCCATCTTGGTAATATAAATAGCTTAAGATGCCTTTAGTTTTCATTTGCTTTTTTAAAAATTTATCTTCAATTAAGTTAAATTTAAAATCGTATGAATTATTTGTAGGTTTAAACTCTTTTAAATGTGAACTTCTGTCTCTATACGAGTATTTCCATAAATAATAAATCAGCGAGTCTCTATTTGGGTTTGAATGATAGGCAATATTAGTACCTGATAATTCTTTATTTTTTATTTTGATATTTAGATTGTTAGATCCTTGAAATTTATCACAATTTTGTAAATACCAAGCTTGACTATATTTTGGTTCTTCTTTGCATACTGGGTTTTGTTCCAAGTTTACATATTGATGATATCCATTTTCAAAAAGCCACTGATTAAACTTATTTAGTTTAGAACTCTCAGCAAATAGATTGCTTGAAGCTAACAACAAACCCAGAACCACGATCCCTAAAAGTTTTTTCATTTAAAATTTTCCTATTTTTTTAGCATCTTTATAAAAGATTTTTGACAATTCCTCGTTTGCTTTATTTTTTAATTCTATGTCTTTTTTACTCATTAATTCAACAGGCCTTTTTGCATGTTCGTGGTATCTAAATGTATCTTTTCCTCTTGCTTGTTGCACAAAGACCTTGCCTAATACTTGATCAACATTGGTTCCTATATAGCTTTGTATAACAAATCCAATTCTTCTTTGATTGCTTTTATTCGGCCCGGATCCATGAACAATCATTGGATGGTGAAGGGATAATTGACCAGCTTTAAGTATGTTAAGTTTAGTTTTTTCAATTGGAACATTTTGAACAGTTTGACCGCGTGTTAATAAATTATTTTGATCATATGTATCTTTATGATCTTTAATTTTTTCTTTATGAGATCCCGACCACATTCTCATACAACCATTTTCTTCATTAGCATCTGTAATGGCTAACCATGCGGTTACCCAATTATAAGGTTCAAAACCAATATATTTTGCATCCTGATGCCAACTTACAAAACCTTTTTTATCTGGGTCTTTTATAAATAACGTGGTGCCACCAACTAAAATATCTTTGCCAATAATACTTTCTACAGCGTCTAAAATTTTTGAATTATGACAAACTTGATCGAAGATAGGCGATATGTAATGAACATTATTTCTGCCCAGCCCAACTAATTGATCTGGCCATTTTTTTTCAATATTTTCGATTTCTTTTTTTATTTCCTCCGCTTCTTCTAAAGACAAAACATCTATAGGGGCTATAAATCCATTATCTTTATAATCTTTTAGCTCTTTGTTGCTAAGCATGGGCATTTTTTATATTTATCAGGACACATCACGGATGAAACAAAATTTCCTCTTGTCTCTTTTTGTAAAACTAGTTTTGTTAGACCATTAATAAAATTTTCCTCAATCCCTAGTGCTGGTACTCTTTTGTAAAAACTGCAACCATTTTTTTCTGCTAATTTTTTATATTCAATATCTAACTCTACTAAGGTTTCAGAATGTTCTGACACAAAAGCCACAGGGACTATAACGATGCCTTTTTTTTCTTTGGAATATTTAATAATTACTTCATCAGTGGATGGCCCTATCCATTTTAGGGGTCCTACGCGACTTTGGTAACTTATTGTATAATCCAAGTTTCTATCTTTTAATTTGGACATTATCCCTTGAACAGTCTGCTCTACTTGCCATTGATAAGGATCGCCTTTTTTTATTTTATTTTCTGGCAAACCGTGGGCAGAGAAGAGCAACTTAAAATTTTTATCTAAATTGTTTATTGTTTTTTTTATAAGTTCGGCGTGTGACTCTAAAAAGTTATTTTCTGTTGGGTAACAACAAATAGTTTTTGTTTCTATATTCAAATTTTCTTTTTTACACAAATCATTCCATTCTTTAATAGATGAACCTGAAGTAGAGGCAGAGAATTGAGGATAAAGAGGTAAAAGAATTATTTCATTTGGATTATATTCTTTGACCTTCTTTATTACTTCTGTGGCACGTGGGTGCCAGCAGCGCATAATAATAAAACATTTATATTCTCCCTTTCTTAATAAACTATTTTCTAAACTTTTTGCTTGGTTTTGGGTAAGTTCAAGTATTGGAGATTTGTTTCCAATTTCCCTATAAATATTTTTGGCTATCGGGGCTCTTTTTTTTGAAATAAATTTTGCCAAAGGATATCTTATAATTGATGGTATGCTTATTATCGCAGGATCGTTAAATAAATTAAAAAGAAATGGCTCAACGCTTTCTAATTTATCTGGCCCTCCTAAATTAAATAGAATAACCGCTTTTCTCATTTTATTTTTTATTTCTTACTATCTGAATTATATATTCGATTGTCTCTGGTTTAGTTTCTGGCAATACACCGTGTCCTAAATTAAAAATGTAAGGGTAATCTTTGAATGCATCAAGATATTTTTCAACATTTTTTTTAATCTCTTCTTTTGGTCCTAATAATATTTTTGGATCTAATCCTCCTTGTATTGGTGTTCCATGTAGCTTTTCTTTTATCTGTTTTGGATCAATTTCATAATCTATACTAATACAGCTTGGTTTAACTGCTGAACAAAAATCAGAATAATTATCACCTATTCCTCTCGGAAAACAAATTACAGGGACTTCTAATGATTTTATATTTTTTACTATTTTGGAAGTGGGAATATAGCAATATTCAGAAAGCTTATCTTTTGGCAATAGTCCAGCCCAAGAATCGAATATTTGAATAACATCTGCTCCGGCATTAACTTGTTCTTTTGTGTGCAGAAAAATAATATCTTCTAATTTTAAAATTAAATCTCTCATTAAACTCTTACTTTTTATTATTTTGTTTATATCAAAATTATTTTTTGGAGATTGTTTATTTAACATGTACAATAAAAGTGTCCAGGGCGCTCCAGCAAAACCAATAAGATTTTTGTTTTTAAGGTTTTTTTTAACTATTGTTATTGCTTTATAAATTGGAGATAATTTTTCAATAAAATCTTTTGTTTTTGTATTAAGAATAACATTAAAATTTAAATCTCCTAGAATAGGTCCAATTCCTTTTTTAAATTCAACTTTTTGTCCGAGACCATAGGGGATCATCAAAATATCAGAAAATATTATAACAGCATCTAAATCAAATCTTCTTATAGGTTGAAGAGATATTTCGGCTGACAATCTATCGTTTAAACACAATTTAATGAAATCTGGATTTTTTTTTCTTATTTCCATAAACTCAGGAAGATATCTTCCAGCCTGTCTCATAAACCAGATAGGTGTATAATCAGTCTTTCCGTCCTTAATACATTTATAAAGTTTAGCTTCCATACATATATAATTAATATTTAATAGTATTAGTAATATAGTTTGTTAATAATGTTATTTATTAGTTGTATACAGTTTATTATTCCAGTTTGTTATTAAAATACATTATAACTTATTGATTTTATTAAAAATGCTACTTTTTGTATAAATTATAACAATTTGTTTATATTTTATTAACGTATATAACTTTGTTAATTTGTTGTTTGGATTATTTAATATATTTAAAAATAATAAAAAAATTATGTATATGGAGCTTTACTAAGAATTTATTAACAGCTTTATGAATAAGATTTACCAAGTTTATCAAGTTTCAGATTCAACTGGAGAGACATTAGATAGAATATTTTTAGCAATCAAAGCTCAATTTTCTAATTTTGAGTGTAGTACTATACATTACTCATTTACAAGAACAGAAAATCAAATAGATAAAATTATTGAAAAATGTAAAAAAGAAAAAAATATTATTATTTTATATACAATAGTAGACGAACCTCTCGCCAAATATTTGGAGACAGGGTGTAAAAATAATAAAATTCCATGTTTTGAAGTTTTGGGAAATTTAATTTCAGATTTTGCAAAACTACTAAAACAAAGAGCAAGCCACAAACCCAGCGGGCAGCACGCACTTGATGAAGAATATTATAATCGTATTGAAGCCGTACAATTTACAATGTCACACGACGATGGAAAGATTATAAAAGATTTGGATAAGTCTGACATTATACTTGTTGGAGTAAGTCGAACTAGTAAAACCCCAACATCAATATACTTAGCCAACAGAGGTTATAGAACTGCCAATATCCCTATTATTCCAGGAAAAAATCTACCTAAAGAAGTAATTAATAGCTCAAAAAAAACTTGTACAGTTGGTTTGATTTGTGATCCAGCTAGACTTTCTGATGTTAGAAAAAATAGAATTCAATCGATGCATGAAGATCGACCAGTTACATATACAAATGAAAGCAAAATTAAAATTGAATTAGAAAATTCTAAAAATTTATTTAGAAAAAATAATTGGCCAATAATAGATGTTACAAGAAAATCTGTTGAAGAAACTGCTGCTGCGATTATAAAGATTTCTGATATAATGAAAACTAAATGAAAATAAAAATTATCCTCGCATCAAGTAGCGGGGTTAGAAAAGAAATTCTGGAAAAAAATGATATTGATTGTGAAGTTTTCGCTCCTAATGTTGACGAGGATGAGGTAAAAAAATCACTGCTTAAAGAAAAGTGTAGTCCACTTACAATTTCTAAAAACCTTGCTGAATTAAAGTCCACCAAAATTAGTAATAAATTACCTGAAAAAATAGTATTAGGAGCCGATAGTGTTATTGATTTAAATGGCGAATTAATTTCTAAGCCCAAAACTAGAGAAGAAGCATTAAATATTCTTAAAAAATTAAATGGCCAAAAGCACCAATTAATAAGTTCTGTCTGTATATCAAAAAATGGCTCAATGATTTGGAATTTTACTGACTCCTCCAATTTAATAATGAAGCAACTTAATTTGGACGAAATTAAATTATATTTAAAAAAGATAAAGGACAAAGAATTATTTGCATATGGAGTTTATCAAATAGAATCAGATGGAAGATCTTTATTTTCTAAAATCGAGGGAGACGAAAATACTATTATGGGATTGCCAGTAAAACAGATAAAGGAGTATTTAAAAAATTTAAAATGAAAAAAATTTTTATGATTTATGGTCACTACGAGGACAAGTCTTTCAATGCTGCAATAAAAAATACTTTTATTCAAACCGCAGAGGGAATTGGACACACCGTTGACTGTGTAGATCTTTATAAAGAAAAATTTAACCCAGTATTTGCTGGCGAAGAACCCGATGAAATAGTTTTAGATCACCGTAAAAGAATTGAAAATTGCGATATAATTGCATTAGTAGCACCAATTTGGAATTTTAGAATGCCCGCAATCGTGGAAGGCTGGATCGATAAAGTGTTGGCGCCACCTTGGGCTTTTACTTTTAAAAAGCTGGTAGGCAATTATGGATATCCTCTTGGTAAATTGAAAAATAAAAAAGCAATAATATTTTGTACTTATGGTTCTCCAAGACTTGCAATAACTACCTTTTTTTTAAATTTACCTATTAGAAGATTAAAACGTGGTGTTTTTCATATTTGTGGAATTTATAATATAAATTATAGAAGATATTTTGCAGTACCATTTGTTACTGATAAAAAAAGAGAAAAATATTTAGAGGACGTTAAAAAAACTGCATTAAATTTATGAAAAAATTTTTAGTTATAGGAAATCCAATAGAACATTCTTTGTCCCCCAAATTACATAATCATTGGATAAAAAAGAATAATATAAATGCTATTTATGATAAAAAAAAATTAAAAGAAAATGAAATTAAGGAAATAATTTCGGAAATTAAAACAGGAAAAATAGATGGGATTAATGTAACTACACCATTCAAAAAAACAGTAATTTCTTTTCTTGATGAACTAACCCCGCTGGCCAAAGAGACTGAATCAGTAAATACTATCTTTAAAAAAGATAATAAAGTTATCGGCGATAACACTGATGTTGAGGGCTTTGCTCAAAGCTTGGAATATTTAAATTATAATATAAAAAATAAAAAAATATTTATTTTGGGAGCAGGAGGGGTTGTTCCTTCCATACTTAAGGCTTTAGAAAAATTAGGAGTAGCCAAGGTTTATATCAGCAATAGAACGAAGAAAAAAGCTCAGGATTTAGAAAGTAATTATAAAACATCTCTAGGTTTAGAAACTTTGGACTGGGGAGAGAGTCCTGATTTTGACATAATTATTAATGCAACAAGCTTAGGATTAAAAAATGATGATAAAATACAATTAGATTATAAAAAACATAAGCCAAAATTTTTTGGTAAAAAAAAACTATTTTATGATGTTATTTATAATCCCAGCAAAACAAATTTTCTTTTAAAAGGAAAAGAATTAGGAAATGAGATTACAAACGGTAAAATAATGTTCATATGTCAGGCTCAATTAGCATTTAAAATTTGGCATAATATTTTACCAAAAATTGATAATGAAGCGGTTAAACTACTAGGAGACCAAAGTGATGATTTACAATTTCTTGGCACTAAATTTTAAGGCATATGATTAGAATTGCGGTTGTTGGAGATATCGGTTCAGGCAAAAGTTTTGTTGCAAGACAATTTGGTTATCCAGTCTTTGATGCTGATTTAGAAGTTAGAAAATTATATAAGAAAAGCAGGAAATGCTATTATAAAATAAAAAAAATTCTACCCGATTACATATCTTCATTTCCTATAAAAAAAACAGAGCTTACCAAAGCCATTTTAAAAAATAAAAAAAATCTTAAAAAAATTAATAAGATTATACATCCAGAAATTCGTTTAAAAATGAAAAAATTTCTTAGAAAAAATAAAAATTTTTTTTTTGTAGTGCTGGATATTCCTCTCCTAATTGAAAATAAAATTAATAAAAAAGGTGATATTTTGGTGTATGTTAGCGCCAATAGAAAACTAATAAGCAAAAAACTAAAAAAAAGACCCAATTTTAATTCTAAAATTTTAAAAAAATTAAGAAAATCTCAATTTTCTGTGGATAAAAAAATAAGTAAATGTGACTTTATAATTAGAAATAATTTTAAGCACGATACAACCAGAAAACATGTTAAAAGAGTTTTGCAAAAAATTAAATTAAATGCTCGAAGTAATACTCGATACTGAAACTACGGGATTATCAACAAAGGAAAAACACAGAATTGTTGAAATTGGATGTATTGAATTAAATAATCAAATTCCAACGAATAAAGTTTTTCATGAATATATAAATCCTGAAAGAAAAATTTCAGATGACGCTTTCAAAGTACATGGCTATACAGAAGAATTTCTGTCAAGCAAAAAAACTTTTAAAGAAATAGCGAAAAGTTTTTTAGATTTTATTAAAAATAAAAAATTAATAATTCACAATGCTCCGTTTGATTTATCTTTTTTGAATTATGAATTAAAACTAATAAATGAAAATGAAATAAGCAAGAGTGTTGTAATTGATACATTAGAAATAGCGCGTCAAAAATTTCCTGGCTCTCAAAATTCTTTAGATGCTCTTTGCAAAAGATTTAATGTTGATAATTCAAGAAGAGAAAAACATAACGCGCTATTAGATTGTAAACTTTTGCGAGAGGTTTATATAAATTTAGTTGATCAAAAGGAACCTAAACTAGATTTTAAAAATATGACAATTTCCACGGTCAATTTTTCCAACACAAAAAGCAACAAACCAAAAAAAATAGTTTTACCAAGTAATGAAGAAATAAAAATGCATAAAGAATATTTAAAAAAAAATCTTCCTAAAAATTTTTATAATTAAGATTTTGTTTTCTCATTATACATTTTTTGAAAATCTACTTCTTTTGCTATCGTAATATTTTTCACACCAGCTTTATTAAACAAATAAACAAAAACCTCATAAAGCGTTGGGTATACTTCTTTAGGAACCTCAACTAAAATTATTTTTTCTAAAGCCTGTTTATCTAATGAGGGATTTTCAATTGATATTAAGGCAGTGAGATTTATTTCTGCCAACATTTTATTTTTTATTTCAGTTGGTGGTAAAATTTTTAATATAGTATTTACTTCAACTATTTTTTCTTTAAAGGGTTTACTTTTTATATCAAAATTTAGAGTATATTTTGAAATCTCTTTTTCAATTGTAACAAAAGTTTCTGCGTCCGGTATTTCAAATGAAATATCCTTTATAAATTTTGATACAATTTTATAACTCACTGTTTATCCTTCTCTTCTTTTTCTTTTGTTTCTTCAAATTCACCTTCAATAACATTTGTTTTCATTTTTTTTTTGTTAAATTTTGATGATATAGAATTAATAAAAATTTTTCTTGTAAAAGGTATTATTAATAAAAAACCAATTACATCCGTTAAGAAGCCTGGGATTATGAGCAGTAAAGCAGCAAATGCCAAAGCTGCGCCAGATATTAATTCATAAATTGGTATTTCGTTTTTTATTAATTGATTGAAACCAGACCCTATTGCCTTCAAACCCTCAATTCTTGCAAAAAATACTCCTGTAATAGCTGTAAAGAAAATCAGTAAAACTGTATTTAATGCCCCAATAACTCCGCCAACTTTAATCATTAAATAAATTTCAATTGCGGGAATACCAATTATAAAAAGGAATACAGCGTTCATTTGTCAGCTTATTTTTATTTGCATACTATATCATATAGGTATTATAATCAAAAAAGTATGAGCAGTCAGTTTGGATTTATAGATATAATATTACTAGCCATGTTCGCTGGTTTTATAGTTTTGCGTCTGAGAAATATTTTAGGTAGAAAGACTGGATTCCAGGGCAAGCCAACAAATAGATATTTTCCTAAAGGTATAGAGGTTCTTAAAGACATTGAAAATAATGAAGCTATACGAACCGGAAATGTTGACGAAGAGGCAAAGAAACAGTTTCTAAAAGGTGCAGACATTGCTTACGAACAAATAATTACTTCTTTTGCTAATGGAGATAAAAAATCTTTAAAAAGTTTATTGGGTAAAGACTTATTTAATAGTTTTTCTGAAGTTATAGACAACAGAAAGAAAAAAGAACTAAAATATGAAACGACTTTTATAGGAATTAAGTCATCAAAAATATTAGAGTTTAAGAAAATAGAAAATATTTACAAAGTTACAGTAAATTTTGTTAGTGAAATCATTACTTGTGTTAAGGATAAAAATAATCAAATAATTGAGGGAAATCCAGACACAATTAAGACTGCAAATGATGTTTGGAAGTTTTCAAAAAATATGTGGAGCCAAGATCCTACCTGGTATTTAGTTGAAACCTCAAATAAATAGTGAAAAAAAAAATTATTGCTTCTCTAAAAGATAAACAAGATTGGGAAGCTTTTACAAAAAGTATGGGTGATATCAGTGTAAAGGTATCAGATTTACCTAAACAAGGCCATGAGTCCAACATTGTACCAAAACTTGATTTACATGGTTTGTCTTTATCAGAAGCAAATAAAGAAGTTGAAAAATTTATATTAAAATCTTTTAAAAAAGGTATTAAAAAAATTTTAATTGTAACAGGCAAAGGATTGCACTCCAAATCTTATGATAATCCCTACGTTTCAGAAAAATTTAGTATATTAAAAAATGCTGTCCCAGATTATATTTACAAAGATAAAAATTTAGCTACTAAAATAAGCAAAATAGTGCCTGCTTCTATTGAAGATGGAGGGGCTGGCGCAATAAATGTTTTTTTAAAAAAAAAATAATACTTACAAAATAAATTTTGATAAATCTGTATCTTTTGCAAGCTCTCCTATATTTTTAACTATATAATCTTTATCAATTATAATTTTTTCACCACCTCGGTCAGTGGCAGTAAAACTGATTTCATCTAAAACCTTTTCAATAATTGTATGTAGTCTTCTTGCACCAATATTTTCTATACTAGAATTAATTTCTGTTGCTAGCTTAGCAATAGTTTCAATACCATCTTTTGAAAATTCTAAAGTTACTTTTTCTGTTTCTAAAAGAGCCCTATATTGTTTAATTAAGCTATTGTCAGGTTCTTCTAAAATTCTTTTAAAATCATTACTTGTTAAAGCATTAAGTTCTACTCTAATTGGCAATCTACCCTGTAGCTCTGGCAGAAGATCTGATGGTTTAGCTAATTGGAAAGCACCTGAAGCTATAAATAATATGTGATCGGTTTTTATAGGACCATGTTTAGTACTTACCGTTGTGCCTTCTATTAATGGCAGTAAATCTCTTTGAACTCCTTCACGAGACACATCTCCGCCAATTCTATCTCCTCTTGCTGATACTTTATCTATTTCATCTAAGAAAACTATTCCATTATTTTCAGTTGAAATTTTTGCAGTTTTTATAATGGTATCTTGTTCAATCATTTTATCTGATTCCTCAGCAATTAAAATTTCATGAGACTCTTTTACAGTCATTTTTTTCTTTTTGCCCTTTTTCATATTTTTTCCCAACATTTCAGAAATATTAATCATGCCAACATTTGCTCCTGGCATACCAGGTATTTCAAAACTTGGCATATTAGGTGCTTCATTAACTTCAATTTCAATTTCATTATTGTCGAGATCACCGCTTCTTAATCTTTTTCTAAAGCTTTCTCTAGTTGCTACACTAGCTTTATTACCAACAAGTGTATTTAGAACTCTTTCCTCTGCAGCTTGTTGAGCTTTCGCATATACCTCTTTTCTCATTCTTTCTTTTTCGATAGCTATTGCTATCTCTAGTAAATCTCTTATAATTTGTTCTACATCTCTACCCACATACCCAACTTCAGTAAATCTTGTAGCCTCAACTTTTATAAATGGAGCTTCTGCTAATTTAGAAAGTCTTCTTGATATTTCTGTTTTTCCAACTCCAGTTGGTCCTATCATTAAAATATTTTTTGGCAATACTTCATCTTTCATATCACCTTTCAAAGCTTGTCTTCTCCATCTATTTCTAAGTGCTATTGCAACAGCTCTTTTTGCAGCGTTCTGCCCTATAACATAACGATCTAGTTCAGAAACTATTTCTCTAGGAGAAAGAGACGAAACTACAGATTTATCATTTTTGTCTTTAATTTGATCTCTCGAAGGTAAAGAAGTTACATTTGTTTTTTGTTTCATATAATTATATTTTTTCTAAAGTTATATTATTATTTGTGAAAACGCATATTTCCGACGCAACTTGAATTGATTTTTTTGCAATATCTTCTGCTGACATTTTAGAGTCCATTAAGACTTTAGCTGCAGCCAACGCATAATTCCCACCTGAGCCTATACCTATAATACCTTCTTCAGGCTCCAACACATCTCCCGTTCCAGAAATTATAAAACTTTTTTCTTTATCAGCGATTGCCATTAGCGCTTCCAACCTTCTTAAGTATTTATCTGTTCTCCAATCTTTTGCTAATTCAACAGCAGCTCTAGTAAGATTCCCAGCATGTTTTTCTAATTTAGCTTCTAGCCTTTCAAAAAGAGTCAAAGCATCTGCTGTTGATCCCGCGAACCCTGCAATTACATTTCTTTTTTCAATTTTTCTTACTTTTTTTGCAGTACTTTTTATAACTGTATTTCCTAGGCTTACCTGGCCATCCCCAGCAACAACAACATTATTGTCCTTTCTAATAAGAACAATTGTCGTTCCGTGCCAATTTGAATTATTGCTCATAGTGATAGGTTATGTGGAGATTTATTTGATATCTTCAAGGCCAAAAATTCATTTTATTGATATATTCTTGAAATCTTTATATACCCTGTTATTACAGAGGCGCTATATGCCTAGAAAAGCTAAAATAAACAGAAAAACGAAAGAAACCAATATACTCGTTGAAGCGAATATAGATGGTAAAGGCTCATATAAAATAGATACTAAAATAGGTTTTCTAAACCATATGTTAGAACAACTTTCGAAACATTCATTAATTGATTTAAAAATCCAAGCCAAGGGAGATACGCACATAGATCTTCATCACACCACTGAGGATACTGGTATAGCTATCGGTGAATGCATAAAGAAAGCTATTCGCTCATCAAAAGGAATAAAAAGATTTGCCCATTCAGTAATTCCTATGGATGAAACATTAACTAGGGTTTCTATTGATGTTTCAAATAGGCCTTATTTAATTTGGAAAGTAAAATTAAAAGTAGAAAAATTGGGAGAAATGGATACTGAACTTTTTAAAGAATGGTTCCAGGCCTTCTCTCAAGCTGCAGGAATTACTTTGCATGTAGAAAATATTTATGGAGATAATAGTCATCATATAATCGAGTCGTGTTACAAAGGCCTTGCTCGTTCTTTAAGACAGGCATTGGAAATCGACAAAAGAATTAAAAATAGAATTCCTTCAACAAAAGGAACCTTATAAGTTAAAAATGATAATATTCCCTGCAATCGACATTAAAGGGGGAAAGTGTGTGAGACTTTTAAAAGGAGACTTTAATAAGATTACTCAATACGAAAAATCCCCAGTTGATCAAGCTAAAGAATTTTTAGCCTTAGGCCTTAATAACATTCACATAGTTGATTTAGATGGCGCTTTAGACAACAGAACCATAAACGAAAATATCATTAAAGAAATAAGTTTAATACACAAAATTAAAATTCAAGTTGGCGGCGGGATTAGATCTTTAGAACATATAAAAAAATTATTAGATGCGGGTGCTAACAAAGTTATATTAGGAACAGCTGCGATAGAAAGTATAGAATTTTTGAAAAATGCGTGCCAAAAATTTCAAAATAAAATTATTTTATCTTTGGATGCAAGAAAAGGTTACATAGCTTTGAATGGATGGAAAAAGCAAACAACTATCTTAGCTTCAGACTTTGTAAAAAAAATAAATAATATTGGTGTTTCTAGAATAATTTATACTGATATTGACCGAGATGGAACTAAACTTGGACCAAATATAAAAGAAACTTTAAATTTATCCAAGGTTACAAAAATACCAATAGTAATTTCTGGCGGTATTTCTTCATTAGCAGATGTTATAAGTATTAAAAAAAGTAAATTTCCGAATATAGAAGGTGTTATTATAGGAAGAGCAATTTATGATGGTAACATTAAAGTTAAAGAACTTAGTGAGCTAATTTAAATGTTAAAAAAAAGAATCATCCCATGTCTTGATATTAATAAAGGTAGAGTAGTAAAAGGGATAAATTTTGTAAACCTTATTGATGCTGGTGACCCAGCTGAACAGGCAAAAATATATAATGATGGTGGTGCTGATGAAATTTGTTTTTTGGATATTACAGCGACCCATGAGGATAGGAATACAATTTTAGAAGTTGTTAAAAAGACTACAGAAAAATGTTTTGTTCCTCTAACAGTAGGAGGAGGGGTGCGTAGTTTAGATGATATTAAAAAATTGCTACTAGCGGGTGCAGATAAAGTTTCAATCAATACTGCAGCAGTTACAAATGAAAAATTAATCAGCGAAGGTGCTGAAAAATTTGGATCACAGTGTATCGTTGTTGCTGTAGATGCAAAGAAAGTAAATAACAATAAATGGGAAGTTTTCACTCATGGTGGTAGAAAAGGTACAGGAAAAGATGTTTTAAAATTTGTTTCTAAAATGGAGTCATTAGGTGCAGGCGAAATACTACTCACATCAATGGATAGAGATGGAACAAAAAAAGGATATGACCTGGATCTTACAAAAAAGGTTTCTAATTTGGTTAAAATACCTGTTATTGCGTCAGGCGGAGTTGGTAATTTAGAACACTTACACGAGGGGTTTAAAATCGGTAAAGCAAGCGCGGTATTGGCAGCATCAATTTTCCACTTTGGTAAATTTTCAATACAAGATGCAAAAAAATATTTAGACTCCAAAGGAATTCCTGTAAGAATTTAATATATGTTTAAAACTTTAGAAGAATTAATTGCTACTATTCGTCAACGAAAAGATTCTTCCGCTGAAGATTCTTACACAAAAAAATTATTGAAAAATAAAAAGTTAAGTATTGAAAAGGTAAAAGAAGAAATAGCAGAACTTATTGATGCTATCGAAAAAAATTCAAATAAAGTTCATGAATCGGCAGATGTTCTCTATCATTTGATGGTGCTTTTAGAAGCAAATGGTATTAAAATTGAAGATGTCATGGATGAGTTAAAGAAAAGACAAAAATGAAATACGATAAAAATAATATTTTTGCTAAAATTCTTAGAGGTGAAATTCCTTGTAAAAAAATTTATGAAGATGAATTTGTATTAGCTTTTCATGATGTAAATCCACAAAAAAAGGTACATGCTTTGGTAATCCCAAAGGGAGAATATGTAAATTTAGACGATTTTTCATCAAAAGGCTCAGAAAAGGAAATTGTTGGTTTGATAAAAGGAATAGGAATAGTTGCTAAAAAATTAGGAGTCTCTGAAGTAGTAAACGGAAAAGGGTATAGATCTTTAGTAAATGTTGGAGAAAATGGAGGTCAAGAAGTTCCTCATTTACACTTTCATATTTTTGGCGGCGAAAAAATAGGTAAAATGGTTTCTTAAAGATCCTCTTCTCTTGGAATTTTAAAGAATGCGTCTATAATTTGATTATTTATTTTTAAATTACTAATTATAAAACTTACATTATTTGCATAAGAATCTTTAGTTTTCCAACCCTTAAAGTCCAATGTTTTTTTATCAAAGAGTATTTTTAATTTATTAGATTTTTTGTCTATAAATTCAAATGTAACAATCTCCGAAGTAATTTCAGTTGGTTTGTTTTCTTTTATAAGTTTTAAAATTTTTTCCTTTTTTAATATTATAAAAAGTGGTGTTGATTTTAATGGATAATAATAAATTTTTTTATATTTTTTTTTAATTACAGCTACAGTTTTACCATTTGAAATTATAATTTTTTTTTTCAAATTATCATAATTACATTTCATAAGTAAAGGGTACTTTATAAAACAATTTCCTATTTCTTTTTTATTCTCAATTTTTTGTATAAAATCAAAAGAAAGAGTTTTGGTAGACTCAAATTTTTTAAAAATATCTTCTTGTAAATTTGCCTGGGAATTGCTGACTAAAACTAAAAAGAAAAATATTACTAAAAAAAATATGTTTAATTTTTTATTCAATGAAATCCTATAAAATTTCTCTTTTTCCTACGTGATTAGCTGGTCCTACAATGCCATTTTTTTCCATTGTTTCCATAATTCGTGCTGCTCTATTATATCCAATCTGTAATTTTCTTTGCAAAAAACTAGTGGAAGCCTTTCCTTCTGTTTTAATGATTTCTACAGCTTTATGATATAGCTCATCCTTTTCTTCTGTTTCATTCTCATCTTCATCCGTGTTTTTATCTTTTACTATTGTAATTTCTTCAATGTAATCTGGCTCACCTTGGGATCTTAAAAAGCTATTAACTTTCTCAATTTCTGACTCTGAAACGTATGGGCCGTGTATTCTAATTATTCTGTTTGCCGAAGACATAAATAACATATCCCCTTTACCTAATAACTGTTCGGCGCCTTGCTCCCCAAGGATTGTTCTACTGTCGATTTTGGAACTAACTTGGAATGAAATTCTTGTAGGAAAATTTGCTTTAATTGTTCCGGTAATTACATCTACACTAGGTCTTTGAGTTGCCATAATTATATGAATACCAGCTGCTCTAGCCATTTGTGACAATCTCTGGATATAATTTTCTATTTCTTTTCCTGCTATTAACATCAAGTCAGACATCTCATCAACTATTACTACTATATAAGGCATATGTTTTTTATGCTTAGAATTGTATCCATCAATATTTTTCACTCCAACACTCGTCATTAATTTGTATCTACTTTCCATCTCTTTAACAGCCCATCCTAGTGCTGCGGTAGCTTTTTTTGCTTCAGTGATTACTGGACAAAGCAAATGAGGAATTCCTTCGTAAGCTGATAACTCTAGCATTTTTGGATCAATCAAAATTAAATTACATTTTTCAGCAGTATATTTATAGAGCAAAGACAATATTATAGTATTAATACAAACTGATTTTCCTGATCCTGTAGTGCCTGCTATTAATAAATGTGGCATTGCAAAAAGATCACCAACTATAGCTGTGCCAGAGATACTTTTTCCTAGAGCAATTGGTAGTTTAACATCTCTTCTTTTAAATTTTTCATCAGTAATAATTTCACTTAGAAATACATTTTCTCTTTTTGTGTTTGGAATTTCAATTCCAATGGTGTTTTTTCCCGGTATAGTGGCGACTCTTGTGGAGATAGAACTAGTATTTCGCGCTATGTCATCTGCTAGATTAACTATTTTAGAAACTTTTATTCCTGATGCAGGTTCAAATTCATTTAATGTAACTACAGGACCTGAGCTAACTCTTTTTATTTTTCCTTCTACACCAAAATCAAGTAATATTTTTTCCAAGAATTCAGAATTTTTTGAAAGTTCAGAAGAGTCAATATTTTTTTTATTTTTTAAATCTGCGTTTTTTTCTAAAAAAGATAAAGAAGGTAATTGAAAATTATTAGTTATATTTTTTGTTACTTTATTCTTTGAAAAAGGTAAAATAGGCTGTTTTTCTTTTAAGACATCTTGTTCTGAAATTTTTGGTTCAGGTTGAATATTTATATTATCTACAACTATATCTTCTTTCCCTTTTTTTGACTTAAATATATTTTTTACAGTTTTAAGTAATAAAACAGGAAAAAAAATAATTTTAGAAATTTCTTTTCCTTGCATGCTTAAGCTTAATATAAAAAATGTAATAGTAAGCAAAGCTGCGCCATAAGCTACATATATATTTTCAATCAATGGAGTTATGTTGTATATAGTTTCCTTAATTATACGACCAACAAAACCTCCGTTACCATTATCTATAAGCCAAAAAGAATTATTATAAGACAAATGCAAAAAGGTTGTCCCAAAAATAATATATAATAATATATAGAACAGCTTTAGGCTTAGAATCTCATTTGATTTTACTTTACTAATTATATTTTTTTTTAATAAAATAGTTTTGTAACCAAATAAAAACAAGTTAATAACTATTAAAAATGAAATAAGTCCAATTGATTGAAAGAAAAAATCAGAAACTACGCTTCCATAAAATCCTCCTAAATTTTCAATATCAGTATTTTCAGGTCTATAAATAAAATTGGGATCTCCAGGTGAATAGGTGATTATCGACAATAGTAGGAAAAAACTACTTAATATCAAAAAAATTCCCACCAATTCAATTATTCTGTACCTAATGAAGTTATTAATTTTTGATAAGATTTCAGATTTCATATTAATTTTAAATATATAATTAACTTTGTATCATTTATTAATAATTGTTAAAATTATTTTGTAAATAGATTTAAAATATGAAACAGCAAAAAATTTGCATCATTGGCAGCGGTTTAACGGGATTATTGACAGCTGCAATACTATCTAGGCTTAATGTAAAAATCGATCTAATAGCAGGAAGTGTTAATAAAAAAATTAATAATAGAACAACCGCAATTTCACAAGATAATGTCAATTTTTTAAAAAAAAATAAAATACTTAGTGTTGATAAAAAATTATTTTGGCCATGCTCGAAAATGAAATTATATACAGTTTCTAAGACTTCTAAATTAAATAAAATATTTGAAATAAATGAATTTGAAAGTAGTAAAAAGAAAATTTTGTATATGACACGGAATTCCCAAATTATTCAAAATATCAACGATTATATTATTAGAAAAAAAATAGTAAAAATTAAAAAAAAGAAATTAAATTTTAAAATGATAACTTCTGGTTTTTTAAAAAGTATAAAATTTAATAAGGACTACCAATCTAAATATAATCTATTGATTTTTTGTACTGGTAAAAATTCTGATCTAACAAAAAATATTGCCTCATCTAATAATATTAATCATGGCTATAGAGAGGTATCCATTACTACTATTTTAAAACATGAATTTTTAAATAATAATAGTGCACACCAAATTTTTTTAGATAGTGGTATCATGGCTTTTCTACCAATATCCAATACAGAAACTTCAGTGGTTTGGTCTGTCAAAAAGAAAGTTATAGAAAAATATAAAAATAGACGCAATTTTTTAATTAAAAAAAAAATTTATTTAAGTGCAACAAGTTTTTATAAAAAAATAAAGTTTTTTTCTAATCTGGAGATTAATGATTTAAATTTATTTATCAGTCAAAATTATTACAAAGATAGAATATTACTATTTGGAGATGCATTACATACAGTCCATCCATTTGCTGGGCAAGGGTTTAATATGATTATAAGAGATCTTGAGGATCTTGAAAAAAAACTAAGAAATAAAATTAATCTAGGTATAGATATTGGCAGTAATGAAATTTTGTCAGAATTTTCTAATGAGGCTAAGCCAAGAAATTTTATATATTCAATGGGTTTAGATATATTAAAAAAAAGTTTTTCTATAAAAAATAAACCATATCAAAATATTAGAAATCAAACATTATCAATTATTAGTAAAAATCCTTATGCAAAAAAATTTCTTTTTAATTTAGCCAATAATAAATTTAAATTTTAATTATTTCTTGCCTATAAAAAAACATTACCTTATAATGAATTTATAAAAGCGGGAGTAGCTCAGTGGTAGAGCGAAACGTTGCCAACGTTTAGGTCGAGGGTTCAATTCCCTTCTCCCGCTCCAAAAATTTCGACGTTCAGTTATTCTCGATACACTCACGACTCATTTGGTGTGTAATTATGCGTATTTGACTAAAAATTGATGTTAAAATACAATAAATTTAATGAGTGATTTACATGAAAAAAATTGTATTCCTTGCCGAGGCGGAATTCCTCCATTTGATATTTCAGAAATACACAAATATTTAAAAAAAGTTGATGGATGGGATGTAAAAAAAAAGGAAAATGAAGTTTATTTTCTTGAAAGAAATTTTACTTTTAAAAATTTTTTAGAAAGCCAAAAATTTGTAAATGAAGTTGGTAAAATTGCTGAAGCAGAAGGTCATCACCCTGATATAATTTTTGGATGGGGTTATGCAAAAGTTCAAATTTTTACTCACAAAATAAACGGTCTTGTTGAAAGCGATTTTATTTTAGCAGCTAAAATAAATAAAATTTAATAGCTAATGTAAAAAATGTCTAATCTTGGTAAAAGCCATAACCAAGCCTGCATTATTTGCTGCTTCTATAACTTTTTTATCATTTATTGATCCACCTGGCTGGATAATAGCTTCTACTCCAGCTTCAGCTAATTCTTCAATGCCATCAGGAAATGGAAAGAATGCGTCAGAAGCTGCAACAGAGTTTTGAATTTTTTCGGGGACGAATTCTAGAGCTTTTTTTGAAGCTATTTTGCAACTATCTAATCTACTTGGTTGGCCACCCCCGATACCTATAGTAGATTTTCCACTTACTAAAACAATGGAGTTTGATTTTACAAATTTACAAACATTAAATGCAAATTTTAAACTTTTAAGCTGATTTAATGTTGGTTTTTTTCTCGTTACTATTTTTAATTTTTTATCAAATAGGTCTCTATCCTTATCTTGTGCTAAAAAGGCATTTCCTAAAAAAAGAAAATTATGTTCATTAATTAAATTTAATTTATTACAATCTATTAACCTTATATTTTTTTTCTTTTTTAATATTTTTAAAGCATCTTTTTTAAAACCTCGTGATATTACTATTTCGAAAAAAATTTTATTTATTTCATATGCTAAACTTTTTGTAATAATAGTATTAACAGCAATAACACCTCCAAATGAGCTTATAGGATCGCATGCAAGCGCATTCTGAAAACATCTAATGCTGTTTTTTTCTATAGACACACCACATGGAGTAGCATGCTTAATTATTGCTATACCTTCATTTTTTTTAAAAGAATTTAAAATATTTAGCGCTGAATAAATATCATTATAATTATTATAGCTGAGCTTTTTTCCGCTCAACTGTTTTAAACCTAAATTTAATCCTGTTTTATATAAGCTACTTTGCTGGTGCGGATTTTCACCATAACGAAGATTATCAATTAATTTCCCATATATAGTTTTTTTTTCAGGAAATTTTATATTTAATTTATTATTGAACCAGTTAGATATTACCGAGTCATTGTACGCTGTAGATCCAAATGCCTTAGCAGACATAATTTTTCTAAAATTTAAAGAGGTTGAGCCTTTAAATATTTCAAGCTCCTTTTTAAGGTTTATATAATCTGAAATATCAGAAATTACAGTAACATCATTGAAGTTTTTTGCAGCTGCTCTGATCAAAGCTGTTCCTCCAATATCTATATAATCAATGATTTTTTTTTCACTATTTTTTTTTTGGATTTCTTTTTCAAAAGGATAGAGGTCTACAATAACTAAATCTATATTCGGTATATTTCCTTTTTTTAACTCTTTTTTATGTTTTGTATTATTTCTTATATTAAGAATTCCAGCATGAATTTTAGGATGTAAGGTTTTTACTCTTCCATCTAGCATTTCAGAAAATTTAGTGTAGTTAGATACTTCTATACATTTATATTTCATATTTTTAATTTTTTTAAATGAACCGCCAGAACTTATAATTTCAATATTAAATTTTTTTAAAGTTGGCAAAATCAATTTTAGATTTTCTTTATTTGCGACAGATATAATTGCCCTTTTAATTTTTTTTAATTTCATAATTTAATTACTTTTTTTAATTTCCCAATTTATTGAGACTGTTTCATCATTTATTTTACCAGAGATTGAAATTGACTCATTATTTGAAATTTTGTTCTTATTACCAAGATAAATATTTTTTTCGATTTCAAGATTATTAGTCTTACTCTCTAATATCCATCCGTCACCATTTGATAAACTAATTATTACCGAGTTTCCAGCTTTCGTTTTAACAATTTTAGTGTCCGGGTATATGTGAAATCTTACAAAGTAAATTAAAGAATTTGAGTTGTTTTTTGTTTTTTTTAGCTCGTCTATACCAAAAATTTTATCTTCTTTTTTTGAAATTTTTATTGATCTACGGTGAATATATCCAAATCTTTTTTCATACCCATTATGTGAGGCTGAAATGTAGTAAAATTCTTTATCCTCAACAAGATCTTTCCTAATAATTTTATGTTTTTGGAGTAATAAATTTCCATATATTTTGTTTATAGATTCATTTTTTTGAAAAGTACAAGATGAAGTATCGTTAAGGTATAAGGTTGAATGTGCTGCTGTAGATCTGCTTAATGATTTTAATTTAGGTGAAAGATACTTTCCATACCCAGAATTACAAATTATTTTTTGCTTATTAGCAGTAAGTTCAAAAGATAAACAACCTGCCTGATAATTTTTAGAAAATATACTTGGTGGGGGATTACCACAGTCCATTGATAATTGAAATTTTTTTTTCTTTATTAAAATTAAATCTCCCACAACGTTTTTTTTGCTATCAAATTTATACTTTAATGTTTTTAAAAAGTGATCGTAATTTTTATTATCAATTTCTGTTGCGCCGTTAAATAAAGGAAATTGATTGTTATTACTTGACAATATTGCATAGCAATTTCCACATTTAATAATAATTTCATTTAAAAAATCTGGTATTGGTTTTTGCGCCTCTTTAAACCATTCTCTGATTAAAATTAAATATTTTAAACTAACGAAAACTTCTTCGGGATTTCTTGATTTTGGAAATCCATTTTCGTCAAAAAAATTTTTTATAATTTTTTCTAATTCTTTGGTACCTATTTTATAGTTTAGGTCATTTTCTTTAAAAGCTATTCCTGATAATATTATTGCAGCACAGCAAATAATTTTAGTAGGATTATAAAATAAATTTTTTAAATTTTTTAAAAGGAAATTGGATTGTTTAATTAAACTTAAGAAAAATTCTTCTCTATAAACTTTATCTGATCCCTCTAAAGTTATATCAGTGTTAGAGATCCATGCTATAACTCTTTTGGCGGTAATTTCCATTTCCCAGGTATTACTTTCATAATTAAAAAAATTATTGTTCCAACTTTTAATTATAAGTTTAGTGATGTTTTTACTATTTTTTCTATCTAGTCTTGCTAACCAGAGAAAACTATGCAAATTTTCAAATTTTAGTTTCTCTTTAATACTTGTTCTCCACAGTAGCTCTGGCGAACTATTCTCTACTTTATAGAAATCTTTATTGGTTGAAGTTAGTGAAGCACTTAAATAGGTACTAGGATTGTAAAAAATTCTGCTTGGCACATCACCAATTAATTTTTTGTTGTAAAATTTACTTTTGAAGTAAAAATTTCTTATACTTAAGAAAAATAATTTTATAATTGAAAAAAAGTATAGTTTGATACTTTTAAACCTATACATTTTATTTAACCTGTTTTTAACAGTTGAATATTTCTTTTTAAGTCTCCCTCATTTTCTTGAAAAATTGTTGTACCTGAAACCAATATATCTACACCTGCATCTTTTGCTTTTTTGGCATTTTCAAAATTTATACCACCATCTATTTCTATTTCTGCTTTAAGTTTTTTTTTATCAATTTCTTTTCTTAATATTTTTACTTTTTCTAAAGTTTTTTCCATGAATTTTTGGCCACCAAATCCTGGATTAACACTCATTATTAACACAAGATCAATTAGATGTAGCACTGGCAAAACTTTATCTACCGATGTTTCGGGATTAAGTGAAACTCCTGCTTTTTTATTATAAGACTTAATTTCTTTTATTGAACTTTCTAAATTTTCTGTTGCTTCAGGATGTATTGTAATAATGTTAGCACCAGCCTCAGCATAATTTTTAATGTATTTGTGAACTGGCGAAATCATTAAATGAACATCAAATGGCAGATTAGTATATTTTCTTAATTTTTTTATCACTACTGGTCCAATAGTTAAATTAGGAACGAAATGACCATCCATTACGTCTATATGAATCAAATCAGCTTGTGCCTTTTCTAAATTCTGAATTTCATCACCTAATCTACTAAAATCCGCTGATAAGATAGAAGGAGAAATTTTTATAGATCGCATATTAAAATTTATATTTTTATATCAACACTAAGTCAAAAAAAAAAAGAAGGGCGAGAATTCCCGCCCTTCTTGAATTTTACGCAAGGTAAATTTAATATTTAGCCTCTTGCTGTATCTCCAATATCATCTATTAGAGAACTCACTGCTTTCTTAGGAATAGTCGACATTTCCATTTTGTAAGCTAAGAACCACATCATTCCAGTACCTAATATCCAGAATAATATTTGCCAAGCCCAAATTGAAGGTATGCCAAACGTCCATGTGCTGATATCATTTGGAGATCCAAAGATATCATTTCCAATAACAGCACCTGGTCCAATTCCGAAGAATAACCAAGCTATTGTTATAATCCAAGCAGCAGGTTTAAGACTCTGCTTGCTTGCTGGAAGACCAGCGTGATCAGCTAAGAAGTCATGGTATTTTTGTCTATGAGCACGATCTCTTGAGTTTTGAGTCATTGCAGAAATTGGTAAGCATACCAATAACTGGAAGAACATACCCCAGAATGCTGAGTGCATTGTCCAAGGCCATCTTCCCCAAGGTATACTGTCGCCAAATAATGTTTGACCAATACTTTCAGTCATCATTACAGCAATAATTCCTGCTAAAAGTCCCCAAGACACTCCTTCTCTCGTCAACCATGGGAAGTAGCAAACTGCAGCTAATGGTACCCACATTTGGAAACCAAACGCTACTGCTAATCCACCAAGTAGTACCAATGCGTCTCTAGAGAAAGTTGCTACTAATAAAGCTCCCCCAACTACTAATACCACACAAATACGTCCAAACATTTTTTGTTCAGCGTGAGATAATTTAGGTCTGAAGAATTTTTTGTAGATATCTCTAGTTAACATTGATCCACATGTTGACATGTATGCTGCACCTGTAGACTGCATAGCAGCCAGTGCACATACTGCAAGAAGACCAACAAACCATGGAGCTGCATCTCCAACCGTATTAATAAAGTATGGAACAAGATTTCCTTGACCACCCTTACCAATAGACTCTGGAAGTACATTCGATATGTTTACTCCTGCTGCATTCACAACTGGATCGGCACCTAATATGTGTGCCCCCATACCTTGAGCTGCAGTAAATATGAATAGAGCAAAGCCTATTCCAAATGATGAAGCCCAAACTTGTTGTGGTGCAAATGGTTCTGGATCTTTGTTAGAGAATGCCCACATAGAGAATGCTGGTGAAGAATGAATGCCCATTAGAGCAAACATATATGTTAACACCATCACTCCTGTCCACAATCCACCAACTGGAGTTTCTTTTCCTAGTCCAGCTGTAAACTGTATGACACCGGGAATCGCAAAGTAAGCTGAGTAGTTATCACCTGGAGTTCTTCCCCATTTAGTGCCTTCTACCAAAGCAACTTTAGCTAGTCCTTCGTTTAGTGAAGTCCAACCTCCAACGAGATCGTATGCTATAAAACCAATCGCGATTATTCCAAACCATAAAAGTATACACTGCAGTGTATCTACATAAGCTACGGCTCTTAATCCGCCTAATCCTACGTAAAGGGCAACAATAAGTGCAAGTACCCATGTACCAGTTGTTACTCCCCATAATCCATCTGATAAAACGTTAAACAATTTTCCAGATGCTGCTAATTGTAAACCTAAGTATGGAACCGAAAAGCATAAAGCTACGACTACAGTTAAAATACGAATCATATCACCTTTGAAGTAATCTGCTAGCATTTCTCCTGGAGTTACATAACCAAAACGTTTTCCAAGTATCCATTGTCTTTTTAGGAACATCACACCTGTAAAAGGAATTGTGATGACATAAAAAGAGGCATAAGCGTACTGAAAACCGTCTCTATAAATTAATCCTGGGTGACCCATAAAGGTCCAACCAGAAAATGATGTAGCTGTGGCGGCCAGAACGAATACCCACATAGGAAGTTTTCTTCCCGAAATGAAGTAGTCAGATGCTGTCTTCGCCATCTGTGCACCTCTTACTCCCCAGTATATGCAATAAGCCCAGTAGAGTAATACGAACACTATCAGCCACGTTACTTTTGCTGACATAAAGGTTTCCCCCTTTTGTTTTTTTTACTTGTTTTATAAAACACAAAATGCTCAGAACCATAGTCCCGAGCACTATAAGTAAAGTTCAGCATAATTAGCTGTTCAAATCAACAAATTTATCAATCAAAATATGTACAACTATTAATTGAAATTATTGTTATATGGGTGTTATTTTAAGTATATAACTAAGTTTATATGAATTTTGAATCTTTTTATATCGCATTTCATGACCCAATATGGGTTGCCGTTTTAACCACGGCTTTGTTTTTTCCGGTTCGTCAATTGATTTGGGTTTTGTACGTCAGAAAAAAACAAAAAGCTCAAACAACAGTTTCTGATGATGAAAAAAAAGTACTTAAAAAAAGGGCAACATTCACTTCATTACTATTGTGTGTTGTTTTCAGTTACCTATATGTAATTCAGGTGTTTAATTAATGGATACAAATGTAAAAGTTCTTAAAAGATTTGTCATATACATGGCAATACTAACTTTTGTTATGTTTACAGTATGGGGGTTTGTTAGATCTTTTATGGATAGGCCACCAGGCGATTACGAAACAGAAGTTTGTGATATTCGTTTGAAAGATAAAAAATATAATCAGGCTTTAGAAGCAGCAAATGAAGCTTTAAAAAAAACTCCCA
Organism: uncultured Pelagibacteraceae bacterium; assembly: GCA_902568465.1. Taxonomy (GTDB): domain Bacteria; phylum Pseudomonadota; class Alphaproteobacteria; order Pelagibacterales; family Pelagibacteraceae; genus AG-414-E02. The sequence continues at coordinate 108,264 of CACFQR010000001.1, read as the reverse complement.
ATCACCGTGGAGCTATGATGTGTAAGGCGTTGGTATTTATTTCTCAAAAAAAATATATTGAAGCAGATTTAGTGTTGAGTAATTTAATAGTTTTTCTAGAAAAAAATCTTGAAGAAGATGACAAAACTGGAATAGGAACTTTAGCGGCAGCATATGCTAATAGGGGTATTATTAAAGATAGAAATAAAAAATATGAGGAGGCATTGAAAGATTATGTAAGAGCTCTCGGAATAGATCATGAAGCTGTTGCTGGTCCTGGCCTTGGAACAATTATACTTAATTATAAATTTAAATCTTCTTCTGTAAAAGAAAGAGCTTTATATTTAAATGAACAACTTCAACTCCCTGAAAGTGAAAGAGTTTTGAGTATAAAAGAATTAGACGAAGGTCAAGTTATGCACAAACCTGGTAAACTTTAAAAACTTATAAGTCCGAGAACATCTTTGAAAAGTACCAAAAAAAAATAAGTAGCAGCAATACATCCAAATAATAATCTTACAAAATCTCTTTCACCATCTTCTTTTCTATATGTTATCCCATGTTTTGCAATTAAAGCTGTAATAACTAAAAAAATAATATTTACAATTTTTTCATATTCCTGTGGAATAAAATCAAACATTACTTATTTTCTTTTTTATAAAGCTCAGGATAAACTACTTTTCTTTCAACATATGGTGGATAAAAACCTGCGGGCTCATCTATACTAACATAGTTAGCAGCCATATAATGACTTGCTATAAACACAAACCCAATGATCATTGAATAAAATATTCCACGTCTTCTTCTTTGGTTTTCATTATCTATATGTTTTCCAAATTCATGATCATAAACGTGATATCTTTCGTTAAAGCTATCAAGAACTTTGGCATCGTCCATTTTTATTATATCTCTTGCATAATAGGTTACCCAAATCGGAATTATTCCTGAAATCATATATTCTTTGAAAATTTTATTTATCCTTTCTTCTGGCAGTTCTTTATTGTACCAAACTTTATAAGCAAGTTGTATTAATTGGAATTCTCCGACCTGAAGTAGATTTGCTGCATGTAAAATTTCAGATCTTTTTGGACTATCATCCCAGTCAGGTTTGACTAGTGTTTTTAATAAACCGTTCATTTTTATTTACTTATTTTTTCTATTTTCCACTAAACTTTGAACCACGCTTGGATCAGCTAGTGTCGTTGTATCACCTAATTGATCGTGTTCATTAGCAGCAATTTTTCTAAGTATTCTTCTCATAATTTTACCAGATCTTGTTTTAGGTAAACCAGGGGCAAATTGTATCAAATCTGGTGTTGCAATTGGACCAATCTGTTTTCTAACCCAAAGTTTTAAATCTCTTTCCAACTCACCTGAAGTATTTTCTCCAGCATTTAAAGTTACGTAGCAATAAAGTCCATTTCCTTTTATATCATGAGGATAACCAACTACAGCAGCTTCAGCAACTTTTGGGTGAGCAACAAACGCACTTTCAAGTTCAGCGGTGCCAAGATTATGACCAGATACTATAATTACGTCATCTACTCTTCCAGTTATCCAATAATATCCATCTTCATCTCTTCTACATCCGTCGCCAGTAAAATATTTTCCATCAAACTGGGAAAAATAAGTATCAATAAATCTTTGGTGATCTCCATAAACAGTTCGCATTTGTCCAGGCCAAGATTGAGCTATGCACAATCTTCCTCTACATGCTCCTTTTAAGGTTTTTCCCCCTTCATCTACAATAACTGGTTTTATCCCATAGAAGGGTTTAGTAGCTGAACCAGGTTTTAAATCAATCGCGCCCGGCTGTGGCGAAATTAATATTCCTCCTGTTTCTGTTTGCCACCATGTATCAACAATAGGACACCTAGAATCTCCAACAACTTTATAGTACCAAAGCCACGCTTCAGGATTTATTGGTTCACCAACAGTACCTAAAAGCTTAAGTGATTTTCTGCTAGTTTTCTTTACTGGTCCAGCACCCTCTTTCATTAAAGCTCTTAAAGCTGTAGGTGCAGTATAAAAAATATTTACTTTATACTTATCTATAATTTGCCACCATCTAGAAACGTTTGGATAATTTGGAATACCTTCGAACATTATTGTTGTTGCAGCATTTGAGAGAGGACCATAAATAATATAACTATGACCTGTAACCCAACCAATATCAGCCGAGCACCAGTAAATATCGTTTTTTTTATAATCAAATATATATTGATGTGTCATTGAAGCGTAAACCATATAACCCCCAGTCGTATGTAATACTCCTTTAGGCTTTCCTGTAGATCCTGAAGTGTAAAGTATAAATAAAGGATCTTCCGCATTCATTTCTTCTGGCTCACATTTGTCTGGTACATTTTTTGTTATTTCATCATAAGAAATATCTCTTCCGTCAACCCAGTTGACCTCATTTCCTGTTCTCTTTACTACAACACATTTTTTTACATTAGGGCACTGTTGAAGAGCTTCATCTGCTATTTTTTTTAATGGTATGATTTTTCCACCTCTTACGCCTTCATCTGCAGTAATTATATAATCAGATTGACAATCATTAATTCTTCCAGCGATTGAGTCTGGAGAAAATCCACCAAAGATTATTGAATGTATTGCCCCTATTCTAGCGCAAGCTAACATCACATATGCTAACTCTGGGATCATAGTAAGGTAGATTGTCACTCTATCTCCTTTTTTAATACCAATTTCTTTTAGACCATTTGCAGCTTTACAAACATTTTTATGAAGCTCCTTATATGAAATTTGCTTTGAGTCTTTTGGATCGTCGCCGACCCAAATTATTGCAGTTTTATTTTTATTTTTCTTTAAATGTCTATCAATACAATTTGCTGATGCGTTAAGGGTTCCGTCATAAAACCATTTAATTTTTACGTCTGTTTTGCTGTATTTAACATCTTTTATTTTTGTATATGGTTTTATCCAATCTATTCTTTTTCCCTCTTTTTTCCAAAATCCCTCATTATCCTTAATTGATAATTTATATTTTTTTTCATAAAATTTTTTATCAGCATAGGCCCTCTTAGACCATTTAGCAGAAACTTTAAATATTTGATCGTTTGACGAAGAGATTTTTTTTTTTAAAATTTTTTTTTTCTTCTTAAGTTTTTTTCTTTTTTTTTTAAGATTTTTCTTCTTACTTCTTTTTGCCATAATTACCTACTTGGTTAAACTTTACCTATCTTACATATTTTTTTCCAGTATTTTAAGTCAACCTTCATAACTGACAGTCTGCTTTGTCTAACTAAAGAAAAATCTCTAAAATCCTTATCTTTTTTGATTTCTTGCAACCCCACCTCTCTTTTAAGTGGATAAAGTGCTCTTACTTTTATTGCTACAAATTTTTTTGTTTTGTCTGTACTGTCTAAAAACGCTTCTTTTGTAACTTGCACAATGCCAACAATACATTTTTGTTTTCCTGTATGGTAAAAAAAACACCTTTCACCCATTTTCATATTTCTTAAATTTTTTGCTGCTTGAAAATTTCTAACACCATTCCATTCAGCACCTTTACTACCTTCTCTAATTTGATCAGTCCACGACCATTCATCAGGCTCAGTTTTTAATAACCAATAGGATTTTTTCATTTTTTATTTAAATTATCAGCTCTAAAAGTTGAAAGAATAATTAAAATTAAAAATGGTATACATATCAAGTTCATAATTTTCCAACTAGTCAAACTTAGCAATATACCTGCAGACAAACTTGCTAACGCCATTGTAGTGAAAACAATTAAGTCATTAATTCCTTGTACTCTAAATTTTTCTTCATCATTATAAGTTAGGACAACTAAACTTGTTCCAGAGATAAATAAGAAATTCCATCCTAGCCCCAAGAAAATAAGAGCCGCCATATAATTTGAAAATGTTTGTTCAAATAAACTTAAGACTATTGTAATGGTATAAAATAATACTCCTATATAAATTATGTTACTATGCCCAAGCTTTTTAATTAAATGTCCTGTAATTAATGATGGAAGAAACATAGCTACCAGATGAAATTGAAGGACAATTCCTGTTTTTTCCAAACTCATCTTTTCCATCACATGCATACTTAGCGGTGTGGCAGTCATTAAAAATGACATTACAGCATAAGCAAATGCTGCAGCAATTATTGCTTGCAAAAACTTTGGTTGAAAAACTATTTTAGATAATCTGCGACCACTGTAATCATTATTAAAATCTATTTTTTTACTTTCATTATTTTTATAAAAAATAAAAAACACTGCTGGCATAAAAGTAAATAAAGCCAGCAAAATATAAGAACCGACATATAAATGATCTGGAATAAGATTTTTTGAAAAATTTGCTAAAGTTATTCCTAAAAAGGATGAAACGATTCCAGCTAGCATTAAAATAGAGATAGCTTTAGGTATTTTTTCCTTATCTACACTTTCAGCTGCTGCAAAACGATATTGGTGAGCGAAAGCTATTCCTAGACCTAAAATTAAATGTGAGATACAAAATAAAATAAAGTTTTGTTCAATTATAGCAAAAACAGCAAACACACAAGTTGCTGAACTAACTAAAGCTCCAAAAATAAAACCTAATTTTCGGCCTATTTTTCCCATGATTTTTGCAGCTAGAATAGTAAACATTGCTGTACCAAGAACTGACAAAGATGTAGGTAATGTAGATAAAGATTTAATAGTAGTTATTTGCGATCCGACAATTCCACTTAAAAAAACTGTAATTATGTTAGCTGTGAATCCAAAAACTTGACTCAAAGTTAATATCGATAAGTTTTTATTCATTTAAATTTTAAGTCCCGGGCCTTTTAAAAATGGGGCTGAAGCATCTAGTGGCCATCTAGCTTTAGACGGAAATTCTAAATTATCGACCAATTTCATTTTATATCTTTCAATACCTGCCCAAGCAATCATCGCTGCATTATCGCTGCAAAGATTAACTGGTGGAAAAACAGGAGAAAAATTTTTTTCCTTTGCTAATTTAATTAAATTTTCTCTTATTTTTAAATTTGCTGCTACACCCCCCGCAATTACAAAAGTGTTTTTTTCTTTTTCTTTATTTTTTAAGAACTCTTTCATTGCTACTTTAGTTTTTTCATTAAGAATATCCACAACAGTTTTTTGAAAAGATGCGGCTAAATGATATTTTTCTTTTTCATTTTTTAATTCTTTAGATATTCTTAGTACAGCAGTTTTTAGTCCTGCAAAAGATAAATTACAACCTCCCTTTTTAAAAATAGGTTTGGGCAATTTAAAATAATTTTCATCACCTTTTTTTGCCCACTCCTCGACTTTTGGCCCTCCTGGAAATTCTATTCCCATAAGTTTTGCTGTCTTGTCAAAAGCTTCACCTAGCGCATCATCAATAGTTGTTCCCAGCCTTTTGTAATTGTTGACTCCACCAACTTCTAAAAATTGAGTATGACCCCCCGAAATTAATAATAATAAGTAAGGAAATTTTATTTTCTGAATAATTTTTGGACTTAAAGCATGTCCCTCCAAATGATTAACTGCAACAAAAGGTTTTTTCAAAACCCCAGCTATTGCTTTCCCAGCGTTAAAACCTACTGTCAGGCAAACTATTAAACCTGGACCTGCGGTTGCTGCTATTCCATCTATATCTTTAATTTTTAATTTACTATCTTTTACTGCTTTTTTAATTATTGATTCAATTTTTTCTACATGCGCTCTCGCAGCAACTTCAGGCACCACTCCCCCAAATGCTTTATGTTCTTCAATTTGACTAGAGACAACATTAGATAAGATCTCTCCAGTTCCATCATTTTTTTCTTGTACTATAGATGCTGCAGTTTCATCACAACTTGTCTCTATTCCTAAAAAAGCGAGCTTTTGTCCCATCTTTGATTACCTGTCTATAAATATAAAATAATAATATAACATAAGGAAGTTTTAATAATAATGTTAGATAGAAAAAATATTATAATCGGGTCACGTGGAAGTAAGCTATCGCTAGCATATTCGAACCATGTAAAAGATTTATTGATAAAATCTAATCCAAAATTTAATGACGAATCTGTAAAAATAAAAATTATAAAAACTGCAGGAGATATTCATAAAGAGAAAAAAATTTCAGACATAGGTGGAAAGGGTGTTTTTTCTAAACAAATAGAAGATGAATTGTTAGAATCAAAAATAGATTTGGCTGTACACTCATTAAAAGATTTGCCATCCAAAATGACCAAAGGACTTTGCGTTAATGCTGTTGTTAAGAGAAATGATCCAAGAGATGCTTTTCTTAGCTATACTAGTAATTCTTTTTTTGATTTAAAACCTCAATCAAAAATTGGGACAAGTTCTTTTAGAAGAAAAGCTCAATTAAATGTTTTAAGAAAAGATATTAACGTTGTCTATATGCGTGGAAATATTGATACTAGAATTAATAAATTAAAGAATAAGGAATATGATGCGATAGTTTTATCTTTAGCTGGACTTAAAATGCTTAATTTAGAAAATGAAGTTAAAGAAGTTTTTTCTGATAAACAATTGTTACCTGCAGTAGGTCAAGGTGCTATAGCTTTACAGTGTAGAGCAATAGATCAAAAAATATTAGGTATCCTAAATATGATTAATGACAAAGAATCTTATATTTGTATCCAAGCAGAACGAGCTTTACTTGAGGCGATCGATGGAGATTGTGATACAGCAGTTGGAGCTTTAGCAAAATTATCAAATAATAAAATTTTTTTAAAAAGCGAATTATTTTCAAATGATGGAAGTAAAAAGTTTATCGCAGAAAGTTCTGGCGACATTAAAGAAGCTCAGCAAATAGGTTATAAAGTTGGAAAAGAGCTACTTAAAAAAGCTGGCTCTAATTTTAAAATCAATAGGATTTAAATTGCATATTGTAATTACAAGACCTGTAGAAGATTCAATATTTTTAATTGAAAGGCTAAAAAAAATGGGGCACATGGTAACTCATCTACCTGTTATAAAAATTGAGGGGTTAAAAACAAAAAAAATAAATTTAGAAGATTACGGTGGAATAATTTTTACAAGTTCAAACGCAATTAAATTTTTAAATGTGGAAAAATTTGAAGCAAAAATTAAATGCTACTGCGTTGGAAAAGCAACAGAACTAACTGCTAAGCGTGTAGGTTTTATAAATACTCATACTTCAGAGGGAACAGTAAATTCATTGGTAGAATTAATAATTCAATCATTTGAAAATAAGTCAAAAAAACTTTTATACCTAAGTAGTGAATTTATTTCTAAAGATTTAGATGTTGATCTTATTAATGCCGGTTTTATGGTTGATAGAATATCAAATTATACTACTTTGCCGGTTCAAGAAATTCACAAGAATACAGTTGATTTTTTGCATAAAAAAGTACCAGATGTATTTTTTGTTTATTCATCAAAGAGTGCAAAAAATTTATTTAATCTGATAAATAAATATTCACTTTTAAACGTAGTGACTCAATCTAATCTTATGTGTATAAGCGAGAAAGTATTATTAGTATTAAAGCAAATAAAATGGAAAAACGTATTTGTTTTTACCCCAGGAGAAGAGGAATTTTTAATAGATAAAATAAAATAGATTATGGAAATTTTTAGTAATTTTTCAGGTTTGTTTGTTGAAGTATGGAACAAAGGAATACTCGGCGTAGATATTTTTCAAATATTAATTGGCCTAGGTATATTTTTAATATTTTTATTATTTAGAGGATTAATTAGTAAAATTATAATTAATCGTTTAAAAAAAATAGCAAATAAAACCTCAAATAAATTAGATGATACATTTGTTGCAGCAATGGAGGGTCCTGCCCGTTTTTTCCCAATAGTGATAGGATTTTTTATAGCTAGTTACTATTTAGATTTTAGTCAAGACTCACAATCATTCATTGATAATATAAACAAGTCTCTTATTACAATTTTAATTTTTTGGTTGCTTCATCAGTTTATTCAACCTGTTACTTATCTTTTAGGTGGATTAGAAAAACTTTTGACAAAAGAATTAATTGGCTGGATAGTCAAAGCTCTAAAAGTACTTATCTTTATTTTAGGTGCTGCCGCAGTCCTAGAATTATGGGGAATAAAAATAGGACCGATAATTGCCGGGCTAGGGTTATTTGGTGTTGCAGTAGCATTAGGAGCACAAGACTTATTCAAGAATTTAATATCAGGCATTTTAGTACTGGTAGAAAAAAGATTTAAAGTTGGAGACTGGATTGTAGTTGAAGATATTATAGAAGGTATTGTTGAAAGAATAGGTTTTAGATCAACTGTTGTAAGAAAATTTGATAAATCAATAGCGATTATTCCAAATTTTCAATTTGCAGAAAATGCTGTAATCAATATTAGCGAGACAACCAATTGGATAATTAGCTGGGTTATTACTTTGCAATACAACACAACTGTTGAACAACTTAAAAAAATTAGAGATGAAATAGAAAAATATGTGACTAGTCACAAAGATTTTAAAACTAGCCTAGGCAATGCTGTTAGGGTTGATAAATTTTCTGATAGTTCAATTGATATGTACATTAGATGTTTTACGGTTACAGATGATTGGGATGAGTGGCTTGCAGTTAAAGAGAGGTTAGCTATAGAAATTAAACAAATCGTAGAAAAAAATAATGCTTCTTTTGCTTTTCCAAGTCAGTCTATTTATGTGGAGAAAAAATGAAATCAATATTTATTTTGCTAGATAGTATTATTACTATTTATTTATGGATTATAATTATCAATGCTGTTCTAAGCTGGTTGGTTGCTTTTAATATACTAAATACACAAAATAGATTTGTGTTTTCAGTTTTGGATGCAACTTATAAAATGACCGATCCTGCTCTAAATCGAATAAGACGCTTTATTCCAACGTTTGGATCAATAGATATTTCCCCGGTAATTCTTATTTTACTTTTAATGTTTCTTAGAAATATTATTTTTGAAATTTTTGCACCAGGTTTATTCTAAAATGATCATTGATGGAAAAAAAACAGCCGCAGAACTGAGAGAAGAATTAAAAAAAAGTGTAGGAGAACTTAAATCTACATATAACGCTGTTCCAGGGCTAACTGTAATTTTAGTAGGAGAAGATCCAGCGAGTAAAATTTACGTTAAAAACAAAGAAAAATTTGCAAAAGAAGTTGGATTTAATTCCGAGGTAATCAGATATCCTGCAGATCTAGAAGAAAAAGTGCTATTAAATAAAATTAAAGAACTTAATAAAAATGATAAAGTTTCAGGCATATTAGTTCAATTACCTCTTCCGAAACACATTGATAAAAGAAAAGTTATAGAAACTATAGACCATGGAAAAGATGTTGACGGCTTTCATCCCATGAATGTTGGCAATCTATCTTCTGGCCATGATAGTAGTATTCCATGCACACCTTTAGGGTGCAGTTTATTACTTAAAAAAGCAGAAAAAAATTTAAGTGGAAAACATGCCGTAGTAATTGGACGATCTAACTTGAACGGAAAACCAATGACTCAATTACTTTTAAAAGAAAATTGCACAGTAACAATTACACATTCGAAAACAAAAGATCTAAAAGCAGAATGTCTTAGAGCAGACATAATTATTGCTGCAGTTGGAATACCTAAATTAGTTAAAGGAGATTGGATAAAAAAAGGTGCAATAGTTATTGATGTTGGAATTAATAAAACAGATTCAGGTATAGTAGGGGATGTTGATTTTGATGAAGTTTCGAAAGTAGCAAAAGCAATCACCCCAGTTCCTGGTGGAGTAGGCCCTATGACTATTGCGTGCTTACTTAGTAATACTGTTGAATGTTTTAAGAAAGCCCATTACAAATAATTTATAATGATTCCAAAAAAATATTCTCAGAACTTATATATGATAATAATGTCTTTCGGTATGAGTGTTATTATGTGTGCCGTTGTTACAGCAGCTGGCACTGGAATAGACGATGGGTATATAGCAAGATTTTTTAAAGCTTGGGTATTTGCATTTCCAGTTGCTATTCTTGCAGCATTTACAATGGCTCCAATAACTAAGAAATTAGTAGATAAAATTACCAGAGAAAATTAACGTAATTTCCTTTTATGAAAATTAATAAATTTTTCAATATTTGATTTATTAAAAGTTTTATTTTCTTCAAAAGATACTTTTTTTACTGAGTAAGCACTACTTTTAGTTCGTCTTGAAACTATTGTGATGTTACCTTTATATAACTTAAGTTTGACAGATCCGTTTACCTTATTTTTTTTTAGATCAACAATTTTCTGAAGTTTAAATCTTGCTTTTGAATACCAATAACCGTTGTAAATAAGTTTTGAATATTGGGGCATGATTTCATCTTTTTTATGCATAGTTTGTTTATCTAGAGTGACCGACTCAATTGCTCTATGGGCAACCATCAACAAGGTTCCGCCTGGGGTCTCATAAACACCTCTTGATTTTATTCCTATAAATCTATTTTCCACTAAATCAACTCTTCCAATACCATTTGCTCCTGCAATAAAATTTAATTTTTGCAACAAGTTTCCCGGACTTAATTTTTTACCATTTACTATAATTGGCTCTCCATTTTTAAATCCTATAGAAACATACGAAGCTTTATCAGGAGCTTTTTCTGGTGAAATTGTTCTTTGATAAATGAATTCTGGTGCTGCATTTTTAGGATTTTCTAAAACCTTACCTTCAGTCGAAGTATGAAATAAATTATCATCAACAGAAAATGGTGAAGATCCTTTTTTATCCATGGGAATTGGTATTCTATTTCTTTTTGCATATTTAATTAAATCCGTTCGTGAATTTAATTTCCATAATCTCCAAGGTGCAATCACTTTAATTTTAGGTCCAAAGTAATGGTATCCCAGTTCAAATCTTACCTGATCGTTTCCTTTGCCTGTCGAACCATGCGCAACAGCATAAGCTCCAAATTTTTTTGCTATCATTACCTGCCTTTTTGCAATTAAAGGCCTAGCTATAGAAGTACCTAACAAATAAACACCTTCGTAAATTGCGTGCCCTCTGATCATTGGGTATATATATTCTTTTACAAATAAATCTTTTAAATTTTCGATAATTACTTTTTTAACTCCAAGTTTCTTTGCATTTTTAAGAATTTTTTTTTTATTAATTTTTTGCCCAATATCTGCAGTATAGGCTATAACCTCTGCATTGTAATTCTCTTGAAGCCATTTAAGTATTATCGAGGTATCAAGCCCGCCAGAATAGGCAAGTACGATCTTTTTTCTTTCTTTCATTATATTTATTTATTTACAGCTTTTTTTAGTAGTATTGTAAGCTTTAGTAAAACCCATCATTGAGTAATGGTCTGTAGTTTCAGCGCCCTTGTCAGTACTTCCAATAATCATAAGTCTCGAAGCTTTTTTCATAGTTGAAATTAATTTTTTTTCATCGTTGCTATCAACTACCCAGGCAAATCTACCTTTTGAAAATAAATCATAGGTTTTCTTTCCTGATTTTGCAGAGACAGGTGCTTTAGATTTAAATTCATAACCATTGGTTACACTTATTTCATCTTTTATATTTTCAGATGGTCTGAAACTAACAAATAGTCTTGATGGGTCTCTTTTTAATTTTTTTGGCGCTCTTACTATAGGTGTTGATTGAGCAAAACAAACTTTACTCCCATCCTTTAATAAAACGAAACTTTCCCAGTCTTTAAATTTTCCAAAACTTTTTAAGTTTTCTTCTGCGCTAGCTGAATTATATATAAATACAAATAAAATTATTAATGTAATTTTTTTTATGGACATGGATTTGGGTACCTTTTTTGAATTTCGCCTATTTTTTTAATTAATTTCTTATCTAAATTAGTGTTTACACTATCTATATTAGTTTTCAACTGCTCCATTTTTGTTGCCCCAATTATTACTGAGGTAACAAATGGTTGAATTTCACAAAACTTAATTGACATTTGGGCAAGATTTAAATTAAATTCCTTAGCTAAATTCCAATATTCCTCAATAGCTTTTTCTGAATTTATAGTTCTGTACCTAGGCCAATAATCGTAAAATAAATCCATCCTTGATTTTTGGGGCATTGCTCCATTTCTGTATTTTCCAGATAAGTATCCTGAAGCAAGGGGCGAGTAGGCTAACAAACCGACTTTTTCTCTTATTGCAATTTCTGATAAGTTTACTTCAAATCCCCTATTTAAAAAATTATAAGCATTCTGAATAGAAACTATTCTTGCAAGTTCTTTATTCTCAGAAAATTTTAAATATTGATTTACTCCCCAAGCAGTTTCGTTGGAAATTCCTATATGTCTTACTTTACCAGTTTTTACTAAACTATTTAAAGCGTCAAGCGTCTCTTCAATATTTATTGAGCTATTTATACTTTTATGCTCATATTCTAATTTTCCAGAAAAAGCACCCACTGGTCTATCTGGCCAATGCACTTGGTATAAATCAATATAATCAGTTTTTAAATCTTTTAAACTTCTATCAATTGCAAAATCAATTTGCTTTTTATTTAAACATGCCTTTTCTCCATTGGGTCTTAACCAAGGCATTTGAGATGGGCCCACTACTTTATCTGCCAAAATTATTTTATCTCTTTTTTTGGTCTGTGAAAACCAATTACCTATAATCTGATTTGTTTTTCCTCTTGTTTCAGCCTTCATTGGGACAGCGTATAGTTCAGCTGTGTCAAAAAAATTTACTCCCTGGTCTAATGCATAGTTCATCTGTTCAAATGCGTCTTTTTGTGTATTTTGCTCACCCCAGGTCATTGTTCCGAGACAAATTGTGCTTACTTTTAAATCTGTTTTACCTAGTTTTTTAAAGTTCATTGCATTAGCTAAATTATTTTAAAGTTTTATTAATTTCTTAGAATATCTTGAAAAATACATAGAATAACAATATATTTATTATATATGGAATTTAATAAACAAAACATAAGCTCAAACGTCAAAGCAGCTGAATCGCATGCAATAGATCAAGGTTTAAGAGCTTACATGCTTAAGGTTTATAACTATATGTGTTCAGGAATATTTTTAACTGGCATAATTTCATTATTATTATTTAAAATGTCAGTTGTTATGACACCTGACGGTTCAATTTCAGGATTAACTTCATTAGGAAACACTCTATACAATTCAGCGTTTATGTGGGTTGTAATGCTAGCTCCATTAGGAGTGGTTTTTTATATGAGTTTTGGAATTAGAAAAATGAGTGCTGCTAGAGCACAAACTGTTTTTTGGATATTTGCAGCTTTAATGGGGGCTTCATTATCCTCAATATTTTTAGTGTATACAGGCACAAGTATTACACGTGTATTTTTTATTACCGCTGGAACATTTGGTGCAATGAGTATTTATGGATATACAACAAAAAGAGATTTAACAAAGCTAGGCTCTTTTCTTATGATGGGTTTAATCGGGATTATAATTGCATCAATAGTTAATATTTTTTTAAAATCTACGATGATGTATTTTGTTATATCGATCATTGGCGTCTTAGTGTTTGTTGGTTTAACTGCCTATGATACACAAAAAATAAAAAATATGTATTTAGTGAGTGATTCAGGTGAGATTATGGGCAAAAAGGCTGTTATGGGAGCGCTCACTTTATATTTAGATTTTATTAATCTATTTATTATGCTTTTAAGACTCTTTGGTCAAAGAAGATAGATTTAATTCACTAACTTAAATTTTTTCCAGATAATCTTATTTATTAGTTTTTTTAAACTGTCAGATTTATTAATTACAATATTTTTAACATCTTTGATTAAATACTTTTCGTTTTCATTCTTTGGAAATAAGTTTTTGGTAATTTTATAAATCGGAAAATCAGAAGCTCTGTGGTAAACATCGAAACTAACTTCTTTTTTTGAAATTGTTAAACTGTAATCTTTCCATTCGCCACTCGAGACCATTGTTGCATAAAGATTTAGTATTAAGTTAAGCTCCAATTTGTTAAAAAAAATATCTATTTTTTTTGACTCATTGTTATTTATTATTAGTTTTAAATGTCTCATTTCTATGTTTATAATTTATATTTGTTTATTAAAGGTATTAAACTTGCAGTGAATAAAAAGGTTATGGGCAATAATCCCCAAACTTTAAAATTAACCCAAAAAATTTCATTTTCAGGGCATTGTGTTCTCCATACTATTTCATTTAACAAAGCTACAAAAATAAAAAAAATAATCCAGCGGTTGTTAAGTTTTAACCAGCCTTCATCTTTCAAATCAAAGGCTTGTTTAAAAAAAATCTTTAATAAAGGTTTTTTAGTAAAATATTTTCCAAAAAATAATATTCCTGCAAATAGTATGTTAATGATCGTAGGCTTCATATAAAAAAAAATTTTATTATCAAAATATATGGTGAGCCCACCAAACAAAGTGATAATAATACAACTTACCAATGGAAGCATTGGAATTTTTTTTTCAAGAAAGTAGATTATTACAAGAGCTAAAATTGTAGCAATTATAAAAGGAGGAATAGCTAACTTTAAATTATTTTCATTTGTTAAATATATCGCAAAAAAAAGAACAAGAGGACCAAAATCAGCTAAAAATTTAATTAAAGATCTATTCATTCAAAAAATATTAACATAACTAGGTCAGCAGGTGTATTTTTTTCTGTTGCTTTTTTTATAAATTTATTTATCTTTGGATCATTCATATGGCAATTAGCACAGCTAAGTTTTCAATAGGAGACATAGTAAAACACAGGCACTTTAATTTTAGAGGTGTGATATATGATGTTGATTTTGAATTTAACAATTCAGAGGAATGGTATCAGTCAATTCCTAAAGATGTGAGACCAAGAAAAGATCAACCATTTTATCATCTATTAGCTGAAAATAATGATGTAACATATGAAGCGTATGTTTCAGAACAAAATTTAGTAAACGACGATTCTGACGAACCTATTAAGCATCCTTTAATAGAAGAAATTTTTACAGGTAAAAAGGGATCTGGTTATTTTAGGCCATCAAACTAGTTTTTAGATTACTGCCCAAAAATTAACAATATTTATTCAAAACTTAGACAAACTGCAGTTTTAAGATAAATCATTGCCTAGTTAAGAGTTTTAAAAACTTCATCTCCCTCTTTGACTCTTAATTAGGCATATTTTTTTACAAATATAAGGATTTCATTAACAACAATATTAGTTTATTTTTTCTATTTAAGACTATATGTTCTTATAATTATGAGATTTTTGGTGAAGTTTTTTTTAATTTTTTTAATGCTTATATCCTTTAATTTTAAGGCTGTGGCAGATGAAAATCTTTCTGAAACAGAGTTGAATTTTTATACTGGCATGTTTGATTTTAGTGATAACAAGCAAAAGGCTGGCTTGTTCGGTTTAGAACACCAAAATGAACAATTATTTAGAAATAGCGCATTAGGGAAATTATCTCCAATCACTGGTGGCTTTTTAACAGAAAATAATGCTTTTTATTTATATACTGGAGTGCAAGCAGAATATGATCTAGGCTTTATCAAAATTACTCCTAGTTTTGCACCAGGTTATTACAATTATGGCAATGGAAAAGATTTAGGCTATCCTTTAGAATTTAAAAGCGAAGTTAAGATGTCATTTGACTTATCGGAGAATTCGCATTTAGGAATGTCTTATAACCATATATCTAATGCTAGTTTAGGAACTAAGAATCCAGGAGCAAATAGTTATATGATTAATTTTCTAAAAAAGTTTTAATTTAAAATAAAATTTAATAAATATTTGGTAATGAATCTTAAAGATTGTCACAATGTTGAAGACTTTAGAAAACTAGCTAAAAAAAAATTACCAGGCCCAATATTTCATTATATTGATGGGGGTTCAGATGATGAGACTACCTTAAGGAGAAACACGGAGTCCTTTAATTCGTGTGATTTAATTCCAAATGTTTTAAGTGATGTTAGCAATATAAATTTGTCTACTACAGTTTTGGGACAAAAAATTGACTTTCCACTTTTTCTTGCAGCTACTGCTATGCACCGACTCTATTATCATGAAGGAGAAAAGGCCACCGCAAAGGCAGCTGAGAAAATGGGGACAATGTTTGGAACTTCGACGATGGCCACAACAAGTATTGAGGAAATTGGAAAGCTAACCAATGGGCCAAAATTATTTCAGTTGTATATTCATAAAGATAAAGGATTAACCGACAATTTAATTGAGAGATGTAAGAAATCTAATTTTAATAGCATGTGTTTAACCGTTGACACGGTAGTAGCAGGTAATAGAGAAAGAGATCACAGAACAGGTTTTTCTACTCCGCCAAGATTAACTTTGGGCAGTTTATTAAGTTTTATTTTACACCCCCAGTGGAGTTTAAATTATTTGTTACGCGGTAAATTTGAATTAGCAAATATTATTCATATGACTGATAAAGGAAGTAAAATTGATAAATCAGTAATGGATTATATAAATGAACAATTTGATCCATCGATGAGCTGGAAAGATGCTGAGTATTGTGTGAAAAAGTGGAATGGACCATTTGCTCTTAAAGGTGTGATGTCAGTTGAAGATGCAAAAAAAGCAATTGATATTGGGTGTACTGCAATAATGGTTTCAAATCACGGCGGAAGACAACTTGATGGTTCCAGAGCACCTTTTGATCAGCTCGCAGATATAGTTGATGCTGTTGGAGATAAAATAGAGGTTATTCTTGATGGTGGAATAAGAAGGGGCACTCATGTTTTAAAAGCACTCGCAGTTGGTGCAAAAGCATGTAGTTTTGGAAAAGGTTACTTATTTGCTTTGGGGGCCGCTGGACAAAAAGGGGTTGAATCAATATTACAAAAAATGAAATCCGAAATTGAAAGAGATATGATATTAATGGGATGTAAGAGTGTAAAAGATCTTAACAGATCAAAAATCATATTTAGATAAGCATGAAAATTTCTCAAAGTGTAAATAGGCTTGGTTCCGAGGCGGTATATAATATATTTTCGAAAACCAAAAAATTAATAAAACAAGGAAAAGAGATTATCGATTTAAGTTTAGGTCAATCAGATTTTAAATCTCCTCAACATGCAGTAGATGCTGCTATTCAAGCCTTAAAAGATGGTCATCACGGTTACACCTTACCCAATGGAACAATTGAATGCAGAGAAGCAGTAAGTCGAAAAATTAAATCCCTTTACAAAGCTGATGTTGAGCCTGAAAGAATAATCATTATGCCTGGTGGAAAACCGACCATGTACTATGCAATCTCTTTTTTTGGTGAACCTGGCAGTGAAATTATATTTCCAGATCCAGGCTTTCCTATTTATAGGTCCATGATTAACTTTACCGGCGCCAAGGCAGTATCATATGATATGACAGAAAATAAAAATTTTTCCATCAATCCAGATAAAATTTTATCATTAATCAACGAAAAAACTAGATTATTAATATTAAATAATCCGCACAATCCAACAGGTGGTTTTACAAGCAAAAATACAATAGACAAGCTAGCGGAGGGACTGAAAAAATATCCTAATGTAGTAATTTTAAGTGACGAAGTTTACGATAGATTAATTTTTGATAATAAAGAAATTCCAACTTTTTTAAATTATCCTAATCTTTATGACAGACTTATTATTTTGAATGGATGGAGTAAAACTTACGCTATGACAGGGTGGAGATTAGGATGGAGTGTTTGGCCTAAAAAATTAATTGAACATGTATTTAAATTTTGTGTAAACACACATTCATGTGTTAACACTCCTGCACAATATGGCGCAATAGCAGCTTTAGATGGGCCAGAGGATCATCTCCATAATATGATGAAAGAGTTTGATATTAGACGAAAACTAATTGTAGACGGTCTAAGAAATTTAAAGGGTGTTGAATGTAGTCTGCCTGGAGGTTCATTTTTTGTTTTTCCCAATATTAAAAAAACTGGCATGAACGGAGAAGAATTTACAGAAAAATGTTTAAAAGAAGCTGGGGTAGCAGTGATACCTGGAACAGCATTTGGAGAGTTTGCTAAATATAATATTAGATTCAATTTTGCCACATCAAGAGCAAATATAAGTAAAGCTATAGAAAAAATAGATAAAATACTTAAATAATTCATATTAACTTTTTTGACCAAAAAGCTTTTAAGCTGTAATATATTTTTATGAGTAAATTAGGAATGCCCAAAATTGATCGTAAACTAATTTCAAAAAAAAATGAAATCGTAGCAAATTTAAAAAAATTTGTTAAAAGTGAGAACGTTTTAGATCATGAAGATCAAACTAGACCTTTTGAAACTGATGCACTGTCAGCATATAAACAAAAACCATTGGTAGTTATTTTTCCAGAAACCACTGAAGAAGTTAGCAAAATACTTTCATATTGTAATAAAGAAAAAATAAAAGTTGTACCTAGGGGGGCAGGAACAGGTCTATCTGGAGGCGCCTTACCATTAGCCGATTGTGTGCTTTTATGTTTAGGTAAATTTAATAAAATTTTAAATATTGATTATAAAAACAAATGTGTGGTTGCCCAACCCGGTGTTACCAATTTATCAATAACTCAAGCAGTTCAAGACAATGGTTATTACTATGCTCCAGACCCATCAAGTCAAATTGCCTGTTCGATCGGTGGAAATGTTGCCGAAAATTCTGGAGGAGTTCATTCATTAAAATATGGAACGACAACAAACAATCTGCTTGGAGTAGAAGTTGTTTTCATGGATGGAACAATAAGTAGGTTGGGAGGAAAAACCTACGATTCAGAAGGTTATGATTTATTAGGATTAATTACTGGATCAGAGGGTTTACTGTGTGTTGTTACTGAAGTTACTGTAAAAATTCTCAAAAAACCACAATCTGTAAAAGCAGCATTAATTGGATTTCCGACAATTGAAGATGGTGGTCAGTGTGTGTCTGATATTATCGCTAGTGGAATAATTCCTTCAGGTATGGAGATGATGGACAAAGCTTTAATTCACGCAACTGACAATTTTGTTAAAGCTGGTTATCCCAGAGATGCTGAGTCAATGTTGATCGTAGAATTAGACGGCACAGAATCTGAAGTAGATGAACTTATAGATAAAGTTACTAAAATTGCAAAACAAAACAATTCATCGAGTATAAAAATTAGCAAAAATGAAAAGCAAAGAATAAATTTTTGGGCAGGTCGAAAAGCTGCATTTCCTGCTTGTGGTGATATGGCTCCAGATTATTATTGTATGGATGGAACGATCCCAAGAAGAAAATTGGCTGAAGTTTTAAAAGAAATATTAAGATTATCAAAAAAATATAATTTACCAGTAGCAAATGCTTTTCACGCAGGAGATGGAAATCTTCATCCTTTAATTATGTATGATGCCAACGAAAAAAATTCTTTAGAAAAAACTGAAAAATTTGGGGCTGAAATATTAAAATATTGCGTAAAAGTTGGGGGAGTTTTAACAGGAGAACATGGGGTAGGAGTCGAAAAAAGAGAATTAATGTGTGAAATGTTTAACAATAATGATATTCAGCAGCAAATTAAAATTAAAAAAGCTTTAGATGTAAGTTCATTATTAAACCCTGGAAAAGTTTATCCAATTTTAAGAAAGTGTGCCGAAGAAGGGAGAGTTCATGTCCATAAAGGAAAAACAAAATTTTCAGACATACCAAGATTCTAGTGATGTTAAGTATCCTACAAACGAAAAAGAAGCATCTAGTCTTATAAAAAAGTATTATAAATTAAATAATCCTTTAGAAATAATTGGAACAGGATCAAAAAGAAAAATAGGAAAGAGATTGCAATGCTCTGCAACACTAAATTTATCAAAATTAAATGGAATTATTGAATACTTACCTGAAGAACTCTATATTAAGGTAAAGGCGTGCACTCCAATAAAAGATATAGAGGAAGAGTTAAAAAAAAAAAATCAACAATTGGCTTTTGAACCTATAGATTTCGGAAATTTATTAAATGGAACAAGTGATTATGGAACAGCCGCTGGTCAGGTTTCTTGCAATATTTCTGGACCTCGAAGATTTAAAGCAGGCGCTATTAGAGACCATGTTTTAGGGTTTAGAGGAGTTAATGGTAGAGGAGAAATCATAAAGTCCGGTGGAGTTGTTGTAAAAAATGTTACCGGTTATGATCTAAGTAAATTAATTTGTGGTTCTTATGGTACATTAGTAGCATTAACTGAAATTACATTTAAGGTACTACCCGCACCTGAAGAAAGTAAGACTTTAGTTATCCATAATAAAAAACTAGAATTTGCTTTAGATATATTAGATAAAGCCATAGGCTCATCAAACGATATTTCTGGAGCAGTTTATTTACCAAAAGAACCAAAAGTAAATGGCTGCGTTATGGATATTGAAAAAACATTTAAATTAAACGATCTTAAAGATGGAGGATCGCTTACTGCTATTAGGATAGAGGGGTCAAAAAATTCAGTTGATCAGAGATTAGAAAATTTAGTAGATGAACTTAAACTTCAAAATTCTAGTATTTCTATTCTTGAAATAAATCAATCTGAAATTTTTTGGAATAAAATAAAAAATTTGGAGTTTTTTTATAATTCAAATAATAGTATTTTAAGAATAGTAATTCCACCATCAGAATGTGTTAAATTAGCTTATCAATTTGCAAATAAATTTAAATACTACTTAGACTGGGGAGGTGCATTGATGTGGCTAGAGGCATTTGAACTTTCCGAAGAAATGTTTGATTCTATAAGAAAAAAAGTAGTTAAACTTGGAGGCTATGTGACAATGATTAAAAATTCAAACTATTTACCGTATGTTGAGGATGTTTTTACTATAAATAGAGAGCGATTTGACATATCACAAAATATTAAAAAAAGTTTTGATCCAAAAAGAATACTTAATCCAGGAAAAATGTATACGGGTATATAGATAAATGGAAACTAACTTTTCTAAAGAACAGCTCAAAGATCAAGATAACAAATCAAGCGAAAAAATTTTTAGGAAATGTGTTCATTGTGGTTTTTGTAATGCTACATGTCCCACATACCAGTTGTTAGGAGACGAGCTTGATGGACCAAGAGGAAGAATCTATTTGATTAAAGACATGTTGGAAAATAATAAACCAGCAAACGAAAAAATTGTAAAACACATAGACAGATGCTTATCATGTTATAGTTGCATGACAACTTGCCCTTCAGGCGTAAATTATATGCATTTAATTGATCATGGAAGAAGTCATATAGAAAAAACTTATAAAAGACCTTTTTTTGAAAAATTTATTAGAGGTTTTTTATCTTTTGCCTTAACTAAGTCAACAAATTTTAGAATTATTTCAATTTTAGTTCGCGGTATAAAACCAATCAGCTTTCTTTTCCCAAAGAAAATAAAAAATATGATTAGTTTAATGCCTATCAAATTTCCCAAAAAAAATCTTCCCAATTTAGTAGTTTATAAAGTTGAAAAGAAAAAAAAAAAAGTAGCAAGAGTTGCATTATTAACTGGATGTGTTCAAAAAGTTATTTCACCTCAAATTAATGAAGCAACTATCAGGTTATTAAATAGACATGGAATTGAAGTTGTAGTTCCAAAAAATATTGATTGTTGTGGTTCTTTAGTTCACCATTTAGGTAAAAGTGATTTAGCAAATCCAACTTTTAAAAAAAATATTTTGATTTGGTATAACGAATATTTAAAAAATGGATTAGATGCAATTATTTCGAACACATCAGGATGCGGAACAACTTTAAAGGATTATGGATTTATATTTAGAACTGATAAAGATTTGAAAAAAAAAGCAAAAAAAATATCTGAACTAACTAAAGATATTTCAGAATATTTAGATGAAAATGTTAAACTTAATTTTGTTAATAATAAAGATACTAACAAGGAATACAAAATCGCTTACCATTCTGCTTGTTCTATGCAGCATGGACAAAATATTCATAAAGTGCCAATGAATTTAATTAAAAAAACAGGCAATCAGGTTTTTGATATTCCAGAAGGTCATCTTTGCTGTGGTTCAGCAGGAACTTATAATTTGCTTCAGAACGATATAGCAGAAAAATTATTAAAAAATAAAGTTTCAAATATAGAAAAAGTTAAACCTCAATTTATTGCAACCGGCAATATTGGTTGTATTACTCAAATTGCAAATGGTACCAAAATACCAATTTTACACACAGTCGAAATTATTGATTGGTATACAGGTGGACCTAAACCAAGAGTTTTAAAAAGTTTATGAAAAAAATATTAGTAACCAGAAAACTTATAAAATCGAGCGAAGAAATTGCTTCAAAAAAATTTAATGTAAAGTTTAATATGAATGATAAAATAATGACAAGTGATGAAATAGTAAAAGAAAGTAATGATTGTGACGGAATATTATCATGTATCACAGATAAAATTGATTCTCAGGTTATTTCAAAACTTTCAGATAAAGTAAAAATTATTTCTAATTTTGCAGTTGGATTTGGAAATATAGATATTAACGCTGCTAAGAAAAAAAACATTGTTGTGACTAATACCCCAGATGTTTTAACTGACGCCACAGCCGAAATTGCAATTTTGATTCTTTTAGGGGCAGCAAGAAGAGCTAAAGAGGGAATGTTGTGGGCTAAAAAAAAAAATTGGAAATGGTCTGCTGATTTTTTATTAGGTAAACAACTTAAAGATTCCAGATTAGGAATTTTAGGAATGGGGAGAATTGGAAGAGCAGTAGCAGATAAAGCTCGATCTTTCGGAATGCAAATTCATTATTATAATAGAAGTCAATTACACAAAGACTTAGAAAAAGATGCTATTTATCATAAATCTCTAAAAAGTTTATTAAATATTTCAGATTTTTTTTCAATTAATTGCCCAGCCACCAAAGAAACAAGACATATTATTAATAAGGAAACATTAAAATATTTTCCTGATGGAGCCGTAATAACTAATAGTGCAAGAGGCGATATGATTGATGATGATGCAATGGTTGAGTCTTTAAAAAGCGGGAAAATATTTTCTTTAGGTTTAGATGTTTATAACGGTGAGCCAGAAATTCATCCTGAATATTTGAGTTTGCCAAATGTTTTTGTTTTGCCTCATTTAGGAAGTTCTACTTTAAAAACTAGAGCAGCTATGGCAGATCTTGCTATTAAAAATTTGGAAGTTTTTTTTATTACAGGAAAATGCAGCAATATAGTTAATTAAATTCAATTGAAAATTGTATTTTTTTTAAAATTTAGAAAGACTCTAAAAACTTAATATGGTTAAATTAAGTCATAGTTAATTAACTAATGACAATTAAGGGGGAACTTATGTCAAAAAAAGATAAAACGTTAAAAGGAATTAAAACTCCTTCTAGACGTAAATTCTTTAAAGCTGCTGCTGCAACAGGTGCTGTTGCTGCTGCAACGTTGGCTATGCCTTCTATCGCTAAAGCTGCAACTACTTTAAAAGTACAAGCTGCTTGGGGTGGAGGTATTTTCCTAGAGAATGCTCAAGCATACGTTAAAAGAGTTAACGATATGGCTGGAGGTAGTTTGAAAATCGATTTACTACCTGTAAATTCTGTAGTGAAAACTAGTCAAATGCAAGATGCTGTTCACAGAGGAGTTCTAGATGGAGCTCACTATGTACCAGCATATTGGTACAGTAAATCACCCGCTGCTTCTCTTTTCGGTACTGGCCCTTGTTGGGGTTGGAGTGCACAAGAGTTGCTAGGTTGGATACAGTACGGAGGTGGTATGCAACTATTTAATAAACTGATGGGAAGTTTAGGATTAAACCTTGTTAGTTTCTTCAATAGTCCAATGCCTGCTCAGCCACTTGGATGGTTTAAAGAGCAAATTAAAAAATCTTCTCAAATGAAAGGTTTGAAATATCGAACTGTGGGATTAGCTGCGGACGTTCTAGGAGAAATGGGAATGTCAGTTGTTCAATTACCAGGTGGAGAAATTCAACCAGCAATGAAGAGCGGATTAATTGATGCTGCTGAGTTTAACAACCCAACTTCTGACAGTGACTTTGGTATGCAAGATGTATCAAAACATTATCACTTAGCAAGCTTCCACCAATCGCAAGAAGCTTTTGAGATCACATTTAATAAGAAAAAATTTGATGGTCTTGCTCCTGAATTACAAAAAATTCTTGAGTATGCTTCTGAAGCTGAAAACTCTAACTTCTTCTGGCACAACACGTTAAGATATGCTGATGACCTTGTTAAATTAAAAAACAAGCTTGGTGTTAACGTTTACAGAACGCCAGACAGTGTTATGGCTGATCAATTAAAAGCATGGGATGTGATTACGGACAAATTCTCAAAGAAAGATCCTTTCTTTAAGGAAGTTGTTGATTCACAAAAAGTATATGCTAAAAAAGTTATGGCATATTTATTGCTTAACCAGCCTGATTATGGAATGGCTTACAAACATCACTTCGGTGAACCAACGAAAGCAATTTAAATATTTAAGTTGATATATTATTAAGGGCGGTCCAAAAGGCCGCCCTTTCTTATTGAGTTTTATGTAGTTTTATATAAACTATTTTTTTTTGAGGGGTCATGGAAAAATTTATTTATTTCTTTGAAAGTCTAAGTATATGGATTGGTAGAGCTTTCGGCTGGTGTATTCTAATTTTGACTCTTTCCGTTACCTATGAGGTTTTTGTAAGGTATGTGTTGAACGCGCCAACAGTTTGGGCCTTCGATATGATGGTTCAAATGTATGGTGGTCTATTCTTAATGGCTGGAGCATATGCATTAGCACAAGATGCTCATGTAAGAGGTGATGTTTTATATAGACTATTTCCCGTTAAAGCACAGGCATGGATCGATTTAATACTCTATATATTTTTCTTTTTTCCTGGGATGTTGGCTTTAGTTTGGTTTGGTTATGAAATAGCTAGTGACTCTTGGAGATATAAAGAAGTTAGCTGGAATAGCCCTGCTCGAATTCAAATTTATTTTTTTAAATCTCTAATACCTCTTGCTGGAGGATTGTTAATATTGCAAGGAATCTCGGAATCTATGAGATGTATTCTTTGTATTAGAAATGGCACATGGATGAAAAGACATGAAGATGTCAGAGAAACTGAAGAAGATTTAATTAAACAACAACAAGAAGAACTAAGAAGAAAAAAAGCATTAGGGAGGGACAATTAAATGACTGATCCACAAGTAGCTATGTTAATGCTTTCATTGTTTATCTTTCTAGTTTTATTAGGTTTTCCTATAGCTTTTACACTTATTGCTATGGGCGTGGGTTTTGGTTATTACGCTTACTTCCAAGCAGACAATTTATTTAATAATCAAATTTTTTATTTACTTAATCAAAATACCTATTCTGTAATGGAAAATGATGTTTTGGTTGCCATACCTCTATTTTTATTTATGGGTTATGTTGTTGAGCGTGCAAATATTGTTAATAGATTATTTTTTAGTTTACAATTAGCTACGCGACATCTTCCAGGATCAATGGCTGTAGCAGCGCTTGCTACCTGTGCAATATTTGCTACTGCTAGCGGGATCATTGGAGCAGTTGTTACATTAATGGGATTACTAGCTTTTCCAGCCATGGTTAAAGCTGGTTATCATAGAGGTTTTGCATCAGGAGTAATTTGTGCTGGTGGAACTTTAGGAATATTAATTCCACCAAGTATTATGCTTATTGTTTATGCGGCTATAGCTGAATTATCTCCGTTGAGACTTTACGCAGCAGCAATTTTTCCTGGTTTTTTATTAGCTGGTTTTTATATGATTTATGTTGTAAGCCGTGCATATTTTAATCCAAGTCTTGCACCAAAACCTATAGAAGAAGAAGTTCCACCATCGAGAGTTATTTTTTTTCAACTATTAACTTCTTTTGTTCCTTTAGCATTATTAATTTTAACAGTACTTGGCTCCATTTTACTCGGATTAGCAACTCCAGCAGAAGCTGCTGCAATCGGTGCGTTTGGAGGTTTGTTTTTAGCTTTTTGTTACAGAGCACTTAATTGGAAAACATTGAAACAATCGATTTTCTTAACAGCCAAAACAACCGCCATGGTTTGTTGGTTATTTGTTGGTTCTTGGACTTTTGCCTCGGTTTTTTCATATCTAGGTGGTCATGCAATAATTGAACATTGGATTCTTGCTATGAACTTGGAGCCTTGGCAATTTCTTGTTCTAGTTCAGTTAATAATTTTTTTACTTGGTTGGCCTTTAGAATGGACAGAAATATTAATTATTTTTGTTCCAATTTTCTTACCTATGCTTGATGCATTTGGTGTGAACCCATACTTTTTTGCTATGTTGGTTGCTTTAAACCTTCAAACTTCCTTTCTGACTCCACCTATGGCGATGGCAGCTTATTATTTGAAGGGTGTGGTTGGAGATGAGATTGAATTAATAGAAATATTTAAAAGTATCATGCCTTATTTGGCCATAGTAATATTCACAATGGTTCTTATGTATAATTTTCCGGGGATAGCATTATATTTACCAGATTACTTTTTTGGTATTGCTAAATAGAATTAATGTCTGCACTTAATACTTCCGTAGTAGAAATGGTTAAATCTATTAAAAAGGGCGAAATTACATCAGAAGAACTTGTCAAAAATTACATAAAAGAAATAAAAAAAAAAGAAAAAGATATTCAAGCTTGGGAATTCTTTGATGAAGAACTTGCACTTGCTCAAGCAAAAAAATCAGATTTACTCCATCAATCAGGAAAACATGGCGACCTTCATGGTATTCCAATCGGCATTAAAGATATTTTTGATACAGCAGATATGCCAACTGGACATGGAACAGAAATTCATAAGAAAAATCCAAGTTTAAACGATTGTACTGTTGTGTCGAAATTAAAACAGGCTGGAGCGGTCATTATGGGAAAAACGGTAACGTGTGAACTTGCATACTATTCACCTGGTAAAACTAAAAATCCACATGATCTTAGTAGAACTCCTGGTGGTTCATCAAGTGGTTCAGCTGCAGCCGTAGCTTCACATATGGTTCCACTTGCAGTGGGAAGCCAAACAAATGGATCGGTAATTAGGCCTGCCTCTTACTGTGGTGTAGTAGGGTATAAACCTACAAGAGGATTAATTTCGCGACACTTAGTATTACCAGTTTCTAGAAAATTGGATCAGGTAGGAGTTTTTTCTAACTCAGTAGAAGATGCTGCATTAATTAGCGAACAACTTATTGGCTATGATCAACAAGATCCAGATACTTCTCTAAATCCAAAACCAAAATTATTAGCTGCTTGTCAGCAAAAACCTCCAATGGAACCAGTTTTAGCTTATATCAAATTACCTTTTATTAAAGAATTAGAGGAAGATGCAAACGAAGGTTTTGAAGAAATAAAAGATGAAATAAAGAACAAATTAAAAGGAAAAGTAGATGAGGTTGAACTTCCTGAAGGTTTTAGGGGTATTCCAGAATGGCATAAAATAATTATGGAGTCAGACATGGCCACTTCTTTTTCTGAAGAATATAAATCTTCTAAAAATAAATTAAGTGATAAAATTGTAGAAGCAATTGAAAGGGGAATGAAATATACTTCAGTTGAATATAATGAAGCCTTATCAAAAATAGATGCAGCAAATACTTACTTTAAACAATTTTTTAATGATTATGATGCAATCTTAACTCCTCCTGCAACAGGTGAAGCGCCCAAAGGTTTAGAATTTACAGGCAATCCTATTTTTTGCACAGTTTGGACTTATTGTGGAATGCCCTCTATTAGCTTACCATTGCTTCAGGGAAAAAATGGCTTACCAATAGGTGTACAGCTAGTATCATCATTATTTGATGATGAAAGATTGTTTAGAAATGCTAATTGGCTAACGAGTAAAATTAAAAAATGAAATTAAGTGAAAAAATAACAATAATCATAGGTATAGCTCTTGTTGCAATATTTGTAATAGGGTTAGCATGGAGTATAAGTACTGGCCTAGCAGGATTTTGGAGAGGCCTTCCTTTTTGGATAATTGTTATATTCTGTCTTTTTTTACTTGTTATGGATTCGTTAAAATCAATTAAGAAATAAATTAATAAGAATTAATCAAATCGTTAATTATAACAACTAAATTTTTTACAGATTCAGCTAAATATACTAGTTGTTCTTCTAATATTTCAAAAATATATTCTGTTTCAGGAAAATAATTTAACAAATCATTTTCGAATGTTTTCAATATTCCTATTATAGAAAATCCAATAATTATTAGCAAAAAAATGTATCCAAAAAAACCAATTCCGTGTTTTGGTTTATATATATCTGGTAACTGTTTTTTATCATTTAAACT
This sequence comes from uncultured Pelagibacteraceae bacterium, assembly GCA_902568465.1. GTDB lineage: Bacteria > Pseudomonadota > Alphaproteobacteria > Pelagibacterales > Pelagibacteraceae > AG-414-E02. The sequence continues at coordinate 80,206 of CACFQR010000001.1, read as the reverse complement.
ACCTAATGACGGATCTAATTCTTTTTTTACATTTTTTTTTCTTTTATCGATGTTACTTTCCCTTTTCCTTCCTGTACGCTTATCTAACTCTAAACCAATTTTCTTTTTTGCGAAAAGGCCAGTTTTTCCTGACGGTAATAATTCTGCCCATTGACTCCCTAAAAATTTGTAAGTTTTGCCATCAGATGCTTTGATGCTATCTACAGAGAGTTCTTCGGTGTTTTTTGTTACTATTTTTTTTGTACTTTTTACTTCAGTAATAAACGGTTTTTGATGCCATGTAACTGAACAATAACCACATTGTACCATTCTTCCCTCTCGAGGGATATCTTGGTCCCGTACAACAAATTTTCTAGAACAACTTTTACACTTTACAATCATTAGACTTTATTCCATTCAGGTATTTATTCTAATCAATCATTTGATCAAGAACAAGGATTTCACTTTTATTTGATTTTACTTGTTTACTGAGAATTATAGTACCATCTTGATTATTATCATCTTTTTTTTCTAAAATTTTACTCTTTTTCTTGTCTATTTCTGAAATACTTTTTACAGCATTTAATATATCTTTAATTTCGAATTCTTTTATCATGATTTTTACAAAGCTTATGATAGGTTAAATATACTGAATATAAAATGAATTTTTTACTAAGGAAACACTTGATAAAAATGAACTTTTTCTTACAAATTTTATTATTTCTTTTATTTATTTATTTATTTATTTTAATTTTTACCTATTTTTTCCAAAGAAACCTTCTTTATCACCCAGGGGAAAATAACTACTTTGGAGACAAACTTATTGTTTCAATTGAAAGAGTGCAAATAAAAACAAAAGATAACTTAAAGCTTCTATCCTGGTATCACCGAAAAAATCTTGACGAATATAAAACCATTCTTTTTTTACATGGAAACGCAGGATCTTTGGAAAATAGAATACACAAAATTAACCATTTTAAAAATATGAATGTGAATTTTCTTATTATTGCTTGGAGAGGATTTAGCGGAAATGATGGAAAGCCGACAGAAAAAGGACTTTATGAAGATGCTAGCAGTGCTATCACATGGTTAAAATCTCAAGGCATTAAAGAAAGTAATATAATTATTTATGGAGAGTCACTTGGAACAGGTGTTGCGACTGAAATAGCACAAAATAAAAATTTTGCGGGAATAATTTTAGAATCACCTTTTACATCAATGATTGATGCAGGAAAAGATAAATATCCCTACTTACCTGTAAGGCTATTACTAAAAGATAAATATGAAAGTGATAAGAAGATGAAAAATATAAATATACCCGTATTAATTATGCACGGAAAAGTTGATGATATTGTTCCATTTCATATGGGTGAAAAAATGTATAAATTAGCTAACCAACCTAAATATTCTTATTTTTCAAAATATGACGATCATATGATGGAATATAATGAAAAACTTCTTAAAGCGCTGAAAGATTTCATAAGCAGCTTAAATTAAGTCACAATTTAAACAATCTAATTACACACTTAAAAAGTAAGTTAAAAATATGAATAAATTTTTTATTTATTTTTTACTATTTTCATTATCCTTTAATCTTGGAGGACATACTGATGAAACCTCTCCAATAAAAAAAGATGTTGAAGAGGTTTTTAATGTTGGAAAAATGAATTCTCATGACAATAAATTTATATTATATTTTAAAACTAGGGAAAAAGCGGTATTAGCTAAAGGGCAAGAATTTAATTATATAACTGACTATCCTCAAGATTTATATATTTTGTATAACGACACTGGGAAAACTAATCCAGTAATTACTTACGACTGGTTTCCAAGCAAAGTTAAAGAATTAGGTTCAAATTATAATTTACCAGTTTTTCCCGAAGATTATGCCTATTACTTACTTAATGATAACGAAACTTTAATTATGATAAGTGGTATAAAATCAATTAGATCTAATTTTAAGTTTAATCTTAGAAAAAATAAATTAGAACAACTTCCAAAAGATAATAATTATAAATTATATATATCTTCTTTATTAAAAGATTGTGGATATAAGGATATTAACTCCACTTATAAATGTTCTTTTTATAAACCGCTAATTTCAAAAAATTTAATAAACTAATCTATTCAAGCATTAATGCCTTTGCATAGTGATCAGCACTAAAAATATTAAGATCGTCTTCTTTTTCACCCATACCTAGAGCAACAATTGGTAATTTAAATTTTTTCCCAATAGCTAATAAAATTCCACCTTTTGCAGTGCCATCTAGTTTGGTCATTACAATCCCTGTTATCGGTGTTATTTTTTGAAATTCTTCAACTTGATTAATTGCACTTTGACCTGTAGTTGCATCTAATATAAGAAAAGTTTCATGGGGAGCTTTTGAATCGATTTTTTTTATAACTTTTGCTATTTTTTTGAATTCATCCATTAAATTTTTTTTATTTTGCAGTCTTCCCGCGGTATCTATAAGCAAATAATCAAAATTATTATTTTTTGCATGTTCTAAAGCCTTATAAGCTACAGAAGCAGGATCAGCTCCCTCATCTGATTTAATTATGTCAGCATTAATTCTTTTTGCCCAAACATCTAATTGATTTACAGCTGCCGCTCTAAAAGTGTCAGCAGCTCCAATAACTACTTTTTTTTCATTTTGCTTTAAAATTTTACCCAATTTTCCTATTGTTGTAGTTTTGCCAACACCATTAACTCCCGCAACTAAAATCACACAGGGTTTATTTTTACTAATATTTTCAATATTTTTTTCAAGTGGTTTTAATATTTCTATAACATAGTTAGAAAATATTTTAAAAATTTCATCTTTACCTGACTCTTTTGGATTCACTTTAGTATTAGAAAATTTTTCTGTTAGCTCCTTTGCAGATTCTACACCTACATCTGATTGAATTAAAAAATCTTCTAATTCATTAAGAGTATTTTCATTTATTTTTTTTTTAAAAATTAGATCGTTTAAACCAGATGATAAACTTTTTGAACTTTTGCTTAGACCAATCTTAAACTTATCAAAAATGCCCATAGCTAAATATTAATTCTAATTTTTTTTATTTCAGATACTTTGCCAGTCATATAAATATTATTATTTTTTTTCCAATCAATATTTAATAAACCTCCAGAAAATTCTATATCTACGCATCTTTCGATTAATTTTAAAACAGCTCCGGATACAGCTGTAGCACAAGCAGCTGTGCCGCATGCTTTAGTCAGACCGGCGCCCCGTTCCCACACCTTTATTTTTATAAGCTTTTTATTTTTAATACTTGCTAAGGTTACATTACATCTTTCGGGAAAATAATTATGATTCTCTAACTTTGGACCAATTTCCTCTAAATTGAATTGATTTAAATCTTCAACAAAAAAAACAAGATGAGGATTTCCAACACTTAAAGAAAAACCACCTGTAAAATTTTGACCCGATTTGCTAATAATTTTTATCTTTAAATTTTTGTTATCCATTTTTTCTAACAAAGGGATCTTATCCCATTCGAAATTAGGTTGGCCCATATTTATACTTACTAAATCTTTTTCATTTAAATCTGCATATAAAATTCCAGCTTTTGTTTTCAATGATATTTTTTTATTATTATTCTGTTTCATTAATAAGTAAGCAACACATCTGCTACCATTACCACAAGCAGAAATTTCACCACCATCTGAATTATAAAATTTTAGAAAAGCATCACTACTTTTATCCTCATTAATAAAAATAACTTGATCACACCCAATATTTTTTCTGTCCGAAATTTTTACTATCTGATCTTTAGAAAGAGAAATTGATGACCGTCTGTTATCGAATATAATAAAGTCATTCCCTAAACCATCCATTTTATATGCTTCTAAATTATTCATATTTTTAGTTTTATCTTTATTTGTTGACTTTTTGAACCTCAATATGTAGTTTGCTGTCTATTCCCGCAAAAGTAAGTTTTGCGGTGCCTTTGGTAACAAAGGGATCGACACTAGTCAGCGAGGGTTCGCCCACTAGTGCGATTTTTAATGGAATAAATGAATTATGTTTGAAAATTTAACAAGTAAATTTGAAGAGATTTTTAGTTCTTTAAAAAAAGCTCCTTCACTTGATGAAACTCAAGTGGAAGAAGGTTTAAGAAAAATACGACAAGCTTTATTAGAAGCAGATGTATCTTTACCTGTTGCAAAAGAGCTTGTAAAAAATATAAAACCTAAGGCTATAGGACAAGAAATTATTAGATCAACAACACCTGGGCAAATGATTGTTAAGGTTGTTTTTGATGAAATTGTAAAAATTTTAGGTGATAAAAAGTCCGAATTAAATTTAAATGCTGTGCCACCCGCTTGCATAATGTTAGTTGGGTTACAAGGATCTGGAAAAACTACAACAGCTGCAAAACTTGCAAAATATTTGGAAAAAAATAGTAAAAAAAAATCTTTAATGGTTAGTTTGGACGTTTACAGGCCTGCTGCGCAGGAACAATTAAATATATTAGGTGAAAAAAATTTAATACAAACTTTACCAATTATCAAAGATCAATTGCCGCTTGATATAGTGAAAAGAGCACTTAATGCAGCTTCTTTAAGTGGAGTTGATACAATAATTTTTGATACGGCAGGCAGAACTCAAATTGATCTCTCCATGATGAATGAAATTAAGGAGATAAAATCTATTGCCAACCCAATAGAAACAATTTTAGTTGCAGACTCACTTACAGGACAAGTGGCAGTTAATGTAGCACAAGAATTCAAAAAAGCAGTCGAATTGACAGGAATTATTTTAACTAGAATAGATGGCGATGGCAGAGGTGGAGCCGCACTAAGTATGAAATTTGCTACCAATACACCTATTAAATTTATGGGAGTAGGTGAAAAAATTGAACAGCTAGATGTTTTTCATCCAGAAAGAATAGCAAATAGAATCTTAGGAATGGGTGACGTTGTTTCTCTTGTTGAAAAAGCAGCACAAGATCTTGATGAAGAAAAAATTAAAAAAACTGAAGAAAGTTTAAGAGAAGGCTCTTTTTCTATGGAAGATTATTTGAGCCAACTTAGACAAATGAAAAAAATGGGTGGAATGGAAGGTGTGCTGTCAATGCTACCTGGAGTTTCTAAAATAAAAAAACAAATGGATAATGCTAATATAGATGAAAATATAATTAAAGTTAACGAAGCAATTATATTATCTATGACAAAAGAAGAAAGATTAAATCCAAAAATTATTAATGGATCGAGAAAAAAAAGAATTTCTAGTGGATCAGGAGCAGATTCTGCCACTATAAATAAATTGCTGAAGCAGTTTAAAATGATGACCAATATGATGAAAAAAATGTCAAAAGGTGATCAAAAAGCTGGAATACCTCCAGAAATTTTTAACCAACTAAAATAAAAAGGAGAATCAATATGTCTATTTTAAAAAAATTTAACAAAGCAATTGCCGATAGCGATGTGAATCTTGCTAATGAAATTATCCATGATGATTTCAAATTTGTAATGCATTCATCAGGTAAAATGTTAAGTAAAAAAGAAGTTGTAGAATGGATAAAAACTGGTGATGTCAAAAGGAGTGATGTAAGAATTCTTTTTGAAAATGACCAAGTAGGCTTCGAACATTCTATGGTAACGTTTAACGATGGTAATAAAGAAGCTGTAATGACTTATCTTAAATATAAAGATGGCAAAATAATTCACCAAGAAACTGGTGCAACGAAAATGCCAAAATAGTAGAAAGGAAATAAAAATATATGCTGAAAATTAGATTATCAATGGGTGGTGCGAAGAAAAGACCAGTTTATAAAATTGTTATTGCGGACAGTAGATTTCCAAGAGATGGAAGATTTATTGAAAAAGTAGGTTTTTTTAATCCGTTGCTTCCAAAAGATAAAAAAGAGAGAATCAATTTAGAAGTTGAAAGAATAAAACACTGGATAAGTAAAGGTGCGAAACCTACTTTAAGAGTTTCTAGAATATTAGGAGAGGCAGAAATTTATCCAATGCCTCCTAAAGGAAATAATCCTCTTAAAGCAATTCCAAAGAAGGATAGAAAAAAAGAAAAAGAAGCGGATAAAAAACCAGCAGCCGAAGGTGCTAAAACTGAACCAAAGAAAGAAGAACCAAAGGCAGCAGCACCAAAAACTGAACCAAAGAAAGAAGAACCAAAGAAAGTATAATGTGGAAAGTAAAAGTATTTACTTTATATCCTGAATTATTTCCAGGGCCGTTAAATAGTGGTCTTTATAAAAAGGCGCTCGAAAAAAAAATATGGTCTTTAGAAGTTATTAATATAAGGGATTATGCTAAAGACAAACACAAAACAGTCGACGACTCTCCTTTTGGAGGAGGAAGCGGCATGGTAATGCGAGCAGATGTATTAGCTAATTCGTTGGATAAAAATATTTCTGATAAAAATGAAAATGTTTTTTACCTTACTCCACGAGGTAAAAAATTTGATCAAAGCTATGCAAAGAAAATTTTTTCCAAAAATCTAAATATTATTTGTGGTCATTTTGAAGGAGTAGATGAAAGAATACTTCAAACCAGAAATATAACAGAAGTTAGTATTGGAGATTATATTTTATCAGGTGGAGAAGTAGGAGCTTTTGTAATTATTGATGCAGTAGTCAGATTACTCCCTGGAGTGCTTGGAAATATGAATTCTTTATCTGAAGAGTCCTTTGAAAAATACCTTTTAGAGTATCCTCATTATACAAAGCCACAAAAATGGGAAGAAAAAGAGGTGCCTGAAGTACTATTAACAGGAGATCACAAGAAAATTAAGGACTGGCGTTTACTTCAATCTGAGGATATAACACGACGCCGACGTCCCGATTTGTGGAAAAAATATAAGAAATAAAAATGAAAAATATTGAAGAAATAAATAAAGAAAGCGTTAAAAAAATTTTATTGAAAAAAAAAATCCCCGAATTCTTCGCAGGCGATACCGTTAAAGTTGGTGTCAGAATAGCAGAAGGAAAAAGAGAAAGAATTCAGTATTTTGAAGGAGTTTGTATTGCAAAAAAAAATAGAAGTATAAACTCATCATTTACAGTTCGAAAAATTTCTTTCGGAGAGGGAGTCGAAAGAACGTTTGCGCTATATAGTTCTGTTATTGGATCAATTAAAGTAATAAGATCAGGTAAAGTAAGAAGAGCGAAATTATATTATTTAAGAGACAGAAAAGGTAAATCTGCAAGGATTTCTGAAAAACTAACCAAAAGAATAGGAGTAGATGTTTCAGAACAATTAGTAGAGAAAGAAGTTGTAGAAAAAAAAGAAGAAAATGAAATTGAGGCAAAAGTAGAAAGTCAAGATACAAAAAAAGAAGTTAAATCAAAAGTGGAACCAAAAAAAGAAAAATTAAAGACAGAGAAAAAATAATTTTTTCTACAGAAATGCCCAAAACGTTATATGACAAAATTTGGAATGAACATATAGTTCATCAACAAGATGATGGAACAACACTGTTGTACGTCGATAGACACCTTATACATGAAGTAACAAGCCCCCAAGCTTTTGAAGGTTTAAGAATATCAAATAGAAAGGTAAGAAAACCGAATCTTACTTTAGCTGTGGCAGATCACAATGTACCGACAACAAACAGATCAAAAGGAATTGATGATCAAGAATCTAAAATACAGGTAGAGGCACTTGAAAAAAATTGTAAAGAATTTGGTATAAAACTTTTTGGCATGAATGATATAAGACAAGGAATTGTACATATAATTGGACCCGAACAAGGTTTTACACAGCCAGGCACAGTAATTGTTTGTGGAGATAGCCATACAGCAACACATGGAGCTTTTGGAGCACTAGCTTTTGGCATAGGAACTTCAGAGGTAGAACACGTTTTAGCAACACAAACACTAATACAAAAAAAATCAAAAAATCTTAGAGTAAATGTTAATGGAAAATTATCCACTGGAGTTACTTCCAAAGATGTTATTTTACAAACCATTGGCAAAATAGGCACCGCAGGAGGAACAGGTATGGTCATTGAATATTCTGGTGATGTAGTCAAAGACTTAAACATAGAACAACGTATGACAATTTGTAATATGTCAATCGAAGCAGGTGCACGCGCAGGATTAATTGCACCTGATGAAAAAACTATTCAATATTTAAAAAACAAACCATTATCACCAAAAAAAATAAATTGGGATAAAGCTGTAGAATACTGGTCAAACCTTAAATCTGACGTAGATGCTAAATTTGACCACGAAGTTCAAATAAATGGCGATGAAATTTCTCCAATGGTAACCTGGGGCACTTCACCCCAAGATGTTGTTGAAATAACTGGCGTAGTTCCTAATCCTGAAAAAGAATTAGATGAAGATAAAAAAAATTCAATGAAAAGATCATTAGATTATATGGGATTAAAGCCAAATACTAGAATCACAGATATAAAAGTAGATAGAATTTTTATTGGAAGCTGCACTAATGGAAGAATAGGAGATTTAAGAGAAGCAGCAAAAATTATAAAAGGTAAAAAAGTTGCTAGACATGTGCAAGCAATGGTGGTTCCTGGTTCAGGTCTGGTGAAACAACAAGCAGAACAAGAAGAAATAGATAAAATTTTTAAAGAAGCAGGTTTTGATTGGAGAGAACCAGGATGTTCAATGTGTTTAGCAATGAATGCTGATAAACTTAATCCAAAAGAAAGATGTGCGTCTACATCAAACAGAAATTTCGAAGGTAGACAGGGCAGAGGGGGAAGAACACACTTAGTTAGTCCTGCCATGGCCGCTGCCGCTGCTATCGATGGTCATTTAACTGATGTAAGAAAATTTAACAATTAATATGAAAAAATTTAACATTCTTAAGGGAATTCCTGCATATTTACAAATGATGAACGTAGATACGGATATGATAATACCAAAGCAGTTTTTAAAGACTATTAAGAGAACTGGTCTTGGAAAAAATTTATTTTTTGAAATGCGCTATGATGATAATGGAAAAAAAATTGATAAATTTATTTTAAACCAGGAACCTTATAACAATTCACCAATTCTGATAACAGGAAAAAATTTTGGATGCGGTTCTTCAAGAGAGCATGCTCCTTGGGCATTACTTGATTTTGGTATTAAATGTGTAATAAGTCCAAGTTTTGCAGATATATTTTATAATAATTGCTTTAAAAATGGAATGCTGCCTATTATTTTAGAGGAAAAAAAGATTGAAGAAATTATTGAATATTCAAAAAGGAAAGAAAATATAGAAATAAATCTAGAAAATCAAAAAATTTTATTTGGAAATAAAGTCATTGAATTCGAAATAGATCCATATAAAAAAAAATGCTTATTGAATGGTCTAGATGATATAGCTATATCTTTATCGAAATCAGAAGAAATATCTTTGTACGAGGATAAACTCAAAAATAATAAACCTTGGATAAATTAAAATGATTAAGGTTAAAAAAAGAAAAATCTTATTATTACCTGGAGATGGTATAGGTCCAGAAGTCGTTGCTGAAGTTAAAAAGATTATTAATTGGTTTAATCAAAAAAAATCTTTAGATTTTCAAACAGAAGATGGACTGGTAGGTGGGGCATCATATGAAAAACATAAAATTCCAATTACAGATGAGGTTTTTTATAAAGCTTTAGAGTCAGAAGCTGTAATTTTAGGCGCAGTTGGAGGCCCAAAGTGGGATAACTTAGAATTTTCCAAAAGACCGGAAAGAGCATTATTGAAGCTAAGAAAAGAATTAAAGTTATTTGCAAATTTAAGACCTGCAATTTGTTTTAAACAGTTGGTTGACGCTTCCAGTTTAAAACCTGAAATCGTATCTGGTTTAGATTTAATGATAGTTAGAGAACTTACTGGAGGTATATATTTTGGAGAACCGAGAGGAATAAAACCTATTGAAAATGGTGAAAGAAAAGGGATTAATACCCACGCTTATACTAGCAGTGAAATTATAAGAGTAGCAAAGGTTGCTTTTGATTTAGCTCAAAAAAGAAATAAAAAAGTTACATCCTGTGAAAAATCAAATGTTATGGAAGCAGGTATACTTTGGCGCGAAGAAGTGCAGAAAGTAAAAGATGAAGAATATCCAAATATAGAATTAAATCATATGCTAGCAGATAACTGTGCAATGCAATTATTGAGAAATCCAAAACAGTTTGATGTCATTGTTACAGATAATTTATTTGGAGATATATTATCTGATGAAGCTGCTATGCTAACCGGATCTTTAGGTTTATTACCATCGGCCTCTCTAGGAGCGAAAGATAAAAATGGGAATATGAGATCTATGTATGAACCGGTACATGGCTCAGCTCCAGATATTGCTGGAACTGGAAAAGCTAATCCTATTGCAACTATACTTAGTTTTTCAATGGCTCTTAGATATTCATTAAATTTAGATAAGGAAGCAGATACTTTAGACCAAGCAGTTCAAACTGTGTTAGATGAAGGCTTAAGAACTAAGGATATTTTATCAAAAAATACAAAAGAAGTATCCACCTCTCAAATGGGTGATGCAATAATTTCAAAACTAAAATAGTATTTAGTTAAATGACTATTCATTTTACAGCAGATGAATTTTTAAAACGTAAAACTAAGGTTATTGAAGAGTTAAAAAAACAAAATTTAGATGCACTGTTAATATTCAGACAAGAATCAATGTACTGGCTAACTGGCTACGATACTTTTGGTTATGTTTTTTTCCAATGCTTAATATTAACTTCTAGAGGAGATCAAGTTTTACTTACTAGAGCCCCGGATTTAAGACAAGCACAAAATACATCCATTATTAAAGATATTCGAATCTGGATAGATAGTGAAAAAGCAAAACCAACAGATGAATTAAAAAATATTTTGTCTGAACTTGGATTAGAAAATTCAAATTTAGGAATAGAATATGAAGCTTATGGATTGACAGGAAGAAACGCCATTAAGTTAAATAATTGCCTAAAAGATTTTGTAAAGATACACGACAAATCTGAACTAATTTCATATTTCAGAGCAATCAAATCAAATTCTGAAATTACTTTCGTAAAAAGAGCTGCTGAACTTGCAGATAGTGCTATGGAAGCTGCGTGGAAATATTCAAAGGCAGGTCAAAGCGAGGCTAAAATATTAGCTGAAATGCAAAAAGTTATATTTGAAGGTGGAGGCGATTATCCCGCAAATGAATTTATAATAGGATCAGGAAAAAATGCGCTGCTTTGTCGTTATCAAAGTGAAAAACAAAAGTTGAAAAATATTGATCAGCTTTCTTTGGAATGGGCAGGAACATATAAACATTATCATTCTTGTTTGTTTAGAACTATTTTAATAGGTCGAGCAAATGATAAACACAAAAAAATGCATGAAGCCTGTCTCGAAGCATTATCTGCATGTGAAAAAAAATTAAAACCTGGAAATAAAGCAGGAGATGTATTCGACGCTCATGCAGAAGTTTTTGATAGAATGGGTTATAAAAAATCTCGAATGAATGCCTGTGGATATTCACTAGGCACAACCTTCTCACCAAATTGGATGGACTGGCCTATGTTATACACTGGAAATAAATATATCATTCAACCTGGAAACGTATTTTTTATGCATATGATTTTGATGGATAGTGACAATCAGCTCGCTATGAATATTGGTGAAACGTATTTAGTAACTAATAAGGGCAATGAACGTTTAGGAAAGAAAAAACTCGATCTAGTTATTTGTTAATTTTAATATTATAAAAAATTTATGAAAATAAATAAAACTGTAGTAATAGGCTCTGGAACCATGGGAAGTGGTATTGCAGCACAATTATGTAATGCTGATATACCTGTTACATTGCTTGATTTAACAACGGAAATTTCCGAAAAAGCAAAAAAAAAAATTTTTGAATCCAGGCCACCTCTATTAATCGATAAAAATAAAATAAATAATATCAAGACAGGTAATATCAAAGAAAATTTTAATACGATAAAAGATGCAGATTGGATTATCGAAGCTGTTGTTGAAAGAATAGATATAAAACATAATCTATACGAAAAAATTTTTAAAAATAGAAAAAAGGAATCAATAATTTCATCAAATACATCAACAATTCCTTTAAAAATTTTATCTGAAAAAATGTCTAGTGAGGATAAAAAGGATTTTTGTATTACCCACTTTTTTAATCCTGTTAGATATATGGGTTTATTAGAAATTGTTAGTGAAAATATTAATGATACTAAAAAAATAAATTATTTAAAAAGTTTTTGTGAGGATAGTTTAGGCAAAGGAGTAATTCTCTGTAAAGATACCCCTGGTTTTTTAGGAAATAGAGTGGGTGTTTATGCTATGCAAGTTGCTATGACTGAAGCCATAAAAATGAAATTAAGCATAGAAGAAGCCGATGCGGTTTTCGGAAGACCAATGGGTATACCAAAGACAGGAGTTTTTGGATTATACGATTTGATAGGAATTGATTTAATGTCAGACGTTTTAAAAAGTTTTTTAAAAGAGCTGCCTGTCAAAGATGTTTTTCACGAAGTAGCAAAGGAAATTCCTTTAGTAAAAAATTTAATTGAAACTGGATATACTGGCAGAAAAGGAAAGGGAGGATTTTATAGAATTAATAAAAAAGATGGTAAAAAAGTCCTAGAAGCAATTAATCTTAACACTAAAGATTATTTTAAATCTAAAAAAATTGATCTTGAGATAGGTGATAAAGTCGATCTAAAATCATTAGTTTCACGTAATGACAAATATGGAAATTATGCCTGGTCAGTAATTTCAAAAATTATTCTTTATGCATCTTCTCTAGTTCCTAATGTAACTAAGGATTATAATAATATTGATGAAGCAATGAGACTTGGTTTTAACTGGTCTAAAGGTCCCTTCGAAATGTTGGAAGAACTTGGTGTAAAATTTTTTGTAGAAAAAGACTCTAAACTTAAAATTACCGAGTTTATTAAAAAATTATATGGCAAAAAAAGCAACACTTTTTATGGTGAAAGACAAATTTATACAGATCTTGAAACATTAGGAAAAGTAAAACAGTTAGCAAAAGTTAAAAAAGGAAATCAATCTGCCAATATATATGAAAATAAAAATTATAAGATTGTAGAATTTAATACTAAAGCAAATACTTTAGACTACGAATCAATGGATGCTTTAAGAAGAGCGTCTGATCAAAATTTAATCATTATTAATGAAGGTATGCAATTTTCAGCAGGTGTTAATTTAAATTATGTAATGGATTTTGCTAAAGAAAAAAATTGGAAAGAAATAGAAAAATTTATTTTACATTTTCAAATGACATGCAAAAAATTAAAATACTCTAATAATTTGGTTATATCTGCACCATCTGGCTTAACTTTAGGGGGCGGAGAAGAAGTCTGTATTCAAAGTGATTATGTGGTGGCACATAGTAATATTGTTATGGGTTTAGTTGAGACACTAGTAGGATTAATACCAGCAGGTGGGGGCACCAAAGAATTATTGTGGAGATGGTTGCAAACCGAAGAGGCTAAAAAAAATCCTGACTTTGCCTCAGAAAAAGTATTTGATATTATAGGTTATGGAAAAACAGCATCTTCACCGATTGAAGCTCTTCCATTTCAATTTTTGTTAAAAAAAGATAAAAGTATTATGAATAGAAATAAATTACTATCAGTTGCAGAAAATTTGATTAATGAAAAAAAAAATAATTATAAACCACCTAAAGAACCAGTTTTTAAACTATCAGGTAGTCAGGCAAGAGATAAAATGCATGTAACTCTAGAAAATATATTTAAAGAAAAGAAGATTTTAGAACATGGAATGGAAGTTGGAAAAAAACTTGCATTCGTTTTAAGTGGAGGGAATACTACAATTGATAAAGAGTTGTCAGAGGATGATATGTATTTTTTAGAAAGAGAAGCTTTTATTCAACTAATACAAATGGAAAAAACACAGGCTAGAATTAAACACACTCTTTCCACAGGAAAACCCTTGGTGAATTAATGGCAACTTATAGAGCTCCAGTAGATGATATGATGTTTCTCTTCGAGAATTTAAGAGATAATTCACACTACAATTCACTTGAAAAATATAAGGAAGTTAATCCTGATCTTGTAAAAGATATTTTAGAACAAGCAGCAAAATTAACTGAAAATATTATATTACCGTTGGCAAAAGCTGGCGATGAAACACCTGCTAGATTAGAAAATGGAGTAGTTAGAACTCCACCAGGCTATAAAGAAGCTTATAAAAAATTTATTGATGATGGATGGGTTTCTCTATCTTGTGACCCAGAGTATGGTGGCCAAGGAATGCCAAAAACTATTAGCTCATTCTTTGATGAAATGCTTTCTTCAGCCAGCCTTTCTTTTAAACTTTATAGTGAACTTAGTATTGGCGCATATAATTGCATACATCATCATGGAGATGATTCAATAAAGAAAAAATTTCTTCCAAATATGGTTAAAGGTGTTTGGAGCGGAACAATGTGCTTAACAGAGCCAGTATGTGGAACAGATTTAGGATTATTAAAAACAAAAGCCGAAGAACAATCTGATGGAAGTTACAAAGTGACCGGTCAAAAAATTTTTATAACTTCCGGCGACCAAGATCTAACGGAAAACATTATCCATTTAGTTCTCGCAAGAACTCCAGATGCACCTTCAGGAACAAAAGGAATTAGTTTATTTTTAGTTCCAAAAGTTCAAGTAAAAGAAGATGGTACTTTAGGACCTAGAAATGGCGTTTCTACCAATTCAATTGAAAGCAAAATGGGAATTAAAGGATCCGCCACATGTGTTTTAAATTTTGATAATGCTGCAGGATATATGATTGGGCCAAAAAATAAGGGATTAAGCTCAATGTTCACCATGATGAATTTAGAAAGAATTGTTGTGGGGCTGCAAGGGTTGGGATTATCTGAAATTGCATATCAAAATGCTTTAAGTTATTCAAAAGAGAGAAAACAAGGAAAATCTAATAGTAGCAAAACTAAAAATGGAGCCGATCTAATCATTGAACATGCTGATGTAAGAAGATCTTTATTAAATATGAAGTCAATTATAGAGGGTGAGAGAGCTCTAAGTTTTTGGTTAGCCCAACAAACTGAAGTTAGCTTGCATCATAAAGATAATAAAATTCAAGAAGAAGCTTTAGATTTTGTTTCTTTAATGACTCCAGTCGTTAAGTCATTATTTAGCGATATGGGAATGGAAATTACTAGCGAAGCAATGCAAATTTTTGGTGGATACGGTTATACAAAAGACCAAGGCATAGAACAGCTATACAGAGATAACAGAATTACACCAATATACGAAGGAACAAATTCAGTTCAAGCGATCGATTTAGTTTTTAGAAAACTTGTTAACAAAGAAAAAGATATTATAGGACGTTATATTAAATTAATCGAAGTAGAAATTGAAAAAAATAAAAAACAAAAAAACATAAAACCACTAGCAGATAAACTAGATGAATACTTAAAAGTAACAGTAAATTTTACAAATTGGATAAAAGACAAAATAGAAAATTCCAAAGATGATGTAAGTGCCGCCTGCAATGATTATTTAAAAGTATTAGGTTTAATCGCATTGGCATATTCTTGGCTTAGGGTATTAGACGTTAGCTACAAAGAACTAAACAAAAATAAAAAGTTTTTTGAAGAAAAAATTGAAACTGCTAATTTTTTCTTTAACCGAGTTTTACCTAGAATAGATTTCCATTATAAATCTGCAATTTCTGGAAGTAAGTATATAATGGATTTTAAATTTAACTAAAATGGAATATCAAAGTTCACTTCATAAGAAGCTACACGATGGTGCTTTTGTATTCACTGCAGAAACAACACCGCCCGACTCTTCGAGTAAAGAAGCTCTACTAAAAAAGATAGCACCGTTAAAAGATGTTGCGGATGCCATTAATGTCACTGATAGTCCAGGTGCAAAAGTACATATGTCAGCGCTTACCGCTGCAATTATTTTAGCTCAAAATAACGTTGATCCAATATTACAATTAACGGTTCGGGATCGTAATAGACTAGCTATCCAAGGTGATTTGGTCGGCGCTTCAGCATTAGGAGTTCATAATATTCTTTGTTTATCAGGAGATGATCCAAAGGTTGGTGATCAACCAGAAACAAAACCAGCTAGAGATATTGATAGCAAAACCTTGGTTGCCACAGCACATATGATGAGAAAAGATAAAAAATTTCCTTCGGGTAGGACTATTGACCCAGCACCAAAATTATTTATAGGAGGTGCAGAAGTCCCTTCAAAAGGCAAACCAGACATAGAAAAAATTTCAAGTAAAATTAAAAATGGAATTGATTTTTTTCAAACTCAATATGTTTTCGAAAAAAAAAAATTAGAAGAGTATATGAAAGTATTAGAAGATGCAGGAATTCTAGAAAAAACATCATTTTTAATTGGTCTAGGTCCATTCACTTCTGCAAAAAGTGCTAAATGGATGAATGATAATTTATTTGGTGTAGATGTACCTGATGAAATTGTTAAAAGATTAGAACAGGCAAAAGATCAAAAGGAAGAGAGTAAAAAAATTTGTCTTGAATTAATCCAAATTTTTCGCGAAATTAAAGGGGTTAAGGGGATTCATTTAATGGGACATAAAAAAGAAGAAGTAATTGCAGAAATTATAAAAGAATCTAAAATAAGTTAATTTGATATGAGCCACTACGATAAAAATCTCGATAAAAATAATGCGAATTTTGTTCCATTAACACCTTTATCTTTTCTTGAAAGAGCTAAGGACATTTACCCAAATTATGAGGCATTAGTCTATGAGAATCGAAAATATACTTGGTCAGAAATTTATAAAAGATGTACTAAATTTGCAAGCGCATTAGAAAAAATTGGTATTAGAAAAGGTGACACAGTTTCATTTCTAGCTTTTAATACTCCAGAAATTTTTGAAGCTCATTACTCTGTTCCCATGACTGGTGGAGTATTAAATACAATTAATATTAGATTAGATGCTAAAACCATCGCCTATATTTTAGAACATGGTGAAGCCAAGGTTTTAGTTGTGGACAGACAACTTCACGCAGAGGTTAAAAAAGCATTAAGTACAATAAAAAGAAAAATAATTGTTATAGATATAAATGACAAATTTGCAGATCAGTCAAAATTAAAAAAAATTGGTGATTTAGAGTATGAAGAATTTTTAAACACAGGTGATGAAAATTATAGTTGGAAAATGCCAGAAGATGAGTGGCAAGCTATTTCGTTAAGCTATACTTCAGGAACAACAGGAAACCCAAAAGGAGTTGTTTATCATCACAGAGGTGCATATTTAATGTCAACCGGCAGTGCTACAGCTTGGAATATGCCAAGCAGATTAAATTTTTTAACTATCGTGCCAATGTTTCATTGTAACGGCTGGTGTTACCCTTGGACTATTCCTATGCTAAATGGAAAAACAATTTGTCTTAGAAACATTGATATTAAGAAAATTTTTGAATTAATTGACAAATATAATGTAACTCATTTTGGTGGCGCACCAATTGTACTTAATATGATCACAGGAGCAGCAGAAAGTGATCGTAAAAAATTAAAGCAAAAAGTTTATGTATTAACCGCTGGGGCTCCACCGCCAAGTATAATTTTTAAAAAAATGAAAAGTCTTGGTTTCGAAGTAATGCATGTTTATGGCCTAACCGAAACTTATGGACATGTAACACAATGTGCATGGAATGAAACATGGAATGAATTAGAAGAGGAAAAACAAAATGAGATTAAAGCTAGACAAGGAGTAAGATATCCTAATACAGAAGGTGTAACAATTATGGACCCAGAAACCATGAAGGAAGTTCCAAGGGATGGTAAAACAATTGGAGAAATAATGATCAGAGGAAATGTAGTTATGAAAGGTTACTTTAAAGATAAAGATGCTACCGAAAAAGCAATGAAAGGTGGATGGTTTCATACTGGAGATCTAGCTGTTATGTATCCCGATGGATATGTAAAAATTCAAGATAGATCTAAAGATATAATTATTTCTGGTGGTGAAAATATATCATCAATTGAAATAGAAAATACATTAGCAAAACACCCTTCCGTATCGATAGCAGCTGTAGTGGCGAAACCAGACGAAAAATGGGGAGAAGTACCTTGTGCATTTATCGAATCTGTTAAAGACAAAACCGTTACAGAAAAAGAATTAATAAGTTTCTGTAAAGAAACTTTAGCAAATTTTAAGGTGCCAAAAAAAATAGAATTTTGTGAATTACCAAAAACATCTACAGGAAAAATCCAAAAATTTGAATTAAGAAAGAAAGCTAAGGAGATAAACTGAATTTTAAAGTAGACCAAAAAGATGTTTTTGCATCTACTGGTGGATTAGATTTTGATAATAAAAAACCGGCAATTGTCTTGATGCATGGTAGTGGACTCACCCATATAGTTTGGTCTTTACATGAACAATTTTTAACAACAGCAGGATACAGTGTTTTATCTGTAGATCTACCCGGACATGGAAATTCTGAAGGACCCGCAATAAAATCTATTGAAGAGATATCGGCGTGGATTAAAAAATCAATGGAAGAATTAAAAATTAATGAAATTTCTTTTATGGGTCACTCCCAAGGTTGTTTAGTTGGACTTGAGTTTGCTTCTCGTTTTCCAAAATTAATTAAAAGCTTAGTTCTTGTCGGAGGGTCTTACGAGCTACCTGTTAATCCAGCTCTAATTAATTTTGCGGATGGAGGCGACATGAAATCAGTAGAGCTTATGATGAAATGGGGTTACGAAGGTGTTAAAAAATTTATTGGAGGAAATCCAGTACAAAAAATTATTAATTCACCAAGACAAGTTCAAGAAGGATTAGCAATAGATCTTAGGGCATGCAACAATTATAAAAATGGTTTAGAAGCTGCGTCAAAAATAAGCTGCCCTACACTTTGTATATTAGGAGATAAAGATAAGATGGTTCCACTAGAAAAAGGAAAAAAAATGGCTGAAAGTATTAAAAGTTCTCAATTAGAGGTATTAAAAGAATGTGGTCATATGATTATATTTGAAAAAGCTTTTGAAATGAGAGAGATTGTCAAAAATTTTGTACAAAAAAATCACAAATAATTATGAAAAAATTTTATATTGCAAAAGCAAGACGATTAAGAGGAACTCCTTTCACAAGTAGAATTGAGGAGCAGGGTTTAACAGCTTATACAGTTTATAATCATATGCTTTTGCCTGCTGGATTTGATGGTACAGCAAAAGAATACTCTCACTTAAAAGAACATGTTCAAGTCTGGGATGTTGCCGCCGAAAGACAAGTTCAGATAGAGGGAAAGGATTCCGCAAAACTGATTCAACTAATGACTTGTAGAAACCTTTCAAAATCAAAAGTAGGAAGATGCTACTACGCTCCAATAATTGATGAACAAGGTAAAATGATAAATGATCCTATAATTTTAAAATTAGACGAAAATAAATGGTGGATATCATTAGCAGACTCCGATGTGGGACTTTATGCCAAAGGACTAGCAAGTGGTTTGAAATTGGAGGTTGAGGTTAGCGAACCAGATGTGAATATATTAGCTGTTCAAGGGCCAAAATCATTTAAATTAATGGAAAAAATTTTAGGAAAAAAAATAACCGAACTTAAATTTTTTGGTTTTGATTATTTTGATTTTAAAGGAAATAAATTTTTCATAGCTCGCTCAGGATGGTCTAAGCAAGGTGGATATGAAATTTATGTAGAAAATAGAGAGGCGGGACTAAATTTATATGATGAACTATTTTTAGCAGGCAAAGAATTTAATGTTAAGCCTGGCTGCCCAAATCTAATAGAAAGAATTGAAAGTGGTCTTTTATCATGCGGTAATGATTTTGATTATGGTGATAATCCTTATGAGTGTGGATTTGATAAATATATAGATATTGAATCTGATATTAGTTATTTAGGGAAAAAAGCTTTAGTTAAAATTTCTAAAGAAGGAATTAAAAGGAAACTTATGGGCGTCAAAATAGATTTAGATAAAATCGAAATGATGGAGGAAAGACCTCTTCACAATGGAAAAAGCCTAGTAGGACATTTAAGGTCAGCAGTTTATTCTCCTCATTTTAAAAAAGTAGTAGGAATTGCAATGATTAAAAAAGAATATTGGGACAAAAAAACTACTTTTGAATTGGAAATAAATGGTAAAAAAAGCAAAGGTTCAATCTCTGATCTGCCATTAGTCTAGAATTGGTCACAAAACAATAGTAATACTTAATCATATATGAATATAGCAATTGTTGGAGCGACAGGAAATGTTGGAAGGAAGCTTTTAGAAGTTATAGATAAACTAGACTTTAAATTTAGTGAGCTTTACCTTATTGCTTCCGATAAAAGCATTGGAAAAAAAATAACTTTTAAAAACAAAACTTATTCTATTATTGGTCTAAGTGATTTTGATTTTTCAAAAGTCAAAATAGCATTTTTTTCTGCTGGTAGTGTCATAGCAGAAAAATGGGCACCGATTGCTGCAAAAAAAACAATCGTTATAGATAATTCTAAATATTTTAGGATGGATAAAGATATTCCTTTAGTAGTTCCAGAGGTAAATGCTGATACTTTAAAAAATTATAAAAATAAAAATATTATTGCAAATGCCAACTGCTCAACAATCCAATTAGTTTTGGCTTTAAAACCGCTGCATGACAAATTTAAAATTAAAAGGGTAATTGTTTCAACTTATCAATCGGTATCAGGCGCGGGCAATGCTCATATAAAAGAGTTAGAGGAACAGAGCAAACAAGTTTTAAACAAACAAAAGGTAAGTTCAAAAAATTTTACAAAACAGATTGCCTTTAATGTAATTCCACACATAGATGCTTTTATGGAAGATCGTTACACAAAAGAAGAGTGGAAAATGACTGTTGAAACAAAAAAAATTCTAGATCAAGACTTATCTGTCAGCGCAACATGCGTTAGGGTTCCAGTATTTGTTGGTCATTCCGAGTCTGTAAATATTGAGTTTAATAAAGAAGTTAATTCTAAAAAAGTAAGAGAGTGTTTGGAAAAAGCTTCTGGCTGCAAAGTAGTAGATGAAACCAAGGATGGTGGTTATATCACTCCAGTTGAATCAAGTGGTGATTTTATAACTTATATTTCAAGAATACGAGACGACCAGACACAAAAAAATTCTGTAAATATGTGGGTAGTATCTGACAATTTATTAAAAGGTGCCGCTCTTAATGCAGTTCAAATTGCAAATGTTCTTATTAAAAAATATATTAAATAAATAATGAATGATTCTAAAAATCCATTATCACCACATATTCAAATTTATAGATGGCATATTTCATCTTTACTCTCAATAACACATAGAATTTCAGGCGTTATAAATCTTATAGCACTAATTTCAATTTTTTTTTGGTTAACAGTTTTGAGTCTAGGAGAAAATAATTATGAAACATTTTTATTTATAGTGAATAGTTTTTTTGGAAAATTTATTTTAATTGGTTTTACTTGGTCTATGAGTTTTCATGTTTTAAGTGGTATAAGACATTTAGTCTGGGATATGGGCTATGGATTTGAAATTAAAACAGCAAATTTTTCCGGTATAGTTGTAATTATTTCGTCTTTACTTTTAACAATTATATTTTGGTTATTTGCAAGGGGATTTATTTAATGAGTGCAGCGAGAAAATGGATGTTACATAGAATAAGTGCAATAATTTTAGCTCCGCTATACATATGGCTATATTTTTCATTAATTTTACTTTCAACCAAAGGTTATTCAGAAGCTATATTTTTTTTTAAAAACCCATTATTTGGAAGTTTAACAATCATCGTATTTTTTGTTGGCTTTTTTCATGTTAAAATTAGTTTAGGTGAGATTTTTGAAGATTATATAATTAATAAAAAAATCAAAGATGTCGCAAATCTTTTGGTAACAATATTCAGTATAATAATACCGTTAATAATTTTAACTTTATTGATATATAAAATATAATGAGTGCATATAACATAGTAGATCACGAGTACGATGTCCTAGTAGTAGGAGCTGGAGGATCAGGTTTAAGAGCTGCAGTTGGTTTAAGTGAGTCTGGTTTAAAAACTGCTTGCATTTCAAAAGTATTTCCAACAAGAAGTCATACTGCAGCAGCCCAAGGCGGAATTTCTGCCGCTTTAGGAAATGCTGGGGAAGATGATTGGCGCTGGCATATGTACGACACTGTAAAGGGTAGTGACTGGCTTGGAGATCAAGATTGTATAGAGTATTTGTGTAAAGAAGCTCCATCAGCAGTCATTGAACTAGAGCATTATGGGGTCCCCTTTAGTAGAACTAAAGACGGAAAAATATACCAAAGAGCATTTGGAGGAATGACAAAAAATTACGGCAATGAACCGGTACAAAGAACTTGTGCTGCCGCAGATAGAACAGGACATGCAATATTACATACTTTGTATGGGCAAGCATTGAAACATAAGACAGAATTTTTTATTGAATATTTTGCTTTAGATTTATTAATGAAAAATGGAGAATGCAAAGGTGTAATAGCTTGGAATTTAAATGATGGAACTATTCATCGATTTAGATCCCATATTACAATATTAGCAACAGGAGGTTACGGTAAAATTTATTTTTCGGCAACAGCAGCACACTCATGCACTGGTGATGGAAACGGAATGGTTTTAAGAGCTGGATTGCCATTACAGGATATGGAGTTTGTTCAATTTCATCCTACGGGCCTTTATGGTATTGGATGTTTAATTTCAGAAGCAGTTAGAGGAGAGGGCGGCTACTTGCTAAATTCAAAAGGTGAACGTTTTATGGAGAGGTACGCTCCAAAAGCAAAAGATTTAGCTTCTCGTGATGTCGTTAGTCGTTCAATGGCAATAGAGATTAATGAGGGAAGAGGAATAGGGGAAAACAAGGATCATATTCATTTACATATTGACCATATAGATCCAAAAATTATTGAAAATCGCTTACCAGGAATATCCGAGTCAGTAGAAACTTTCGTTCATCGAGATGTAACTAAAGATCCGATACCAGTTGTACCAACCGTACACTATAACATGGGAGGAATACCAGCTAACTATAAGGCAGAGGTTTTAAATTCCAATGGCAAAGATAAAACTGTACCAGGTTTAATGGCTATAGGTGAAGCTGCTTGCGTTTCTGTTCATGGCGCAAATAGATTGGGTTCAAATTCATTGATAGATTTAGTAGTTTTTGGAAAATCGGCAGCTAAGAGAGCTATTGAATTAATAAAACCAAATACTCCACATGATGAAATTTCTAAAACTGAAACTGAAAAATCTCTCGACAGATTTGATAAATTAAGAAATGGAAATGGATCAAATAAAACTGCAGAACTTAGACTGTCTATGCAAAAAACAATGCAAGAAAAATGTGCAGTATTTAGAACTGAAAAAACATTAAAACAAGGTGTTGATGAAATCAAAAAGCCTTTCGAAGGCATGGAGTCTATATCGGTTAAAGATAAATCTTTAATTTTCAATACAGATTTAGTGGAGACCCTTGAGTTTGACAATCTTATTCGGCAAGCTATTACAACAATGGAGTCAGCTTATCATAGAAAAGAAAGCCGTGGTGCTCATGCTAGAGAAGATTTTCCTAAAAGAGATGACAAAAACTTTATGAAACATACTTTAAGTTGGCACAATGGAAAAGAAGTAAAAATTAATTATCGAAAGGTTAATCTATCAACCTTGACCAATGACGTGCAAACTTTTCCACCAAAAGAAAGAGTTTATTAATGGTACAGTTTAATTTACCAAAAAATTCTAAAATCTTGAAAGGTCAATACTTTAAAGATAAAACGGGATCTTCTAATTTAAAAATAGTTCATATTTACAGATGGGATCCCGACAAGAACGAAAATCCACGAGAAGATACTTTTGAAATAGATCTAAATAGTTGTGGAAATAAAGTTTTAGATATTTTAAATAAAATTAAAAATGAAATAGATTCGTCTTTAACTTTTAGAAGATCTTGCGCACATGGTGTATGTGGATCTTGCGCAATGAATGTTGATGGAGTAAATACTCTTTCTTGCATGAAATCACATAAAGAAATAAAAGGTGATTTAAGAATTTTTCCTCTACCGCATTTAAAAGTTGTTAAAGATCTAGTAGCTGATCTTAGTAAACTTTACAGACAATATGAATCAATTGAGCCATGGTTAAAAACAAAAAACAGTAAATCAAAAAAAAACGAAATTAATCAGTCTAAAAAAAGCAGGGAGAAGCTGGATGGTTTATATGAATGTATAATGTGCGCATGTTGCTCGACTTCATGCCCAAGCTATTGGTGGAACAGTGAAAAGTATCTTGGCCCAGCAGTTTTGCTTCAAGCTTATAGATGGATATCTGATAGTAGAGATGACGAAAAAAAAGAAAGATTAAAAAAGGTCGCCGATAAACTTAAGTTATATGGGTGTCATACTATAATGAATTGCGCTAGTTCTTGCCCAAAAGGCTTAAATCCAGCAAAGGCTATAGGCTCCATTAAAAAAATGCTTGCAACAAGCTAGAAGCTTAATTAAATCATTTTAGACAGAAATGAATTTAATTGAACATTTTATAGATGGGAAAATAACCCAAGGATCATCAAAAGAAACATCTAAGGTTTTTAATCCTGCTACAGGCGAACAAACAGCTAATGTTAAATTAGCCTCTAAATCAGATATAGATTTTGCAGTTGAAAAAGCTAAAAAAGCATTTGTAAATTGGTCGTTGAAACCGCCAGCGCAAAGAGCAAGAGTTATATTTAAATTTAAAGAACTTATAGAAAAAAATTCAGACGAGTTAACAAAACTTATAGTTTTAGAACATGGAAAAGTTTATGAGGATGCTAAAGGATCATTAACGAGGGGGTTAGAAGTTGTTGAATTTGCATGCGGCATACCTCACCTTCTTAAAGGAGAGTTTACCGAAAATGTTGGCACCGATGTTGATAGCTGGTCGATTAGACAACCATTGGGAGTTTGTGCTGGTGTAACTCCCTATAACTTTCCTGCCATGGTTCCACTTTGGATGTTTCCTATCGCTATAGCTTGTGGAAATACTTTTATACTTAAGCCAAGTGAAAAAGATCCCTCTTGTGCGATTAAATTGGCTCAATTATTTAAAGAAGCCGGATTACCTGATGGAGTTTTTAACGTAGTTAATGGAAATAAAGAAGCGGTCGATGCATTATTAACTAACAAAGAAGTGGCTGCTATTAGCTTTGTTGGATCAACACCTATTGCAAAATATATTTATGAAAATGCTGCAAAAAATGAAAAACGTGTTCAAGCATTAGGTGGAGCAAAAAATCATTGTGTAGTTATGCCAGACTGTGATCTTGATCAAGCAGTAAATGGTTTAATTGGTGCTGCTTATGGATCAGCTGGACAAAGATGTATGGCCCAATCCGTTGCCGTTGCTGTTGGAAAAATTGGAGATCAACTTGTAAGTAATTTAGCTAAAAAAGTTGAGTCTCTAAAAATAGGACCCGGGTTAGATAAAAATTCTGAAATGGGTCCTTTAGTAACAAAAGAACATTTGGAAAAAGTAAAAGGTTATGTTGATCTTGGTGTTAAAGAAGGTGCAAAGTTAGTTGTGGATGGTCGAAATATAAAATTACAAGGTTATGAAAAAGGATTTTACATGGGAGGTTGCCTTTTTGATAATGTTGAACAAAAAATGAGAATTTATAAAGAAGAGATTTTTGGCCCAGTCCTTTCAGTTGTCAGGGTAGAAGATTTTGAGTCAGCTATAAAATTAGTGAATGAACATGAATTTGGCAATGGAACAAGTATATATACCCGCGATGGAGATGTAGGAAGAACTTTTGCTAGTAAAATAAAAATTGGAATGGTTGGAATTAATATACCAATTCCAGTACCTGTTGCTTACCATTCTTTTGGTGGTTGGAAAAGATCGTTGTTTGGTAGCTCTGGAATGCATGGCAATGAAGGTGTTAAATTTTATACGAAACTAAAAACTATAACTTCAAAATGGCCAAAAGGATTGGCAGCTGACCCTGAGTTTGTTATGCCAACACTTAATTAATTAATATGAGAAAAAAAATTTCATTAATAGGCGCCGGCCAAATTGGTGGCACTTTAGCTCATCTTATAAGTATTAAGGAATTAGCGGATGTAGTTCTTTTTGATGTAGCCGAAGGTATAGCGAAAGGTAAAGCTTTAGATATAGCTCAATCAACAGCAGTTGATGGTAATGATGTAAACCTCACAGGAACTAGTTCTTATGAAGATACAAAAAATAGCGATGTAATTATTATTACTGCAGGGGTGCCAAGAAAGCCAGGCATGTCAAGAGATGATTTATTAGAAATAAATTTAAAAATAATAAAAGAAGTTGCAAATGGAATAAAATCAACTTCACCAAATGCTTTTGTAATTTGTATAACAAATCCACTGGATATTATTGTTATGGCCCTTCAAAAATACTCAGGCATGCCTGCTAATAAAGTTGTAGGTATGGCTGGAATTTTGGACTCATCCAGATTTAATTATTTTCTTTCACAAGAGTTTAATGTGCCGGTTAAAAAAATTAAAACTTTAGTTTTAGGAGGTCACGGAGATACAATGGTTCCCATGCCTAATCGTACTACTATAAATGGAAAATCTTTAATTGAATTAATAAAAGAAAACAAAATTACAAAAGAAAAACTGGAAGATATTATCACTAGGACAAGAAAGGGTGGAGCTGAAATAATAAAATTTCTCCAAAAGGGATCTGCATTTTATGCTCCTGCAGCGTCAGGGGTAGAAATGGCCGAATCATATATTAAAAACTTAAAAAAAACATTACCATGTGCAGCATATCTTAATGGGGAATATGGCTTTAATAAATTATATGCAGGAGTTCCAGCAATCATAGGTAATAAAGGCGTAGAAAAAATAGTTGAAATTAAATTGGATACAAAAGAAAAAGAAAATTTTGAAGTATCAGTAAAAGCAGTAAAAGATCTTTTAAAAATTGCAATTAAAATTGACCCAAGTCTAGCTAATTAATTTTTAATTAATTATATTAAATAATAAAAAAAAAATTATGACTTCTTCAATATTAAAATATAGAAATAAAATATACATATTAGTTCTTTTAACTTTTTCTATAATTATTAATCAGTATTACGGCAATCGCGGTACATTTCCTATGGACAGTTTTCACTTTTTTGATTCTGGTTATAGAATTTTAAATGGCAGTATCCCATTCGTGGATTATTGGTTAATCAAAGGTCCGTTACTTGATTATATATCTGCAATTTTTTTTTATTTATTTGGAGTGAATTGGCAAGCATATGTATTTCAAGCTTCTTTAATAAATGCGATATTAACCTTAAGTACTTTTTTTATTTTAAAAAATTTTAAACTAAATATTAATTTTTGTTTTTTTTATTCTTTACTCTTATCAGTACTTGCATATCCATCAAGCGGGACCCCATTTATTGATCATCATTCTGCCTTTATTTCTTTATTAGCCGTTTATTGCTTTTTTTTCGCAATTAATACACAGAAAAATTTTTATTGGATATTAATGCCAATACTTTTTGGTTTTGCTTTTCTTTCAAAACAAGTACCCGCAGGATATTTAATTATATTTATATTTTTAGTTACAATTTTTTATGTAGTAAAAAATAAAAAACTCTCAGTTATAAAAAATTGTTTATTAGGAACACTTATATTTATTTCGCTTTTTCTAGTTTTTTGCAAAACCCAAGGAATATTGATTTCTGCATTTTTTGATCAGTATATTTTTTATCCTCAAACAGTAGGTAAAGAGAGATTTGTTGATTATAATTTTACTTTTAGTGGTATCGTTGAACACTTTATTTTTATATATTTAGCAATATTTTTTTTAGTTTATGTGAACTTAAAAAAACTTTTCAATGAAAAGAACTATACTAAAAAAAATGACTTTTATTCTTTCTTGACTTTAACCTGTTTAACGTTTTCATTAATTTTGCACCAAATTTTAACAAAAAATCAAACGTTTATTTTTTTTTTAATTCCTATTTTATCAGCATTTTCTCATATATCTTTAAATCTTAGTAATTTAAAATTTAAAAAAGCTATAACTTTTTTCATTATAATAATTTGCTTATTTTCAACATTTAAATATCACTTAAGATTTAATGAGAACAGGAAGTTTCATGAATTGATAGGTGCAAATTTTGAACTAGTGATAAATGCAAATAAAATAGATAATAGACTTGCTGGCTTAAAATGGATTACTCCTCAGTTTAAAAATGACCCCAAAAAGGAAATAGATCTTATTAATAAAATAAAATTAATTTTAAAAAGTGATAATAGAAGCAAAATGATAATAACTAATTATCCTTTTTTTTCAGTAATTTTAGATCAGGATGTTTTTGCACCTAGCAGAATTTATACTGGAGACGGCACCACACACCCTATAAAAGGAAATAAATATGTCTCAAAATATCAGGAATTAATGGACAATCTAATTAAACGTAATGAAATTTCAGTTATTTATGTAATAAACACAGCTAATGAAAATAATAATTTTCACTATATTGACCTATATAAAAATTGTTATGAAAAGTTTTCTTTAATGCAACAATTGACAAGCTATGAATTAAAAAATTGCATATAAATATAATAACAATTAAAAGAATTATGAAACTTTATGGAAATAAAAAATATCGAAAGTATTAAAAAATTTGAAGGCCCACCAAAGGTTATCAAAATATTTTCTGAAGAAGAGATTAAAAGTATATTAAAACTATACGAATCATTACCTGTTACAGTTAACAACAAAAAGCAAAATGTTATAAAAAAAAGATGGTTACAAAATTATAATAAAACACTTGATAAAATTTATTCTTCTAAATTAAAAGAAATTTTAGGAGAATTTGAAATGGATAATCTTAAATCAGAAACAGGAGAGGATTTTTTTGGTCTTTTTCATGAAAGTTTTGCTCCACTTCCTTTACATGTTGACACAGGATTTGATGAAAATGCATTAATTTATAAACAAATCGTAACACCTCTAATAGAACCGGGTGATACAGTTTTTTTTAAAAAGAGATGGTATAAACAATCAACGACCTTTACTAATAATGAAGAGGAATTAAATTTTAAACCAAAACCAGGACAAAACGCTAGATCAAAAGATCATCTAGGAGAAATTGAATTTGATAAAGACATGCATGCAAAATATTTAAGTCACATAGATATTAACAATCTAAGAGGCATGGAAGTTGAAATGATTTACAATTGGAAAGTTGGAGAGAGTCTTATCGTGGATCGAACACATATACATTGCGCTTCTTCAAGACTAAATAAAAGAAAATTAGGATTAACAACTTTTACAAAAAGAAAATAGTTTTTAAATCATAATGAATAAATTTGTTATTTTAATTCCTAGTTTTAATGATTGGGATTGTTTAAATTTGTTAATTCCCCAAATTGACTATGCAATTAAAGATATAAATAACGAAATTAGTATTTTGATTATAAATGACGGCTCAACATTAAAAAATAACTTATCTTTTAAAAAAATTTTAAAGTTGAAAAATATAGAAGTTTTAAACTTAAAAAAAAATGTTAAAGCACAAATAGCTATAGCTACTGGGTTGAGTTATTTAAAAAAAAATAATTTTAAAGGTGGAATTATAGTTATGGATGCAGATGGTCAAGATGATCCAAAAAATTTAGTTGATATTATAAATGAAGCAAAAAAAGAGCCAGAAAAAACTATTACAATTAACAGAACAAAGAGAGACGATGGTCTATTTTTTCAAATTTTATACCAAGCATATTTGTACATTACTTTTTTTCTAACATGGAAATATTTAAAGTATGGCGTTTATAGTTATTTACACTTTACTTCTTTGGATAAAATTCTATCAACCAACGATATAAATTTAGCGTACGTTGGCTCACTAGCAAAACATTTTAGGAAAAAAAAGATAATATATGCGCCAAGAAAAAAAAGAATACTTGGAAAAAGCCAAAATAATTATTTTTCATTAATTCATTTTGCTTTAAAAGTAATCTCAGTTTTTAAAAACAGAGTACTAGTTACTTCTTTAATGTTTATGTTATTTAATTTTTTGTTATTTGATTTTAATGTTTATTTAATAATTATCCTATTACTACTCTTATTTTTTAATATAATGGTTTTTAGTATTGCCACTAAAATAAATAAATCAGAATTAGTAAAAAATATTTTAGCTAATGTTGGCTATATAGAGAGTGTAAAGAACTAGATATTTGCAATGAATATACATGAACATCAAGCCAAGGAACTTCTAAAAGAATTTAAAATTCCAGTTCCAAAAGGTAATGTAATTTTTAGTTTAAATGAAATCGATAAAAAAATTAAAAACTTAAATACAAACAATCTAGTAGTAAAGGCCCAAATTCATGCAGGAGGCAGGGGTAAAGCTGGAGGCATTAAATTAGTTAAAAATAAAGATGATTTATTAAAAGAAACTTCTGCAATGTTTGGAAAAACTTTGGTTACGCACCAAACAGGAAAAAAAGGTAAGAAAGTTAAAAGAATTTATATTGAAGAAGCATGCAATGTTAAAAAAGAATTTTATCTTGCTTGTTTAATTGATAGGACAAGTTCAAAAGTTGCATTTATTAGCAGCACCGAAGGTGGAATGGATATTGAAAAAGTAGCTAAAGATAATCCAGAGAAAATTGTTACCACAAAATTTAATTTAGCAGATAAAATTTTAAATGATGATCTAAATAAAATTACTAATATTTTTAATTTAAACAAAAAACAGAAAGAACAAGCCAACAAGATAATTAATTCAATTTTTAATCTTTTTATTACTAAAGATGCAAATTTGGTTGAAATAAATCCTCTAGTAATAACAGAAACTGATGATTTATTGTGCCTAGATGCAAAAATAAATTTTGATGATAATGCAATATTTCGACATCCTGAAATATCAAAACTAAGAGATTTAGATGAAGAGGATCCAATTGAAATAGAAGCGAGTAAACATAATTTATCTTATATTAAATTAGATGGATCAATAGGTTGCATGGTAAATGGAGCTGGGTTAGCTATGGCGACACTTGATATAATAAAAATGTATGGTAAAGAACCTGCCAATTTTTTGGATGTCGGGGGAGGAGCTTCAAAAGAAAAAGTTGCTGCCGCATTTAAAATTATACTTTCTGATAAGAGCGTTAAAGGAATTTTAGTTAATATTTTTGGGGGAATTCTTCGATGCGATGAGTTAGCTAAAGGATTAATTGAAGCTGCCAAGGAAACTAAAATGAATGTACCATTAGTTGTGAGACTCTCGGGTACTAACTTTGAGGAAGGAAACAAAATTTTAAAAAATTCAAATTTAAAAATTTTATCTGCTAGTGATTTAGATGATGCAGCTAAAAAAATTGTGAAGGCGGTGGGGTGAATGTCCGTTTTAATAGATAGTAATACAAAGGTAATTTGTCAGGGCTTCACAGGACATCATGGTACTTTTCATTCTGAGCAAGCGTTAAAATATGGAACAAAAATTGTAGGGGGGGTTACTCCAAGTAAAGGTGGACAAAAACATTTAGGTCTACCAGTTTTTAACACTGTCGATGAAGCAGTAAAAACTACAAAAGCAAATGCATCAATGATTTATGTACCTGCAAAATTTTGTGCTTCTGCAATATTTGAAGCAATAGAATCCAAAATAGAATTAATTGTGTGTATCACTGAAGGCATACCTATTTTAGATATGATAAAAGTTAGGCAGGCTTTAAAAAAAAGCAAAAGCAGATTAATTGGTCCGAATTGCCCGGGAATTATAACTCCAGAAGAATGCAAAATTGGCATTATGCCTGGAAATATACACAAGAAGGGATCAGTTGGAATAGTTTCTAGATCCGGTACTCTAACCTATGAAGCTGTAGCACAAACAACCCAAATAGGATTAGGGCAGTCCACTTGTATTGGAATTGGAGGTGATCCAATTAATGGAACTAGTTTTATAGACTGTTTAGAACTTTTTTTAAATGATCCTGAAACTCACTCAATTTTGATTATTGGAGAAATTGGCGGAAGTGCAGAAGAAGAAGCAGCAGAATTTATAAAATCTTCAAAAATTAAAAAACCAACAGTAGGATTTATTGCTGGTCTTACAGCACCACCTGGCAAACGAATGGGACATGCTGGTGCCATTATATCAGGCGGAAAGGGTCGTGCGGAAAATAAAATAGAAAAAATGAAAATTTGTGGCATTTCTGTCGCAGAATCTCCAGCAAAAATTGGAAAAACATTGCACGACAAACTTGCAAGATAGTTTTTTCAATTTTATAATCAAATAAATTTACTTTAATTTTCTATGGCTTCAAATAAGGAAAATATAATTTTTGAAAAAACTTCTTTTTTGCATGGTAATAATAGTCCATTTATTGAACAACTTTATTTAAAATATTTAAATAATCCAACAAATGTTCCACAAAGCTGGAAAGAATTTTTTGATGGATTGAATGAACAGCGAGATATAATTAAAACAGAAATATTAGGTCCAAGCTGGGCACCTAAAAAAAAAGATATTTCAGATAAAGAAATTTCAAAAAAAGTATTTGAAGAAAATCAGAATTTACCAAAAAATGGCGATTTAATTACACAAGAGAATTTTGAAAAAGAGAAAGAGCAGTCTGTAAAAGCGATTGCATTAATAAGAGCCTATAGAATTAGAGGACATCTTATTGCAAATCTTGATCCTCTTGGAATGATGGAAAGAAAATATCTCGAAGATTTACATCCATCTGATCATGGCTTCAAAAAAGAGGATTATAATAAAAAGATTTATATCGGTGCATATATGGAGAAAGGATATGCAACCATTAATGAAATTCTTTCATTTTTTAGAAAAACATATTGTTCAACTATTGGAGTAGAATACATGCATATTTCAGACCCAGTTGAAAAAGTGTGGTTTAGAGAAAGAATGGAAAAAAAAGAAACCCAAATAAAATTTACTATCAATGGAAAAAAGGCCATATTAAATAAATTAATACAAGCCGAAGGTTTTGAAAAATTCTTAGCAGTTAAATTTGTTGGTACAAAAAGGTTCGGTATAGATGGAGGGGAATCTTTAATACCGGCCTTAGAGCAATTAGTAAAAAGAGGTGGCCAACTCGGGGTTAAAGAAATTAAAATTGGTCAACCACATAGAGGAAGATTAAATATTTTGGCAAATGTTTTGCAAAAATCTTATAAGCGAATGTTCAATGAGTTTGCTGGGGAGTATGCTTCTTTTAGTGCCGATTCGACTGGAGATGTGAAATATCATTTAGGTGCTTCTTCAAATAGAGAATTTGATGGTAATTTAGTCCACATTTCTTTGGCAGACAATCCTTCACATCTCGAAGCTGTAAATCCAGTAGTACTTGGACAGACACGTGCTAAACAGTATTTTCATAAAGATAAAAAAAGAAGACAAGTAGTTCCGATTTTAATTCATGGGGATGCAGCATTCGCAGGACAAGGTGTTGTTGCTGAATGTTTTGCTATGTCAGGACTTCCCGGTCACAATACTGGAGGTACAATTCACATTATTGTTAACAATCAAATAGGATTTACTACTAGTCCAAAATTTGCTCGCTCTTCTCCATACCCATCTGATTTAGCAAAAATGGTTGATGCTCCAATTCTACATGTGAATGGTGATGATCCAGAAGCAGTAGTTCATTGCGCAAGAGTTGCAATGGAATTTAGACAAAAATTTAACCGAGATGTAGTAATAGATATTATTTGTTACAGAAGATTTGGGCATAATGAAGGTGACGAACCTTCATTTACCCAACCAGTGATGTATTCAAAAATTAAAAAACATAAGACAGCATTAAATATTTATGCCGAAAAATTGATTAAAGAAGGCGTTGTTTCCCAAGAAGAATTTAATAGTATGAAAATGAAATTTAAAAATCTTCTTGAAGAACAGTTTAAAACAGCAAAAGAATACAAGCCAAAATTAGATTGGTATGCAGGTGTTTGGTCAAGATATAAACCTGAAAAAGGAAAAGATAGAAGAGGAATCACCGGTGTATCTAATGAAAAAATAAAAAAAATAGGAGAGAAAATTACATCAATTCCAAAAGAATTTAATTCTCACCCAACCATTAAAAAAATATTTGATAATAAAAAGAAAATGTTTGCTACTGGCAAGGGGTTTGACTGGGCTACCGCTGAACAATTAGCATTCGCAACATTATTAGACGAAGGTTATCCAGTCAGACTTTCTGGTCAAGATTCTGGTAGAGGTACTTTTAGTCAACGTCACTCTGTTCTTAGAGATCAAAGAGATAGTACTTACTATACTCCATTGAACAATATTTCAAAAAATCAAAAAAGATACGAAGTAATAGATAGTCTACTTTCAGAAATGGCTGTTCTTGGATTTGAATATGGATATGCATTATCAGAACCAACCACTCTAGTAGTTTGGGAGGCTCAGTTTGGTGATTTTGCAAATGGAGCTCAAGTTATTATAGATCAGTTTATTACCTCTGGCGAAAGAAAATGGGCTAGAGCAAACGGTTTAGTAATGCTACTTCCCCACGGCTATGAAGGTCAAGGACCCGAACATTCATCTGCAAGACTAGAAAGATTTTTGCAATTATGTGCGCAAGAAAATATCCAAGTTATAAATTGCACAACGCCTGCAAATTATTTTCATGCTTTAAGAAGACAGATACATAGAGATTTTAGAAAACCTCTAATAATCATGACACCAAAATCACTATTGAGAAACAAAAGATGTACTTCAAATATGGAGGATTTTACTAAACAAAATACGTTTCATAGAGTTCTTAATGATCACGCAGATTTTAAAAAGTATGGCTTAATTCAACTTCATCAAGATAAAAAAATAAAAAAAGTTATTATGTGTTCAGGTAAAATTTATTTTGATCTTATTGAAGCCAGAGAAAAAATAAAAAATAAAGAAGTATTTATTATAAGAATAGAACAATTATATCCTTTTCCCGTGAAAACGCTTGCTAAAGAGTTGAAAAGATTTAAGAAAAATTCTAAATTTTATTGGTGCCAAGAAGAACCTCAAAATATGGGAGCGTGGAATACTGCAAGAAACTATATTCAATGGAGCTTGAATTACATAAAGGCAGAAAATAATGATGTTCAATATATCGGAAGAAAACCTGCCGCATCCCCAGCTAGTGGATATCTCAAAAAACATCTTGCACAGCAAAAGGAAATAATAGAAAAGGTACTTAGATAGTAATGGCAAATCAAATTTTAGTACCATCATTGGGCGAGTCTGTAACTGAGGCAACAGTTTCAAAATGGTTAAAATCTGAAAATGATAATGTCGAAGCAGACGAGCCATTAGTAGAGTTAGAAACTGACAAGGTAAATATAGAAGTACCGAGTCCCTTAAGTGGAACACTGTCAAAAATTTCTGTAAAAGAAGGAAATACTGTTGCTGTTGGAGCTATATTAGGTCTTGTTAGCGGAACGAAATCTACAAAAAGTGAAGCTGATGATGAGGGCAATGAACATGACAAAAAAACTTATGTTCCTCCTAAAACTGCCGCTAAAGAAAATGTAAAAAAAACTAAAAAAAAAATTGATATTAAATCTGAAACTTTAAAACTTGTTGATGAAAGTGAAGAAAAAGGTTCAAACGGTGCTTTAGTTTTAGACACATTAGTGCAAGAAGATATTGAAGAAAAAAAAGAGTATATACCACCAAAAACTAAAAAACATTTATCACCCTCAGTTAAAAAAATTGTAGAGGAACAAAATATTGATGTATCAAATATTGAAGGGTCGGGTCCAAAAGGAAATATAATTAAATCTGACTTGTTGAATTTAATGGGTAACATGCCCCAACCTTCAAAAAGAAAAATTACTCATGGAACAGAGGAAAAAGTAAAAATGAGCAGGCTAAGAATTACTATAGCGAAAAGATTAAAAGAAGCTCAAGATACGGCAGCAATGTTAACGACTTTCAATGAGGTGAATGTTCAAAATATCATACAAATGAGAACAGACTATCAGGAAGACTTCCAAAAGAAATATTCAGTTAAATTAGGCTTCATGTCATTTTTTGTTAAAGCATCAGTTGTTGCTTTAAAAAATTTTCCTGCAGTAAACGCCGAAATAGAAAAAGAGCATATTATATATAAAAATTATTATAATATTTCTATAGCTATAGGCACAGAAAAAGGTTTAGTGGTTCCAGTTTTGAAAAAGGCCGATGAACTTTCTTTTGCAGACATAGAAAGAAATATTTTTTTACTTTCTGAAAAAGCAAAGCAGGGCAAAATTACTATAAATGATCTTCAGGGAGGAACTTTTACAATTTCTAATGGAGGTATATACGGAAGTATGTTGAGTACTCCTATACTAAATCCTCCACAAACAGGAATATTAGGCATGCATTCTATTAAAGATCGTCCGGTAGTTGAAAATGGTAGTGTTGTTGTACGACCTATTATGTATTTGGCTTTATCATACGACCATAGAATAATTGATGGAAAAGAAGCAGTTTCTTTTTTAAAAACTATCAAAGAGTGTTTAGAAGAACCACGTAGATTATTTTTAGATCTTTAGTTTTTATAATGGATAGCAAATTTGATGTAATAGTAATTGGCTCGGGACCTGGTGGATATGTTTGTGCCATACGATGTTCTCAATTAGGACTCAAGACAGCATGCGTTGAGTCGAGACCTACTCTTGGAGGTACTTGTTTAAATGTTGGTTGCATACCATCAAAAAGTTTACTTAATTCATCAGCTATGTATCAAAAAACTCAAAAAGAATTTAATAATTTAGGTATTGAAATAAGTAATGCAAAAATAAATTTATCGAAAATGATGAGTAATAAAGATAGGTCGGTACTTACACTTACAAAAGGAGTAGAATTTTTATTTAAAAAAAACAAAATTACTCATTTAAAGGGCAAAGGTTATATTTCATCTAAAGGTACCGTAACCGTTGAAGATCAGTCAGGAAAAAAAAATAATTATACTGCCAAAAATATTGTGATAGCTACTGGTTCTATCACATCGTCTATTCCAGGAATAAAAATTGACGAAAAAAACGTTGTTTCTTCTACTGGAGCTTTATCCTTTGACAAGATCCCAAAAGATTTAACTGTTATAGGAGGTGGATACATTGGATTAGAACTTTCAAGCGTATGGAGCAGATTAGGAGCAAATGTTACAGTAGTTGAATATTTGGACCATATTATTCCAGGAATGGATCAGGATATATCAGAAGAATTTAAAAAAATTCTTACCAAACAAGGAATTAATTTTAAATTAGATTCAAAAGTAACCGGGGTTAAAACTGTTCGAAATGAAGTTATTATTGATTTGATAAATAATAAAAACAAAAAAGCAGAACAAATTAAAAGTGATAAAGTTTTAGTAGCTATAGGTAGAAAAGCTAATTTAGGAGAAGACATTTCAAAATCAGGAATTTTGTTAGATCAACAAAAAAAAATTAAAGTTAATGATAAATTTGAAACATCTATAAAAAATGTTTATGCAATAGGGGATGTAATAGCAAAGGGACCAATGCTAGCTCATAAAGCAGAAGATGAAGGTATAGCTGTAGCTGAAATTATTAGTGGTCAAGCCGGTCACGTTAATTATGATGTGATACCCTCTGTAATTTATACTTCGCCAGAGGTAGCCTCTGTAGGTAAAACTGAAAAGCAGCTTAAAATGGAAAATATTAAATATAAGATTGGCAAATTTCCATTTCTAGCAAATTCGAGAGCTAAGGTTAATAATCAAACAGAAGGATTTGTAAAAATAATAGTTGATGAAAAAACTGATAAAGTTTTAGGAGTTTCAATTATAAGTGCGGTAGCAGGTACTATGATTGCCGAATTAGCCTTAGCAATGGAATTTGGAGCAAGTTCAGAGGACATAGCTCGTACTTGTCATGCCCACCCTACACATAGCGAGGCAGTTAAAGAAGCCGCATTGGCAGTAGATAAAAGGCCTATACATTTTTTAATATTTAAAAATGATAAAAAAAGCAATGATCCTAGCAGCTGGTTTTGGCAAAAGAATTCACCCATTAACACTACAAACCCCAAAACCCTTACTTAAAATAGGTGAAGAAACTTTATTATCAAATACTTTAAAATTTTTAGAAAAGTTTGGAGTAAACGAAGTGATAATAAATGTTCATTACCTTTCAGATAAAATTATAGATTACATTAATAATAAAAAATTCAATTTAAATATAACTATAGTTAATGAAAATGAAAAAATTTTAGATACAGGAGGCGGTATATTAAACGCAATTAATTATTTTGATGAAACTTTTTTGTGTATTAATCCAGACACCGTATGGAATGACAGTTATTTAAATGAACTTAATCAAATGGAAAATAAATTTTTTTTAAGCAAAAAAAAATGTTCTATACTTCTTGTTA
Source organism: uncultured Pelagibacteraceae bacterium (assembly GCA_902568465.1). Classification (GTDB taxonomy): domain Bacteria; phylum Pseudomonadota; class Alphaproteobacteria; order Pelagibacterales; family Pelagibacteraceae; genus AG-414-E02. The sequence goes on along the minus strand of CACFQR010000001.1, from coordinate 41,943 downwards.
ATAAAGAAAAAAGTTTTGATAAGAGTTTAAAAGGAGATTTTGATTTAAAAAATAATTTAGTGAATAGAAAAAATAAAAATAATTTAAAATATATTTACACTGGACTTCAAATTATTCGACGTGAAGTTTTTGCCGACATTGACAAAAAGATTTTTTCAATAAATATGATTTGGGACAAATTAATAGAAAAAAATGAATTGCTAGGAATAGAGAGTAACATAAATTTTTTGCATGTAAGTACTTTAGAAATTTATAAAAGTTTAAATATTAAATAATATTTTTTTTGCTCTTTTTTCATCTAAGTATTTATAATTTTTAACCTTAAGATTATCATCAAATGTAATTAATAAGGGATTTCCAGTAGGGACCTCAAATTCAATTATTTTTTCTTTTGATATATTTAAAATTTGCATTAGCAACGCCCTACAGCTATTTCCATGAAATACTATTAAAATATTCTTCTTTGCCGAAATAAGAGGTTTTATTTTTTCATTATAATATGGCACCACTCTTTCAAAGGTATCTTTTAATGATTCAGCTTTTATATTTGAGTCTATTTTATTTTTATAGGGGTGGTCATCTTCCATTTTTGGAGGAGGTATATCGAAGCTTCTTCTCCATATTTTTACTTGGTCTTTCCCATATTTTTTTATGATATCATCTTTATTTAAACTAGTTAATCCTCCGTAGTGTCTTTCATTTAAATTAGAAGTCTTAACAATTTCGACATTAGTTTTATTTAGAACTTTTAAAATTATATCAAGAGTATTTATTGCTCTTTGGAGCTTTGAAGTAAAATATATATCAAAATTAATATTTAGCTCTTTTATTAGTTTACCAGCAGTTTTTGCTTGCAACCTTCCATTTTCCGTTAAATCTATGTCCGCCCAACCGGTAAAGCGACGTTCTTTATTCCACAAACTTTCTGAATGACGTACAAGTAGAAGATTATTCATTTTTTTTTAATAATTTATAAGTATTCTGTATATATGTCTAAAATTAATACTTTTTTAAAGTTTATTTTTCACGTTTTAATATTATTTTTAATAATTATTTCGCTTTTTCCGGGAAGCTTGATTGGTTATTTTTTATATGGTGATTTAGGGCAGCAGCCAGATATAATAAAAAATCCTTTTGGAACAAGCATAAATCATTTTATTTGTTATCTTTTTATATCTTTATTGGGTTTCTTTATCTACATAAGACATAAAAATTTTCACAAATTGGTTTATGTAATGTTTTTTTTATCGATAATCCTTGAAATTTTGCAAATTATAATACCTAATCGCTCCTTTCAATTAGTTGATTTAGTAGGTAATTTTTTAGGTGTAATAGTTGCTTATTTCTCAATAAAGATTTATTTATCATTAAAATAATATATGAGCACATTTGAAGATAGAAAAAAAAGTTTTGAAAAAAAATTCCAGATGGATGAGGAGCTACAATTTAAAGTTGCGGCTCGAAGCAATAAATATCTAGCTGAGTTTGTAAGTGCTAAACTTGGTAAAAATGAGGAACAAAATAAAGTTTATATACAAGAAATAATTAAAGCAGATATGGAGGAGGCTGGAAAAGAAGATGTTTTTAGAAAAATCAAAAAAGATTTTGAGAATGCCTCAATCGAGATTAACGAATCAGAAATTAGGGACGAAATGCAAAAAGCTTTAGATAGAGCTAAAGATGATTTTAAATAAAAATTTATTTTTTTTAATTATTTTTTTTGTTTTAGCTTCCTGTTCTTCTGTACCCAAGTATCCACAAAATGCATGCAAAATTTTTGGACAAAATTATCTTTGGTATAAATCAGCTAAAAAAAGTTCAGATACTTATGGTGTACCTGTCCATATAATTTTAGCTTTTGTAAACAAAGAATCTGGATTTAATAGATGGGCAAAACCCAAAAGACAAAAAATATTTAAAGTGATACCTTACAAAAGACCATCAAGTTCTTTTGGTTATTCACAAGCGGTTAAAAAAACTTGGGAGTTATATAAAAATGAAACCAATAATCCTTTAGCGTTAAGAACACGTTTTAAAGACTCCGTTATGTTTATTGGTTGGTATATGGAAAAAACTAAAAAAATTAATAAAGTTCCGCTGAACGATCCCTATCGACAGTATTTAAATTATTATTTAGGCTGGGGAAATTATAGTAAAAAAGTTTATAAGAGTGATAAGAAAGCAATTATTCTTGCAAAAAAAGTTGAAAAACAATCTAAGATTTATAGAAGCCAATTAAAAGAATGTCAAAAAAGTTTAGACAGAAAAAAATATATTATATATTAAAATTTAACTTCTTAATTCTTTATTTAATTGAATATCAACAGCATCAATTCTTTTTGTATTTTTAGTAAGAAGAATATACATAGTGGGTGTTACATAAAGTGTAAAAAAGGTTGATATAAGCATACCACCAAATATTGTAGATCCTACAGCCAAGCGACTACCTTCGCCTGCACCTGGGCCTATGTTTCCAATTAACAAGGGGAGCATCGCAATCATTGTTGAAAGTGAAGTCATAATAATTGCTCTAAATCTTCTTTTGCAAGCCTCTAATGCTGCACTTTGAATATTTTTTCCAGCTCTTCTTAACTGATTAGCCCAATCTACTATTAAAATTGAATTTTTAGTAGATATTCCAATTAAAATTACCAATGCGATTTGTGAAAAGATATTAATGCTTGAATTAAATAAAAGAATAAAAATTATTCCACCAAAGACACTTAAAGGAACAGTTAACATAATTACAGCAGGGTGAATAAAACTATTAAAATTTGCTGCCATAACTAAGAAAGCTGTAACTAAAGCTAAGGCAAATATAATAAATAATTCGTTAGAAGTTTCTTTTAATTCTTCCGATTTACCTTTCCATTCTATTCTTGCATCTGGAATATTTTTATTTGTTGTTGTTTCAAGATAATCTAAAGCTTGAGAAAGAGTATAGTCGCCCACTAATCTCGCACTAATAGTAACAGCACGTTGTCTATCATAACGTGCTAAAATTTTAGCAGCACCAACCTCTTTAAATTCTACTAGGTTAGCCAATGATATTAATTTTCCTGTTGTGTCTGAACGAACAAAAATCTTACTTAAGGTTTCGCTTTTTTTTCTATTTTCGATATCCGCTTGCAGTATAATAGGATATTCTTTTCCCAACCTATTAAACTTTGTTACAGTTTTTCCAGAGAAAAGTGTGCTGACCGTTGAACCTATAGATTGAATTGAAACACCTAAATCCTGTGCTTTTTTTCTATTTATAACAAGTTTTATTTCCGGTTTATTTTTAGAATAATCAGATTCTACAGCAGCTAAGTTTCTATTTTTTCTTAATTCCATCATTATCGATTTTTGCCATCTCTCTAATTGATTATAATTATTCCCCAGCAAAACCATTTGAACAGGTTTGTTATAACTGCTAACCCTGATACTTTGTGGCGATATTGGAAAAGCAAGAGCTTGCGGAACAGTTACAATTTTTCCTATGGCTTTTCTCATTATCTTTACAGCACTTTCATCTCTGTCTTTCCAGTCGTCTAATAAAGCTATAATAATGAAGGAATTATAGGATTTACTTGCTCTTCCAAATCCTGGCACTCTCATAATTACCCTTTTATACGACTCACCATCTTTTTTAATTAAAGGGATGAGTCTTCTTTCAATCTCTTCAGCTTTATCCGCTGTATATTGAAATGATGATCCTTCATCAGTTTTACCTATAACTAAGTACACACCTCTATCCTCTTGAGGTAGCAATTCTTTTTTAGAAAAATTAAAAAGCAAAACTGAAGCAATAACAATAAAAACCATAAAACTAACAATTAATTTTTGTTTATTTATCCAATAATTTAATGTTTCTGAATAAAACTCTAAAAAGGATTTATAAAATTTTTCAAATTTTATAACTATTTTTGATTTTTTTGTATTTTTATTGAGAAATTTACTTCCTAACATTGGAGAAAGTGTCAGTGCCACAAAAGAAGATACAATAATTGCAAATGTTAATGAAATTGCCGTTTCTCTAAAAAGAGTTCCAGATATTCCTTCTATAAATATTAAAGGTAGAAAAACTGCTACCAAAACTAAAGTTGTTGAAATAATTGCAAAAGTAACACTCTTAGACCCATTCACTGATGCTACTAACGGGGTTTCTCCATTTTCTACTCTATTATAAATTGCGTCTGTCATTATTATTGAGTCGTCAACAACTATTCCTATAGCTAAAATTGCAGCGAGAAGAACAAAAATATTTATAGATAAGCCAAAAATCCATAACCCCAATGCTGATGAAATTAAACTGACTGGCAAGGCTACAGCGGGTACAATTACAGCTTTCAAATTTCCTAAAAATAAATAGATAATTATTACAACTAAAACAAAGGCTATAACTAAAGTTTTGTAAACCTCATTAATAGCGGCATTAATGTATGTGGCTCTATCAAATGAGACGTTTAGCTTTAATCCATCTGGTAAACTTTTTCTAACTTCTTTTATTCTTTCCCTAACCTTTTTTGATAATTCTACGGTAGAAGCTCCAGCTTTAGCATAAACACCGATGCCGACAACTTTTTCATTAGGCTTTCCATCTTTACTTTGTGCTTTAAATAGTGTTTTTTCTGAAACGGGACCATATTTTACTTCAGCAATATTTTCTAAGCGAATCACACTATTTTTAACCTTTTTTATGGGTAATTGCTTTATAGAAGATAAATCTTTGTAGGCTTTATCAAGATTAATTGTTAAATCAATGTTAGTTGCTTCTAAACTTCCAGCCGGGAGACTTATATTTTCTTTTCTTAATGCTTGCTCAACTTCTTGTATGGTCAAATTATTTGCAGCTAATTTAACTGGAGAAATATAAATTCTTACACTTAGTTCACGCAGACCGCCGACCAAGATTCTTCCTACACCTTTAACATTAGAAAAATTATCTACAAGATATCTTCTAGTATAATCTCCAATTTCTAAATCAGTCCAAGTAGTGCTTGATACTCCTAGCCACATACTTGTAGTGAAACCCGCAGATTGTTTTAATATTTCTGGCGCATCAGCATCTTCTGGAAGATTATCTGCTACCCTACTTACTCTATCTCGAATATCATTCGTTGCAGCATCAAGATCTATTGAGGTGTCAAATTCAATTTTAATTGTTCCTCTTCCATTTTCAGAAGTTGAGTCAATATTTTCAATACCTTCTGCACCTCCAATGACATCTTCTATTATTTCAACTATTTCTGATGAAATAATCTCTGCAGACGCACCTTGGTAATCGACTTGAACTTGCACTACAGGCGGCTGCAAACCCGCAGGCAATTCTCTTACAGGCAGCTTCCAAAATACAAATAATCCGAAAACTACAAGTATCATTGAAAAAACTGCTGATACTACAGGCCTTCGAATGGAAAGATCGGTAATAAACATAGATAATTTTTACTCTGATTTAATAATTGGTTTTACTTTCATTCCTGGTCTTACCTTGGTTAGGCCCTCAGCAATGACTTTATCACCCTGATTTAGACCTTCTAAAACTTCAAGATTTCCCAAGTTACGCACTCCTGTTTCTATTTCTGCCTTTTTAATGATGTTGTTTTCTGTCACTTTATAAATAAATTTTTTACTTCCCTCATACATGATACTTGTGTCTGGTACACTTAAAGAATTTTTTTCATTATAAAAAATTTCAATTTCAAGAAGAGATCCTGGAATAATATCTGATTCGTCATTGTTAATTTTTGCCCTTGCTAATATTGATCTTGTTTGCGCATCTACACGTGAAGCTACAGATGCGATTTTACCTTTATAAATTTTATTTTTATAAGCTGAGAATTTAGCATTAAGTTCAAGATCTTTTTTTAGTACAGCGGCATAAACTTCGGGAATTTTTAAATCACACAAAACTTTTCTTGAGTCATCTAAAGTTAAAATAATAGTATTTTCTGATCCTAAACTACTTCCGCTTATACCTCTTTTACCTATAACACCTGAAAAAGGAGCAATAATTGTCTTCGTAGCAAGTTTTGCAATCACATCTCCTTTATTTACTTTCTTATTAAAATTAATTGGTTCTAATAATTCGTTTTTTTTAATTTTATAGGATGTAGTTTTACTGCTTAAGGAGGTACAATAACTTTCTAAAGATTGTTTAAAAATTTTACTTGAAACTATTTCAACTACAACTCCAGGAGGGGGACGCTTTGAAAATTTTTTTTTAAAGTAAAGTCCAACCCCGTAACGACCAACAATTATTAGTGTAACGACGAGAAAAAATGTTATTATTCCAATAGTTATTTTTTTTGATCTTTTCATTTATTTTTTTCCAAATTCAGTCCAGCTTCCAATATATATTTTTGGGATATAATCATCATTTATTAATGAATATGCAAGAGCTAGACTTGCCGCTGTTACTGAACTTCCACAGCTCATTACAATTTTATTACTAGTAATATCACTTGTATTAAATATATCTCTTAACTTTGTTATATCCAGAAACGTATTATCCTTAACATTAACAATTTCAGTTAATGGCATAGATTTAGATCCTTTAATAGAACCACTTTTAACTCCAGGTCTTGGTTCAGGTTCTTTACCCAAAAATCTATTTTTGCTTCTACCGTCTACTATAGTAAATTCACGATTTTTTATATTTTCATCAATTTGAGATTTTAATTTAATCATATTTTTATTTTCTTTAGCTCTATAATTAGATTTAATTATTTTAGTTTTAGAATTTGTAATTTTTCTACCTTCCAGTTTCCATTTTTTCATTCCTCCATTTAGAACTGATACTAATTTTGGATCATGACCAAAATAGAGAAATTGGAACCAGGCACGACAACTAGAAATTAAATCACTATAACAATAAATAATTATTTTATCAGAATTAGAAATTCCCATTTCAGAAATAATTTTTTCGTGATCGCTTGCTGTTGGTAAAAAATGGCCATGTGCCAAACTCTTTTTTTGACTAGAACTTTTATCTAAATCAAAAAAAATTGCATTTTCTATATGTTCTTTATTATATTCCTCAATTGCGTTTCGATTTTTAACCAAATGCCAGGAAGCATCAATAATCTTAACTTTATTTAAATTTTCGCTTAGCCAATCTGTAGAAACTAAAGTCATCTTTTATTACGTTTTTCAAAATATTTTTGATGGTACTCTTCAGCTTTACAGTAGTTTTTTTCTTTTCTTATAACTGTGACTACTTTACCATTTAGGTTCTTATTAACCTCATCTAATACTTTTTGTGCAATTATTTTTTCTTCTTCAGTAGTATAAAAAATTTCTGATCGGTATTGATAGCCTACATTAGGACCTTGACGATTAAGAGTTGTTGGGTCATGAATTTTAAAGAATAATTTAGTGACGTCTTCATAAGAAATTATTTTTGGATCAAATATAACTTTAACAACCTCTATATGTTCAGTATCTCCGCCACAAACTTGTTCATAGGTAACTTTTGGATTCTTTCCACCACAATATCCACATTCTGTAGAAATAATACCAGGAATACCTTGATATTCTGTTTCATCCCAAAAGCAACCAATGCCCCCTATAAATTTTTGCATAATATTTTAAATTAATGATAAATATAGATGAAAATACCAAAATGATCAAAAATCAAAATCACCTAGGTGGAATATGCATGATCTTAAGCGTTTTATTTTTCTCGCTCATGGATGTTTTAATAAAAATTACATATGAATATGATGTTGGCCAAGTAATGTTTTCCAGAGCCTTGTTTGGTCTCATTCCTATTTTTTTTTTAATACCCAAAGAACGTTTAAAAAATTTTTATAAAACTAAATATGCAGGCCTACATTTTTATAGATCATTTGTGGGTGCAATAGCTATGTACGCTATTTTTGTTGGACTTAGAAATTTAGAACTTGCAGAAGTGACCTCAATGGCATTTTCAGGACCAATCTGGGTAGTAATATTTTCAATTTTATTTTTGGGTGAAAAAATACGTGCGAAACGATGGATCGCAGTAGGACTTGGTTTTATTGGAGTTCTTATAATTTCCAAACCAGGATTTGATAGTTTAAATTTATATTATATTTATCCAGTGATATTTACTTTAGGTTTTGCGGGTGTTTCTATATTTATTCGTAAATTAACTCTTGTAGGCGAACCAGTTTATCTTATCGCTTTTTATTTTTCACTTTGCTCAGCTATTTTTGGACTTTTTACTTTACCATTTGGTGGATGGATAATTCCAAAAGGTTATGATTTAGGCTTGTTAATTTTAATAGGATTTTTTGGAAGCATTGCAAATTTATTACTCACAAAAGCTTATCAACTGGCAGAAGTTTCTCTAACAACACCATTAAAGTATTTATCACTCGTTTTTGCAATAATTTTTGGATTCTATCTTTTTGATGAGATACCATCAATTTATACTTTGTCTGGAGCGAGTTTAATTATAATTTCTTCTGCCATTATATTTATAAGAGAACACCAATTAAAAAAACCTATCACCTTGCCTAGACAACAATGAAAAAACCACCGGCTTATTGGAATAAAGCAAAAAGAGTATTATCTAAAAAAGATGTTGTCCTAAGAAAAATAATGAAAAAATATAGCAAAGGATTTTTGACTACAAAAAATAAACCTTTTTTTTCTTTGTGTCGTACTATAGTAGGACAACAGATTAGTACCATAGCAGCAGATTCAATTTGGACTAAATTTGAAAAAAAATGTAAGAAAAATATTACACCTTACACAATACATAAAATATCTTCACGTAATCTAAAAAGCGCTGGATTGTCTAGACAAAAAATTAAATATTTAAAAAATATTGCAAAAGCCTTTATCAACAAATCTTTTGATGTAACTAAACTTAAAACAATGAATGATATTGATGCAATTAATTATATTACACAATTGAAAGGCTTAGGTGTTTGGAGTGCTGAAATGTTTTTAATGTTTAATTTAAACAGACCAAATATATTACCATTAAAAGATATAGGTTTATTAAGAGCAATATCTAAAAATTATAAAACAGCATACCCTCCAAGTAAAAAATTTTTAGAAAAAATTTCTAAAATTCACTATGGTTATAGAACAGTATTTACATGGTATATGTGGAGATCAATTGATCCCACAGATGTTGAGTATTAAATATTTTTACTATTTAAATTTTCTAAACGCATACTAGCTATTTTTTTAACTTGCTTTATAGCCTCTTCAAACTCAGATTTTGGTTCTGAATTAATTCTTTTTCGGAATGCATTTAAAATTTCTATTTTATTTTTACCTTTCACAGCTAAAATAAAAGGAAAGCCAAATTTTTTATAATCTTCGTTTAGTTTTTTAAATTCATCGAATTCTTCCTTTGTGCACTGATCTAAACCAGCATTTTTTTGTTCTTTTTGTGAATCTTCTGTTAAAGAACTTATTTTTGTTTTGCCTCCTAGATCTGGATGGTCATTCAGAACTTTTAATTTTTTTTCTTTTGAAGCCATTTCAAAAATATTCAACATTTTCGAAGATAATTCTTCAAAATGCCTAAAAGGTTTTTGTTTGTACAGTTCTTCCGCAACCCATGTTGCGTTTTCGAATATATTAGCGAAAACTTTAATAAATTCACTTTCAGGTAATTTATTAATTTTATTGATCATATTTATTTAGTTTATATAATATCTTATGACAAAATTAACTACCCATTGCCTTGATACTTTTTCAGGAAAACCCGCTAAGGGCGTTAAAGTAGAAGTTTATTATATTTCAGGCAAAAAAGAAAAACTTAACTCTATTATATTAAATAGTAATGGTCGTTCAGACAAACCTTTGTTAGAAGGAGATAGTTTTAAAAAAGGTAAATATGAACTTGTTTTTTTTGTTGGTGATTATTTTAAAAACTTAACAGCTTTACCGACAATACCTTTTTTAGATGAAGTTGTAATTCAATTTGGAATTTCTGAACCATCCGAACATTATCATGTACCGTTACTTGTGAGTCCATGGAGTTATTCGACATATAGAGGAAGTTAATGTCTTCCGATAATATTGATTTTATTTACCAAGAAAAAATTTTTACAATAAAAAATCCTGACTCAAACGAAACTTTATTAAATTATATAAGAACGAAATTAAAAAAAACCGGCACTAAAGAAGGTTGTGCAGAAGGTGGTTGTGGAGCATGTACAGTTGTATTAGGTGAGTTAAAAAATAATGAAATAAATTATCAAGCTATAAATTCTTGCATAACTTTTCTGCCAACTTTACAAGGAAAACAACTTATACTTGTTGAAGATCTTATTTCAAAAGAAGGCCACCTCCATCCAGTTCAGCAGGCTATGGTTAACTATCATGGATCACAATGTGGTTTCTGCACACCAGGATTTGTTATGTCATTATTTTCAATGTTTAAAAAAAATTCCAAATTCAAAAATGATGAAATAAAAGATTCTATAGCAGGCAACCTTTGTCGCTGCACTGGCTATCAACCCATAATAAAGGCTGCGAAAAGTTTAAAAAATAAAAATAAAAATGACCAATTTAGAAAAAATAAAAAAAACACAATTAAATTGTTAAAAAAAATAAATAACAAAAGCATAGTGATTTATAGCGATGGTAAAAAATATTTTGCTCCTCGATATATTACTGAATTAAAAAAAATTCTTAAAAAAAATATTGATGTAAATTTTCTTAGCGGAGGCACAGACTTATCTTTAATTGTAACTAAAGAGAGAAAAAATATTAATTCTATTGTTTACATGAACTCAATCAGAGAGCTCAATTATATAAAAAACAATAATAAATATATTGAAGTGGGCGCTTCAACCCCTTTAATTGAACTAGAAAATTATATTAAAAAATATTATCCAGATTTTACAAAAATTCTTAAACGTTATGGGTCTACACAAATACGAAATGTTGCAACAGTAGCTGGAAATATTGCGACCGCATCGCCCATAGGTGATTGTTTGCCATTATTGTTGTCTCTAAATGGAAAAGTAGTTTTGCAAGATCTGAAAAAAACTAAAATTATATCACTTGATGATTTTTTTATAAGCTACAGAAAGACTAGGTTACAAAAAGGACAATTCATTCATTCAATTAGAATACCTTTATTCAAAGATAATACATTTAAAGCATACAAAATTTCAAAACGTTTTGACGATGATATTTCATCCGTTTGTGCAGCATTTAATTTGGAAATAGTAAAAAACAAAATTCAAAGTGTAAGGATTGCTTATGGAGGTATGGCTGCAATACCTAAAAGAGCAATTTACTGTGAGAAAATATTTTCAAATTCTGTAGTTACAGATTCTATTATAGAAAAAGCAAAAAAAGCCTTAGAAAAGGATTTTAGTCCGATAAGTGATATGCGCGCTAGTAGATTATATCGTATGGAAGTTGCAAAAAATTTACTTGAAAAATTTTGTGTTGAAATAAAACAAAAAAAATTAATAGGAGTATATTTTTAAAATGAAAAAAGAGAATTTTATTAGTCAAAAAATACCTCATGAAAGTGCCGCAAAACACGTTAGTGGTGCAGCTATCTATACCGATGATATACCGGAGCCACCAGGAACTTTGTATGGCGCCATTGGATGTAGTAAAAAAGCTAACGCAATAATAAAAAAAATTAATCTTCAAGAAGTAATAAAAAGTGAGGGAGTTATCGCTGTTGTCACAGCTGATGATATAATTGGAAGAAACGATGTTGGTCCAGTATTCGATGGAGATCCAATATTTACAAAGAAACCTGAGTATTATGGCCAGCCACTTTTTGCAGTGGCAGCAACAACGACAGAGCTTGCGAGAAAAGCGGTATTAAGGGCAAAAATTAGTTACAAAACATCTAAACCAATTGTGAGTATTCAGGAAGCATTAAAAAAAAAATCTTATGTTTTAAAAGAGAAAATAATTAAAAAAGGGGAAGCGCTTAAGGCTATAAAAAATTCTGCACATCTCCTAAAAGGCAATTTTACAACAGGCTCGCAGGAGCACTTTGCCCTTGAAGGTCAATCTGCATTTGTAATTCCCCAGGAAGATAATGACTTTAAAGTGTTTTCTAGAACGCAGCATCCAAGTGAGACTCAACAAATCATAGCAAAGATGCTCAACCAAAAAAGCAATACCATTACTGTTGAAACTAGGAGATTAGGTGGTTCATTTGGTGGAACTGAAACTCAGTCATTTATATTTGCTGCAATTTGTACATTACTTGCAAAAAAAACTAAACGCGCAGTTAAACTTAGAATGGATCGCGATGATGATATTATTATAACAGGAAAGCGACATGACTTTTACTCAGAATATGAGGTAGGTTTTGATGAGCTGGGAGTTATTAAAGGTTTAAAATTAAAACTAGCATCAAGATGTGGAATATCTCCCGATCTATCAGGAGCAATAAATGATAGGGCGTTACTACATATTGATAACGCTTATTATCTCGAAAATATATTGGTAGAAAATTATCTTTGTAAAACTAATACAGCTTCAAATACAGCTTTCAGAGGTTTTGGTGGAAATCAGGGCATGATGGCTATTGAAAATATTATAGATCATATTGCAACTTCACTCAAAAAAGATTCTGCCGAAATAAGAAGAAGAAATTTTTATCAAAAGAGGAAAAAAAATATAACCCATTATAATATGAAAATAGAGGATAATGTTATCCAAGAAATTTTTGATCAACTTGTAAAATCTTCAAATTATAAAAGTAGACAATTAAATATAAAAAAATTTAATTTAAAGAACAAATATTTAAAAAAAGGTATTTCCTTAACTCCTGTAAAGTTTGGTATAAGTTTTACTACTTGGCACTTAAATCAAGCGGGCGCCTTAGTACATATTTATTCTGAAGACGGAAGTGTTCATATAAATCATGGAGGGGTAGAAATGGGAAATGGTGTTCACACAAAAATTGCACAGCTGGCAGCACATTCATTAGGTTTACCATTTAATAAAATTAAAGTCTCAGCTACTCGTACAGATAAAGTACCTAATACCAGCGCTAGTGCTGCCTCAAGCACAACGGATCTTAATGGAGCAGCTACTCTTAATGCAATTTCAAAAATTAAAATGAATTTAGCAGCTTATGTTAAACGTAAATACAAAATTAAAACCAATGAAGGAATATACGAAAATGGAAAAGTAAAATTTAATGGTAAAAGCTTTAGATTTGATAAACTTGTTAAAGAAGCTTACTTAAATAGAGTTCCATTATCCTCTTCAGGTTTTTATGCAACGCCAAAAATACATTTTGATAAGAAAACTTTTAAGGGAAGACCATTTCTTTATTTTTGTTATAGCGCTGCGGTTAGTGAGGTTATAATTGACACATTAACTGGCGAAAATAAGATATTACGTGCAGATATATTACATGACGCGGGCAAAGCTATTAATCCAGCTATTGAAATGGGACAAATAGAAGGGGGATTTGTACAAGGAGCAGGATGGCTTGGCTGTGAAGAAGTTAATTGGAAAAATAATGGTCAAATTACCACTCACTCACCATCGACTTATAAAATTCCTGCTGTTAGTGATATGCCAGAAAGATTCAATGCAGAAATTTTTAAAAGAGGTAAAAATATTGAAAATGTGATAAATAAATCAAAAACAACTGGAGAACCTCCTTTAATGAATGCAATGTCAGTTTTTTTTGCAATTAAAAATGCAATAGCATCTATTGGAAGTTATAAAATAAATCCTAAGCTTGATGCGCCCGCAACTCCCGAAAAAATATTAATGAGTATTAAAAACTTAAAAAGCAGAATATGAAAAACGAATTTATGAAGAGAGCAATACAGCTTTCCATTGACAGCGTTAAAAGTGGAGGCGGTCCATTTGGTGCAGTAATTGTTAAAAATGATAAAATTATTGCAGAAGGCTCAAACAAGGTTACCTCTACCAATGATCCAACCGCACACGGTGAAATTGTTGCTATTCGCGAGGCATGCAAAAAGTTAAATAATTTTAACCTTGATGGATGCACAATTTTTTCAACGGCAGAACCTTGTCCAATGTGTTTATCTGCAATTTATTGGGCAAGAATTAATGAAATATACTATGCAAATACTAGAGACGACGCACGGAAAATTGATTTTGATGACTCATTAATTTATTTGGAGCTACAAAAAAATATTGATAAAAGAAAAATTCCAATGACCCAAATGATGAGAGATGAGGCTTTAAAAGCTTTTGAATTATGGGATAAAAAAGTAGATAAGGTTAAATATTAAATGGAATTCTTACCTGACATTTCTAAATGGACTCAAGCTTTACTAAGATGGGGTCATGTTTTTTTTGCTATACTATGGGTGGGCACATCATTTACTTTTAATTACCTTGATAATAAATTGCCAAAAAATTTAAAAGCAGAAGATCCTGAAGCTGAAGGAATTTTACAACATAGCGGTTATTATTATAAATTAACTAGATATCATGGTGCGCCTCAGGAAGTTCCAAAGAATGTAATTATTTGGAAATATACTTCATATTTGACTTTTTTATCAGGTTTAGCGCTATTGATATTAATTTATTTTGTAAATGCAGATATTTTAATGGTCGATAAAAGAGTAAATGAAAATATTTCACCTTCAATGGCTATAGCAATTTCAATATTATCTATAATAGGATCGTGGTTAATTTATGATTTTATTTGTAAGTCTAAATTAATAAATTTCAAAATTATTTTTCCTGTTATACTTTTAATTATTGGAACAGCTATTGCATTTGTTCTAACTAAAATCTATGGACCTCGATTTGCCTTTTTACAATCTGGTATTATTCTGGGAAGTATAATGACCATGAATGTATTTTTTATTATAGCTCCCAATGGTAAAAAAATAGCTTTATCTGCTTCAAAAAATGAAAAGTTTGATTTAAATCTTTCACTTCGCGCAAAGGTGAGATCGGTTCATAACAATATTATTACATTGTTAGTTTTGTTTATAATGCTTGGTGGACATTCGTCTTTTATTTCGTCTAGCAAATACAACTGGATAATTCTTTTTATTCTAGCAATAATTTTTGGAATGATTCAGCACTACATTAATTTAAATAATAGAAAAGAAAGTAATTAAATTCCCTCTATAATTTGTAAATTTCTTTTTACCGAACCTTTCAAAATATTATGAGCTTCTTGGTACTCGTCAGAATTGTAACATTTTTCAGCATCTCCAAAAGTTGGAAATTCAACTATTACTGTTCTTGGTGATTGATTTCCCTCAAGAGTTATATTTTTTCCTCCTCTTACTATAAATTTCCCAGAATATTTACTAATAGCTGCTGTAGCTTTAACAGCATATTTTTTCAAAATTTCCATATTTTCAATTTTTTCATACACAGCTATCCAAATCCCTTTAGGCATAAATTTTCTCCTTTTTAATTAAGTTTTTTTTAACTATGATAGCAGAATTAAAATGTCAGAAAAATTAATTGTTTCTTGGGACGAATATAATAAGACTGTAGAAAAACTAGCTATCATGGTTCATGATAGCGGTTATAAACCTACTCTATTAGTAGGTATAATGCGTGGAGGAGCACCCATGATAGACTTGTTAAGCAGAGTCTTCAAACTAAAATGTGCTTATCTTGCAGTAGAATCATACAGCGGCAAAGGAGTTGAAGATGAGCAGGGTGATATAGTCTTTTCTCGTGAGATGAGTTCTATTGCAAAAAATATGGGTGGTAAAATACTTTTATGTGACGACCTTTCTGACACTGGAATTACTTTGAAAAAAAGTGTTGATTGGTTAAAAAATTATGGACCAATAAAAAATAAAATAGAGGATATAAAAACAGCAACGTTATGGAAAAAAAAGAAATCAACGTTTAACCCTGATTTTTGTGCTGTAAAATTAACCGACAATCCTTGGATAGTTCAACCATTTGAACATTACGAAGAAATAAGAATTGACGATATAAAAAAGAAACACTCCAAATAAAAAAGGGCCAGAATAAATCCGGCCCTTTCATATAAGAATTTAAATTTTTAAGCTACAACGAAGCTTATTACACTTGCTACGGCTATTACCCAAATTGCAGGGCTAACATTTGTTTTCCCTGTGCAGATTTTAATGGCTGCATAAGAAATAAATGCTAAAGCTATTCCATGAGAAATTGAATAAGTAAACGGCATAGCTATCATTGCAAGGACCGCAGGTCCTGACTCAGCAATATCATCCCATTCAATATCTACAATGTTACGAACGAAAAGAGTTGCAATATAAATTAATGCAGCACCGTCTATTTCCTTCGGAAGGCTTGTTGCTAATGGAGCAAGAAATATGCAAGCCAAGAATAAAAGCCCTATTACAAGAGAAGTCATTCCTGTTCTTCCACCAGCTTTTACACCAGCGGCAGATTCTACATATGTAGTAACTGTACTTGTTCCTAATAATGAACCAGCAACAGTTGATACACTGTCCGAAAGCATAGCTTTGTCGATGTCTTTTATTTTTCCATCACTACCAATTTTTCCTGAAACATTTGCAACGCTAGTTAAAGTTCCAGCAGTATCAAAAAAGTCAATGAAGAACAGAGTAAAGATTACTGTTACCATTGAAGCTGAAAGTGCGGCACCCAAATCAAATGCAAACAAGTGTGTCATTGGAGGTGGAGCAGAAGCAACACCATTGAATTTTGCTAAACCAGTTACCCAAGCAATAATACTAAAGGCAATGATTCCAATGATAATGTTTCCTTTGATCTTATATTTTTCCATTACGATCATTGATATAAATGCACCGGCACCTAAAAGAAGTAATGGGTTGCTAAGATCACCAAGAGTTACAAGTGTAACTGGATGGTCACCAGTTAATCCCATAATTTCAAAACCAATGATTGCTAAGAACAAACCTATTCCAGCACCAATTCCAAGTTTTAAACTTTTTGGAATAGAGTTGATTAGCCAAGCTCTTATTGGAGTTAAAGAAATTATTAAGAAGACCACACCAGCAACAAATACAGCACCAAGCGCTTCAGCAGGAGTATATTTCATACCCAAACAAACTCCGTAAGCTATAAATGCGTTAATACCCATTCCAGGTGCTAGACCTACAGGCCAAGTCTTAGCGTAAAATGCAGCTATAAAACATGCTAAGGCTGTCGCCAAAACTGTAGCTGTGAAAACCCCGCCAAAGTCAAACCCACCATCAGCAAGTATGACAGGATTTAAGAACAAAATGTAAGCCATTGTTAAGAAAGTCGAAACTCCGGCTATTACCTCTGTTTTAAAATCCGTTTTGTGTTTTCTATAGTCGAAATATTTATCCATCATGATATATTTCCTCCTAAAGTTAATTAAGTAACCTTTTTTATAAATATTTTAAAAGAAGTAACAATCAAATTTGGAACATAATAGCGCTGTTTTGTGTGCATAACACAATATAAATTTCAACTTGAGAGTTTATGTTTGTTTGTAATTTTTGTGATATTCTATGTTAAGTTGTAGCTATGAAATTTAATATCTTACTTTTATCAGTAATTGCACTTTTTGCACTTTCTAGCTGTCAAACAATTGAAAATAAGTCTCAAAGAGCAATCAAAATTGAAAATGATAAATTAAGCAAATTTTTACAGCAACCCGAATCAGAGTTAAGAATTGTCATGGGAGAGCCAGATGACATTATCAAAGATGATAAAGGATCAATCTTTTTTGTTTATATTAAAAAAAAATACAATATTACTTGCGAAAGAAAGTTTGAAATTGACAATAACAAAATGGTTGTGGGATTTACTAGCAAAGGATGTTTTTAATTACTTGCGGGCATTAACCCGCAAGCAAGGCTCCAGCTTATTTAATTGGAATTAGTTTCTTTTTCTTTTGTTCTGGTATGATTTTTTCACAGTTTATCGTTAACAGGCCATCTTTGAGCTCTGCACCACTTACCTTAACATCGTCAGCAATAGTAAATGATCTAGAGAATGACCTTTGAGATATTCCCTTGTGAATTATTTCATCACCATCTTTTTCAACAGTCTTATTAAATTTTTTAGTCTTAACTGTTAAAAGTTTGTCTTCAAACTCAACTTCAACATCATCTTTATTAAAGCCGGCTACAGCTACTTCTATAGCGTATTTGTCTTTTCCAGCCTTTCTAATGTTGTATGGGGGGTAGTTACTTTGAACCATTCCACCATTACCCAGCATAGATTCAAACTGATCGAACATGTCATCGAATCCAATGCTAAAAGGTCTAAGAGAATTAAAGATTGATAAATCCTTACTTGTCATATTTACCTCCTTATATTTAGCAAGGTTAATTTGTGTAAGCCCCACAATGGCAACTTACAAATAGTTATATGGTAGTTTTTTTTATAATTTCAATACTAGGTATTTAATTTATTTAAGATTTTTAAAATAAAACTATAGTCAAAAGCTATTTCTTCAATAGCAGAATCTCTACCAGATTTTCCACCATGGCCTGCATCCTCTAATTCACATTTTAAAAGTAATAAATTTTTATCAGTTTTATATTCTCTAAGTTTAGCTGTAAATTTTGTTGGTTCATCAAAAATAACTCTCACATCTTTTAGGTTAGTTACTAATAGTAAATTAGGATAATTCATTTTTTTTATATTATGATAAGGAGAATAAGATTTAATATACTCAAAATGTTGTTTATTATTTTTTGCATCTCCAAATTCGGTTAGCTCTCCCAATGTAAGTGGTAAAGAGTGATCTAGATTAGTAGTAAGTGAATCTAAAAAACCCACTTGAATCAGCATTCCTAAAAATAATTCTGGTGATTTATTAACCACGCTTCCCAAAAGTAGACCTCCAGCGCTTCCGCCATAACCTACTATTCCACCTTTATAAGTATATTTTTTTTCAATTAAAAATTTTGCAGCAGAGACATAGTCTTCAAAAGTATTTTTTTTATTTAGCATTTTGCCTTCTTCATGCCAAATTTCTCCACGTTCCCGACCACCCCTAATAGATGCATCAACCCAAATAATATTTCTATCCAGTAAACTAAGTCTAGTACTTGAAAACCCAAAACCTAAATTGTTACCATAGCTGCCATAACCATATAACAAAACATTTGCAGTTCCATCAATCTTCGTATCTTTATGTCTTGTTATGGTCAAAGGTATTAACCTTGAATCATGAGACCTACACTCAAGTCTTTCTGTAATATAATTTTTTGGAGAATAATTTTTATCCAAAACTTCTTGTTGCTTAACAAATTTTTTTTCTTTTGTTCTTAAATTATAGACATAAGATCTTCCATTAGTTTTTGGGGAAGAATAATTAATATAAATGCTATCCGTATTCGTTTCCTTTTGCATTTCAGAAATAGAAGGACTCCAAACTTTTTCTTCAGCGAATAATAGTTCTTCCTCTTTATTTGTTTTAATATTTCTCACAAATAATTTAGGTAAAGCGTTTGACATTTCTCCTCGTATGATCCAGTCATCAAGAAATTCTAAAGACCCAATCACAACTTCTTTTTTAGCAGGAATAAAATCTTCCCAGGTTTTAAGATCATTATGTTTGCATCTACAAATTTTAAAATCTGGTGATTTATCTTGATTTGTATGTATCCAAAAATAGTTCTGCCACGAGTCAATTGAATATCTAATCTTTTCAGCTCGTCTTTGAAAAAGGTTTAATTTTATTTTTTCGTCTGAATTTGCAGAATCAGAAGTAAAATAATGTGTTTCTGTTGTAGAGTGATCCGAGGTACCAATTGTAAAGAATTTTTCGTCAGCAGTTAAACCTCCCATCCCTACTGTAAATTTTGGGTCAAGCTCTTCATAAATTAACTCATCTTCTTTCTGCGATGTTCCAATTTTATGTCTGAAGACTTTTTTTGGTTGATGTTTTTCATTTAATAAAGTGTAGAAAATAAATCTAGAGTCTTTACTAAAAGTTATCCCTCCAGAAGTATTTTCAATTTTTTCACTAATAATTTTTTCATCTGCTATTCTCCTGATATAAATACTGTAAAACTCTGATCCATTAAGATCCAGCGAATATCCCAAAAGAGAATGATTATGACTAACAGAGATGTCTCCCACACCAAAATAACTAGCACCTAATTTTTTTTTCTCTTTGTCACCATTCCAATATTCTTGAACTTTGTCTTTACTATCCTCTATTTTTTTTCTTAACTGTATTGGATAATTATTTTCAGAAGTTGTTTTAGTCCAATATTCCCATCCATCTTTATTATAAAAAAAATGAAGAGACTCATCATCTAGCTTAATTCTTCCCTTAATTTCTCTAAATAATTTTTTTTGAATTTGCTCAGTATCTTTCATTTTAAATTTTGTATAAGCGTTTTCTTCTTCTAAATATTTTCTTACTTCAGGATTTAATTTGGAACTATCTCTCAAAACCTCAAGAATATTTTTTTGATGAATCCAACTGTATTCATCTTTTATTTCAATTCCGTGATACTTTTTGACTTCTAGTTTTTGTTTTAATTTAGGGGGATTTTTCATTAGAATAGTTTTTATATGAATATTATAATAACTGGAATAATAATTTTTGTCGTAACATTTTTGCTATTATCCTGGTTTGCTAAACAAAAAACACAGAAAATAGCCAAAGGAGTACGAAGTTTAATTATTATTTTGTCACTACTAGTGGCAATAATTCTAGCGATAGGTGGAAGAATATTGTTTTCACTACCGTTATTTTTTTTAGCCATTTCCGCATTAAAAATAAAAGGATTAACAGCATTTCAAATTTGGCAAATATGGAGATTGCTCAATTATTTACGAGCTTCTGGAAGATACTCTCATTTTAGTAATAATAATCAGACTAGACCTTCAAGCAACCTTTCTAATGAGGAGGCATACAAAATTTTAGGTTTACAAAAAGGGTGCTCAAAAGAAGAAGTCATCAAAGCGGCCAACGGTTTACAGAAAAAAATTCACCCTGATGTTAATCCAAATGCAAATACTGAAAGATTAAGCCAGATAGTAAATGAAGCAAAAGAAACAATTATAAGAAGTGAATT
Source organism: uncultured Pelagibacteraceae bacterium (assembly GCA_902568465.1). GTDB lineage: Bacteria > Pseudomonadota > Alphaproteobacteria > Pelagibacterales > Pelagibacteraceae > AG-414-E02. The sequence goes on along the minus strand of CACFQR010000001.1, from coordinate 21,013 downwards.
TAGTTAATCAATTAGCTCAACAGTTTTACTAAATACTTTTTCAAACGAAATCTTATTTTTGCCTCTGGTATTGTGAGTACAACTGTTTATACTTTCACCTTCAGGCACAATCACAGATATGTTTTTACTATAAACTCCATAAGCCAAGGGTGGAGAATCCATAAATAAAAATAAAGCTTTTAATCCTAAACCTGAAGCAATATGTCCCCAGCCAGTGTCATTTCCAATATAATATTTACATGAACCTATTATTGGAATTGTTTCTGCGATAGACATTTTAGAGAAAGATATACAATTTTTTCCTATAGAAGATTTAACAACTTGATTAACTAAATCCTCATCATTTTTTCCTGCCGCGAGGAAAAAATTACATTTATATTTTGAATTTAGATTTTCCAATAATTTTATGTAGTTTTCAACATCCCATCTCTTAGTTGGCCCTGAGGCTGAAATACCACATACAATATTTTTTTTTTCGTCAGAAATATTAAATTTGCTTTTAATTGTATTGCTATTTTCTTCATCAAAATAAATTTTTGATTGCGAATCCACTTTTACATGCAAAATATTTTCTGTAAATTCCTTTGCAGTTCTAAAAAAATTTTTCCCCTGTTTTGAAAAAAAAGGGTAGTGAAAAATTTTCTTTATACTAGACAATTTAGAAATTAGATAAAGTCTAATCGAGTCACTATAAATATAAGCTTGATCAAAATTTTTTACTTTGATTTTTTTTATGATATTTAAAAAACCTTTAATTTCATTTTCATCTAATTCTATTACTTCCTTAATATGTGGATCATGTTTAAGTATGGCCTCCGCACGCGTATTTTTTTGTGCTAAAACTGTAACTGGTCCAGCTATTTTTTTACTGATGGCATGTATATTGGGAATTAGTATACATAAATCGCCAATTCCCATAGATTTTATTACTACTAATACTTTACTCATTTTTTCAATCTAATATAATTTCTAGCAAATAAATTAGTTAAAAACATGGCTATAAAAAAAGGGATATACGCAGCTTCAATGAGTATTTTCAATGAAGACTTGTCACTTGATGCAGACTCAACAATTTTGCATTCAGAAAGACTCATTAAACAAGGTTTACACGGAGCCATTTTATTTGGCTCGACTGGATGTGCACAACTTATTTCTTCAAGCGAAAAAAGAAATTTAATAGATAAGCTAAAGGACAGCAAAGAAAAAGATCATTTTATAATTGGAACTGGCGCCAATGCGTTAAATGAAAATATAGAATTAATGAAACATTCAATAAAAAATGGAATAAATCGTTTTCTTTTAATGCCACCAGCATATTACAAATATAGTGATGATGGTGTTTTTTCTTTTTATGAAAATGTCATACAAAAGGTTCCTGAGAGCAGAATAATTTTATACAATTTTGAAAAACTATGTGGATACAAATTTAACGTTGGAATTATTGAAAAGTTGGTAAAAAATTTTCCAGAACAAATCGTTGGAGTCAAAGATAGCACCTACAATTTGTTTGAAACATTGAAAATACCAAATTTTTTAATTTTTCCGGGTTCGGAAACTAAACTTCTTAAAGGTTTAGAGCTTGGAAATAGTGGAATCATTTCTGCAATTTGTAATGTTACAGCTTCATTAGCACGTAAGGTTTATGATGATTTTCATAATAAAAAAGAACAAACTTTTAATGATAAACTTTGCGCTGTTAGAAAAGTTTTTGATAATTATAATTTAATATCTGGTTTACATAGCTTTATGAAATTTGAGGATGAGAAATATGGCAGGGTTTTACCTCCCCTAACTTTGCTTTCAGAACTACAAAGTAAAGAATTGATGTCACGATTAAAAGAGTTGGAATTTTTTCCAGAAAAAAATATTGCAGCATAACTATGTTACTAGCTAATTTTTTATCCAAAACATTAAAACAAGGAGGCATTGTGTTAATCGACTCAAATGGTCAAAAGTATATTTGCGGAAACCCTTCTAATGATAAACCTCTTACTCTAAAACTATTTAAAAAAGATTTAAATTGGAAACTATTAATTCACCCGGAGCTTTATTTGGGAGAAGAATATTATAAAAATAATTTAGAAATTGAGAATGGATCAATTTATGATTTTTTATGTTTATGTTTAAAAAATATTGGTAGAGGAAAAATTAATAACTATTCAAATATTTTAAATAAATTTTTGAGAATTTATAAATATTTTCTTACCCACAATAATCCTGCGCTTTCAAAAAAGAATGTTCAACATCATTATGACCGTGGGGAAGATCTTTATAATCTATTTTTAGACAAAAAACATAAATTGTATTCTTGTGCTTATTTTAAAACCGGCAACGAAAGTATAGAGGAAGCTCAAGATAATAAACTTAAACATATAATTAAAAAATTACATTTAAAACCTAACATGAAAGTTCTTGAAATAGGCTCAGGTTGGGGAGGAATCTGCTTTGAAATTGCAAGGCAAAGTAAATGTGAAGTAGTGGGAATTACTTTAAGCAAAAATCAGTTGGAATATAGTAAAGAAAAGGCAAAAGAATTAAAATTGGATAACCAGGTTAGTTTTGAGCTTTGTGATTATAGAGAGGTCAAAAAAAAATTTGACAGAATTTTAAATGTAGGAATGCTTGAACATGTTCATCCTAAATATTACAACATATTTTTTAAAAAGATTTCTGAAATTTTAAAAGATGACGGCATATGTCTAACCCATACAATAGGATCCACTAATCCACCTGGCGCACAAAATGCTTTTATAGATAAATATATTTTTCCAGGAGGTAAAGTGCCAAGTTTATCTCAACTAATTCCACAAATCGAAAAAAATAATTTAGTATTGTCTGATTGTGAGAGTCTTATTCGCCATTATGATAAAACCTTGAAGGCTTGGTTAGATACATTTTTAACAAATAAAGAAAAGGTAAAACATCTGTTTAATAAACAATTTGTTCGTCTTTTTGAGTTTTATTTAGCATCATGTTCTGCTGCTTTTACTTATGGGGATCTTTTAGTTTATCAATTACAAATTGTAAAAGATTATTCTGCTTTACCTAGCAATCGTAGAGATTATATATATCAATAGACGGTCTATATATAATTAAAGTAGTTTCTAATGAAAAAAAAAAATAAAAGAAAATTTAGTAAAAAAATTTCCTCTAAAAAACCAAAAAAACTAAAAATTAAAAAAGTCAATAGGAAATTTCGAAAAGCAAAAAAGAAAAAAAAATTAAATAAGCTTAAAAAGAAACAGCCGCTCGAAAGACTTAAAAAAATAAAACTACCAAAATTTAAAATACCCAAAATTAAAATTAAAATTAAAATTAAAAAAAAGAAAAAGAATTTTAATTTGCAAAAACAATTATCAAGTTTAGCTACTAAAATAATAAATTTAGCTTTAAATCCTTTATTTGTTGCTTACGATCGTTATCGAGAAAAAACACGACTAAATAAATTAAAAGCTGAAAATGAGAGAGTAAAAGAAGAAGAAAAAATAAAAAAGGAGAGACAAAGAATAATTTTAGAACAAAAGCAAAAAGAGCTAAGAGAAAAAATTCAATTTGCCAAACAATCAAAAGCAGAAATTCAGATTTATTTACGTCAGGCTGAAAGAGAAGCAAGAAAAGAGAAAGCCATTCAACAAAAGAAAATATTAGAAAATTTAAAAATTTCCAAACAAATCGAAAAATTTGAAGAAAGGATGAATCGTGAAACTTTGGCTCTAGAAAAGTATGCTCTTCAAAATTTAAAAGAAGCTTACGAACCAACCCTTGAAAAAATACAGGCAATAAAAGATCGCTACAAAAAACTACAGGAAGAAAAATTAAGAAGTAGGATCGAAGACCTTGGAATAGAATTAAGTGGAGACGAGGATAAAACAGCTTTATTAGAAAGAGAAAGGCAGTTCATATTTGAAAAGTCTCAGATTGAAAACACTTTACTTCCATTTACAAGAAGTCTTAGAAGTATGGCTTTTTTTATAAATAAAAATTATCTAAGCAGAAATATGTCGCCATTAAAAGTACAGGATTTATCAATGGAACATGGAGAAATTTATTTAAAATGGCTAGAAGAAGAGTCTTCAGAGGATTTTTTAATTTTATGCTATGTTAAAGATAATAACTTAAATAGTGGAAAAATTGTTTTAGAGATAAAAACTAATCCAGAAAAACATACAACCCTTGAACTAAAATTTAAAGAAATTTTCCTTTTTCAAGATACAATTATTGATAACACGGTTGAAATGCTTGAAAAAATTAAAAATCAAAAAAAAGCAAGTTAGTTTTTTGCTGATTAAAACTTATTTGTGTGATATTAAAATAATTTCTTAATGCAAGAATCAATTTTGTATATAGTTTTAATACTACTTGGTGTAGTGATTTATCTTTTAATTTCTCAAAGGAAAAATAGGGAGGAAATTAAAAATAGTAAAGAATTTGATAAACTAAAAGACTCATTCAATAACTCTATGAATACTATGTCAGCATCTTTTAATACTTTATCAAAAGATGTTACTCGAGATATGACCCAGGCCCTCACTAAAGTTGATGAGAAAGTAGGAGCTTTTAATAAGCAAGTAGAAGACTTAAATAAAAGTCAGGCAAGTTTTAGTAAAATTTTAGCAGGTGTAAAAAAATATGGCACGTTGGCTGAATTTTCTCTTTCTTCTCTTCTAAAGGATTTATTACCAGCTTCTCAATATATTCCCAATGTAAGAATGAAAGAAGACACCGGAGAGAATGTTGAGTTTGCAGTAAAGTTACAAGATGGTATTTTGGTTCCAATCGACTCTCATTGGCCAGTCGAAAAATTTCAAGCAATTGTTGATGCTGAAGAGTCAAAGGACAAAAAAGCCTTAACAGACGCTAAAGATAAATTAGCAAGCGCTTTCAGAAATAAAGCAAAAAAAATTAACGAAAAATATATTGTACCTCCAAAAACTACAGATTTTGCAATAGTTTATGCACCTACAGAAAGTTTATTTTCGGAGCTTACTAGTTACCGTGATCCAACCACCAAAGAATTGTTAACCCAAGAATTAATGAGAAAATATAAAATTACAATATCTGGACCTAATACACTTTCTGCCTATCTGCAGTCGCTGCATATGGGTTTTCAGACTCTAAAAGTACAAAAACATGCTACACAAATTTATAATGATTTAAGAAATATTTCTTCTAGGTTTAACAAACATTTCGATGGCATTGTAAGCTTAAGAAAAACTTTAGAAGAAGCATTAAACCATACAGATGACTTTGGAAGAGATGCTAGATCTATTATGAGAACTTTAGATAACATTAAAACACCCCATGCAGTTGAAAAAAAAGCTGATGAAACAAATGATAAGGTTGACAAAATAAAATCTTTCAATAAGTAGTATCTAATGCCAAATTATGTGTTTTATGATTTTGAAACATGTTCAAGCAATGTTTCTTATGGACAAATTATAGAAGCAGCCGCTGTCCTTGTTAATGATAATTTCCAAGAGTTAGATAGATACGAAGGAAGGTGCAGGTTAAGTCCTGGTATTATTCCAGAGGCGATGGCTTTAATTGTAAATAAATCCTCTGTTTCAATGTTAAAAGATACAAATTTATCTCACTATCAAATGATAAAACAAATGTTAGAAAAATTTCATCAATGGAAAAATTCAATTTTTTTTGGATACAATAGTATTGATTTCGACGAAGAATTTTTAAGAAGAACATTATTTAAAAATCTAGAATATCCGTATTTGACTGTAACAAATGGAAATGAAAGAGGTGACCTTTTAGGATTAGCAAGGGCATCACATCTATATTATCCTAACTGTATAAAAACACCAATTAGTGACAAGAATAACCCTGTTTTTAAATTGGATCATTTGGCACCTATGAATGGTATCGAGCATGACAAGGCCCATAGTGCTATGGGGGATGTTTTAGCTACTGTAGAAATTGCAAAAATATTATCCAAAAAGGCCCCAAATGTATGGAAAGCTAGTTTAATGACAACCAACAAAGACAAGTGTTTTGAAATAATTAAAAAAGAAGAATTATTTTGTACAAACTTTTTTTATGGAGGCAAAGCTATTCCTTTTATATTAACTTTTTTGTGTACACATCCCTGGGGCTACCCCTTTACTTTTGATTTAAAAGCTGACCCTTTATACTATTTTAATTTGTCAGACCGAGAGCTAAGAAAAGAAATTTTTGATGTGAAGCCAAAAGTTATGAGGACCATAAAACATAAAAAACATCCTATTATTATGAATGCTACCTATGGAACTTATTTTGATAATTATAAGCAACTTGGAATTAAAAAATTAAAAGAAAGAGCACAACTAATTAGAAAAAATAAAAATTTTATCCAAAGAGTTAGTTCACTTTTGGAGGAAGATATAAAAGATAAGAGCGAAATAGATTCTCAGCTAGATATTTATGCAGAAGAATCTATATATAAAAAATTTGCTAGCAAAGAAGATAGTGCAATAATGCCTGAATTCCACAAGGTTGATTGGAAAGATAAATTTCTAGTTCTTCAGAAATTCAAAGATGAACGTTTTCAATACTTTGGAAAAAAGATTTTATACGAAGAAAGCCCAGAATCTTTGCCCAAAAATGAATATGATTTGATACACAAAGAAATTGCATCAAGAGTGCTCAGTACTAACAAAGAAAAATGGAATACAATTCCAAGAACATATTCTGAAATAGACACTTTAAGAAATAAATTTAAGGATGATAAAGATAAATTAAAAATTCTTGAGGAGATTAATTCCTATATTGAAGAAATGGAAGAATTGTACCAAAAGGCTAGTTGACATTGGAAAAAAACTTATTAAATTGAAATTATCTTATGGCTACAATTAAATCTACAGATGAAACTTTTGATTCCTTAGTAAAAGATAATAAAATCTTATTAACAGACTTTTGGGCTGAGTGGTGTGGCCCATGTAAACAAATCGCCCCAGTTCTTGAAGAAATATCTGACGAAATGAAAAATGATGTAGTTATTGCCAAGCACAACATTGACGACAATCCAAATCAGCCAACTAAGTATGGCGTAAGAGGTATTCCAACTATGTTGCTTTTTAAGAATGGTGAGTTAAAAGCTACTAAAGTTGGCGCCACAACAAAATCTAATATAGTTTCTTGGATTAAAGAAAATATTTAATTTATATTTAACACCTCTCCAATTAAAAAAATTGAACCAGTAATTAGAATTGTTGAGTTTTTATTTTTTTTAGCAATGTAATTAATTGCCTCTTGGACCGAATTACTAGTTTGCGTTTTTATTCCCACTTTTTCAACTATTTTTTTTAAATCCTCTTTTTTAATACAATTTTTGTTATTCGGTATATTTACAGTTAAAATTTCATGAACTTGTTTAAAATTTGATATAAATTTATCATGAATTTTATTTTTCATCATGCCACAAATCATATAAATTTTTTCGTTAACATTTAAAGTATTTAAATAATTACTTACAACTAAGCCAGCACTTGGATTATGAGCGATGTCACAAAGAATCGTATTCGTAGGTGCAATTTTTTTTAAAAAACCTTTATTTATTATTTCCAATCTTCCCCTCATATTTTTTATTGATGTTATTCCCTCAATAATATGTTTATTTTTAATGTTATATTTATTTAGGTTCCTAACTGCTGAAATAGCACAAGCCGCATTAGAAATCTGGTGTTGGCCAAGCAAGCCAGGCTTCGGCAATTGCAAAGACCCATACTGATCTTTATATAAAAATCCACTTTTGTTAATTTTATAATTATAATCTTTGGAAAAAATAATTTTTTTAGCTGAGTTATTTTTTATACTTTTCCTAATTTTATTTATAATTCGATTATTATTTTGTTTTGATATAACGACATTAGAACTTTTAATATTTGAAGTTTTTTCTATGATTATTTGATCAATCGTTTTTTTATTTTTGGGTAGCCAATCTAAGTGATCAAGCCCTATTTGACATGTTACATTCATGAGGTGATGACCAATAGATGATACGCTGTCGTATCTTTGAAACAATCCATTTTCCGCAATTAATAAATCACAATTCGATCTTTTTGCTGAATGAAAGTAAAAAGCGCTTGTCAAAAGCTCAAACACTGTAATTGGTTTTCCTGCGTTTTTCTTTTCTACTTCTAATAATAAATTGTATAATTTTTTTTCTGAAATTTCTTTAGATTCAAAAACGAATCTTTCTGTATAATTTTGTACATGTGGTGAGGTAAAAAGATCCACTTTATAACCAGCTGACTCAAAGATAGAACGAATAAATGAAGCAGTTGACCATTTGCCGTTGGTTCCGCTAACAGTAATTGTTTTTACTCTTAATTTGTTTAAATCAATTTTTAAATCTTTATTTAGTCTATTGATGCGATTTAAACTTAAATCAATCTTACGGTTATGAAGCTGAAGAAATTTTGATATTAGTTTCTCTATTCTCGATTTCTTCTTCATTAGATATTTTTGATTCTTCCTTCTTTAAAATAATGCTAGCTAATTTAGCTATAGTGTCTTTTAATTCTTTTCTATTTTCAAGAGTAATATCAGCCAATCCTGATTTCATTACTCCTGGGGCTGTGCCAAAGTCTTCTGGAATTTGGTCAGTTCCTTTTAAAATATTTGCAGTTACTCTTTTTCCAGAGAAAAGCAGATTTTCCACACATTTAGATTCTATCATTATAAAATCATGCATAAAAAAACTAGACGCATATGTTCCTCCAGCAACCGCTCTTGCGGCTATCGCAAAAGTTGGGATCCCAGCTTTTTTAATTTCATTTATCGCAACTATACTTTTTGCCATACCTGATAATCCTGTTACTCCAGTGTGTACGTCTATTCCTGAGCTTTGATAAATCACAATCCAAATATCAACTTTTTTTTCTATTGCAAAATTGGCTGCTTTTAAAAAATGCTCATTTTCAGCAGGACCGAAACGACCCGCTCCAAATTTGGGGTTAAAACAAACTACAACAGCATTTAAATTTGAAACATTTCCAGAAGCACAAATCAAAGCAGTTTTTTGACCAGTAACTTTTCTATATTTTTTAATTTTTTCTATGTATTTGTATCTATTTTCAACTTCAAAATTTAAAGGGTCTGGATCAATATTTTCTGGCGGTTCAATAATTTCGAAGGAAGAATCAAATATACTTTCAAGACGCATCTTTGGGGGCAAATCAAAATGAAAACTGCAGTCACAAATATATGAGTTTTTAATTAAATCTGGAAGGTAGGATATTTTTTTGCATAGTGGGCAGTTCTTCCAATCGGTTTCTTGTTCTCCAACGGGTTGCTTTTTAAAAATTTGTCTTACTTTAATTCCAATTTTTTTCCAGCGTGTTATCCAGTTCATATTAATTTTCTCTTAAGATTTTTTACCATATTACTTACATTTGTGACAGGATTTTGTTTATTTTTGATAGATTGTGAGATCTTTTTACAAATTTCCGATCCCACAACACATCCATCTGAGATTTTAAACGATGATATGTTTTTACTTGTTATTCCGAAACCGATTACAAGATATTTTTTTTTCTTTTTGATCATATTTTTAATTCTAAAATAATTTTTCAAAATGTTTTTTGGAGATATTTTTAGTCTTCCTCCAGTAGTAGATAACATGCTTATATAGTAAATCATGTCATGAGAATTATTAATAATTTTTTTCATTCTCTCCACAGATGTAGTAGGTGATAAAAGTTGCACAAAATTTATAGAATTTTTTTTACATTTTTTTGCAAACTGCATGTTGTCTGGCCAAGGTAGATCAACTATAATTAAACCATTTACACCTACTTGTTTACATTTTTTTAAAAATTTGTTCTGCCCATATTGGTAAATCATATTATAATAACCCATCAAAATTATAGGTTTTGTATTTTTATTTTTTTTAAATTTTTTTACAATTTCAAAAATATCTCTCATTTTAATTCCATTTTTAATTGCTCGGTATGAAGCTGTTTGTATTTGTCCACCATCTGCGATAGGAGTATTATGTGGAAAACCTATTTCGCAAATGTCAGCATAATTTGCTATTGAATTTAATATTTCTAGTGATTTTTTTTTAGTATTATCTCCAGCTACAGTATAAGTGAGCAAAGCAGGTCTTTTTTCTCTTTTAGATTTTTGAAATGCTAAACTAATTAATGATGTGCTCATTTTTTATTTTCCTAATCTTTTTTTTAAAATATCCCGATCTTTTTGTGCATCACCACAAGAGTTTACAATTATAATTGTATCTTTACCCAGTTTAGGTGCTATTTTAATTGCTTCTGCAAAAGCATGGCTTGGTTCTAAACTTGGATTTAAATTTTCGTATTTTGTAACTAGCTGATAAGCTTTCAAAGCTTCCTCGTCAGTTGCCGCACTATATCTTGCCCTCTTTGTATCTTTTAGAAAACAATGTAGAGGAGAAACTCCAGGATAATCTAATCCTGCGCTTATAGATTCTGTTTCTTCTATTTGACCCTCAGAGTTTTGATTTACATATTGAGCTGCACCATGCAAAATTCCAATTTTTGATCCGTAAGTTAGAGGAGCAGCATGCTTTTTACTATTTTTTGGTCCGCCAGCTTCAATACCAATAAACTCAAATTGTTTTTTGTTATAATGCATAAATTCATTCCAAAATCCAAAGCTTGATGAACCTCCACCAACACAATTTATTAATTTTATTTTCTTTGGAATTTTCCCAAATTCATTTTTAATTTGGAGATGAAGCTCCCTAGAAATTTGTGATGTGCTCCACCCACAAATTTTTACAAAGATATTAGGTCCCACAGTTGAACCGACACACATATGAGTAGTGTCACAATTCGACACCCAATATCTCATACATTCACTAACTGCATCTACAAGTGTTTGACTACCTGTATAAACAGGAACTATTTCAGCGCCATTTTTTCGCATAGCATCACAATTAGGTTTTTGTCTTTTAATATCTTTTGCACCCATAAATATTTTACACCTCAAGTTAAATTTTTTTGCTGCCATGCTTAACATTTTTCCAGCATATCCAGCTCCAGTATCTCCGACGATATATTTTTTTCCTGCTCTTTTAGCGATAAGGCTATGAACAGTTGCATTATAAATTTTGTGCGCACCGCCGTTAGCTTCAGATACAACTTTTGCCCATATTTCAGCGCCACCTAAATATGAAGTTAAGTTTTCAAGTTTTATGAATGGAGTAGGAGCCCCAACCCAATTTTTAAAATAATAATCTCTTTCCTTAATAAATTTTTTATCTTTTCTTAATTTTTCAAATAAGACAGTTAAATCTTCTACAGGTTTTTTTAAAGTTTCGGGTATAAAATTTCCACCAAATTTGCCCCAAAAACCATTTTTATCATGTTGGTCTATTAAAGGTATTCCTTTTCTTATTTTTTTCATCAAATTATTCTTTTATAGAATTAGACACTTTATCTATATTATGATCAATATTTCCTGTAATTAAACTTCTTCCCATAATTATTTTATTAGCGCCATTTTTTATACTTTCTGCAGGAGTACAAATACGTTTTTGATCATTTTTATCTTCATCACTCATACGGACACCAGGTGTAAAAATTAATAGTTCGGGTCCTATTATTTTTCTAACAAATTTTGCTTCGTTTCCTGAGCAAACAACTCCAACCTCCATTTCTCTAGCAACTTTTGATAATTTTTCGACTTGTTCATTTACAGTATTATTATTTCCCATAGTTTTTAAATCTTCATCATTCAACGCAGTCAAAATAGTTACCATCATGATTGTAGGTTTAGATTTAATTTCATTCACTGCTTGTTTAGCAAGTTTTATCATTTCCTTTCCACCTTGGCCATGTATTGTAATAAAACCAAAATTAATATCATCCAGTGCCTTAATTGCTTTATAAACAGTTTGAGGTATATCTTTTAATTTAAGGTCAAGCATGAGGTTTGTTATTCCCAACTCATTAAATTTTTTTATACCTTCTTTTCCATGCGAATTAAAAAATTCTAACCCAACCTTTATGGTAAAGATTTTATGCTTAATTTTTTTTGTAATATTAATTGCTTGTTCTAGGTTATTTGTGTCAAGAGCAAGGATAATTTTTTTCACTGATTTTAATAATTACCAGATAATTTGTTTTCAGTAAAATTATTGTTCAATCTTTTGTAGAGAAGTGAAGACATCTTCCATTTAATTGCTTTTTTTGCAGGTATTTGAACTATTTTTGAATTTTTTGGGTTTCTTCCAATTCTAGCTTTTCTCATAACAGTTTTGAATCTTCCCAAACCCCTTATTTCTACTGCCTCATCTCTACATAGTGCTTCAGTCATTTCAAAAATTATAATTTTTACGATTTTTTCGATGTCAGCCCGAATAATGTTGGGATTCATGTTGCAAAGATCTTGCACCAGTTCTGATTTAACCATGACTTATTATATATCTATTTTTTTGTTTTAGGTTTTTTTTTCTTTAGAAGAGGGCCAAGTATATCCCCTAATAATGCACCTGAATCAGTTGAGCCGTATTTTTTAACAGCATCTTTTGATTGTTTTTCCTCTAGTGCTTTAATTGACAAAACTACTTCTTTTTTATCTTTTTCTAATTCAAGAATCATAACGTCAACTTTATCGCCTGGAGCAAATCTAGAAGGTCGAGCGTTCTCTGGTTCTTTAGCTAAAAGATTTTTTTTAATTAAATATAATTGTTCCTTATTTCCTGTGTGAACCAAAATTCCATTTTTAGTTGCATGGTCTACTATTACAGTAATAACCTCTTGTGATTTTTTATTCATAAAGAATTCAAAAGGGTCATCTTTTAATTGCTTGATACCAAGTCTAATTTTTTCTTTTTTCTCATTAATCTCTAAAATTCTAAACTGCACTGTTTGGTTTTTTTTATATTTTGCTAGCTCAGTATCTTTTTCCGTCCAACTTAAATCTTTATAATGAATCATTCCATCGAGTTCTGAGTTTTTAATAGATATAAAAAGAGCATAGTCGGTAATGTTTTTTACCACACCTTCTCCTTTGTCATTTATTTTATAATCATTAGCAAATTTAACCCAAGGGTTAACCAAGGTATTTTTGTAGCTAAGGCTTAATCTTCTTTTATCTATATCTTTTTCTAAAATTTGGACTTCTATTTTTTGAGATGTAGACAAAACTTTACCTGGATGCACATTTCTTTTAGTCCATGAAAGTTCTGATTGGTGAATTAGACCTTCTAGACCGTCCTCTAGTTTTGCAAAACATCCATAATCTTGCACTTTGGTGATTGTAGCGGGGTAATTTTTTCCTACTTCATAATTATTTATTGCTTTAATGTATGGATCTTCAGTTAATTGTTTTATTCCTAGACTTATTTTTTTTGAACCTTCTTCAATTTTAATTATTTTTGCTTTTACTGTTTGTCCAATCGATAAAAGCTCTGAAGGTCTACTAATTCTGTCCCAAGATATATCAGTTATATGAAGAAGAGCGTCAACACCATTAATGTCTACGAAAGCACCCCAGTCAGTTAAATTTTTAACTGTTCCTTCTATAACATCTCCTTCCTTAATTTTTTCTAAAATTTTATCTCTATCTTTGTCTCTCATTTTTGACATTATTGCTCTTCTTGAAAGAACAATATTGCCACGTTTTTTATCTAATTTTACACACTCAAATTTTTGTGGAACTTTCATTAGATGGTCTATATTTTTTAAAGGTCTTAGATCTACTTGTGATCCAGGTAAAAAACAAAGACATGAGTCAACGTCAACTATAAATCCACCTTTACATTTTGAAATAATTACTCCTTTTACTTCCTCTTTTTTTTCAAATGCTGCTTCCATCTTTTTCCAAGAGTGAGCCTTTCTTGCTTTTTCACGGCTTATGACCACATCTCCACTTTTATTTTCAATTTTTTCAAGCAATACATCAATTGTTGAGCCGATTTTAATTTTATCTATTTCTTTAGTAAGCTTAAATTCGTCTATAGGTATTGCTCCTTCACTTTTCAGACCTAAATCTACAAATACAAATTTTTTTCCTATTTTGCTTATTACACCTTTTGATATTTCGCCTTCTTTAAATTTTCTATTATTTAGGTCTTGGGAAAGGAGTTCTTCAAACTCTTTGTGAGATTTACTTTGCTTTAAAATTTCTTCCATACTTTAATATTTTTTTGTTAATACATTTCTCCATTTTATTAATCATTTGCTTTTTTGTAAGTAAATGAGTGCGTATTACTACAGCATCAGGAACTTTTTTCAAGGGATTATGGAACCTTTTTTTATCAAGTAGAGTGCGATTCTTTAACGATTTTTTAATCTCTTTTAGTGGAATTTTCTTCTTTAGGTCACGCCATCTGCGAAAACTAGCAACAGATAATTTACAGATAAAATAAAACGCAATTGTATATCTGGGGTTACTTTTCAGGATTGAACTGGCAGAATCTCTCCCTTCAACAACAATTCTAGGATACCTTTTTATAATTTTTCTCTGAAAAGTTTTAACTAATTGTCTTATTTTTTTTTGTTTTGCTAAAATTGAGACATGATAACTTATTTCCTGTGTATGTAGGTTAAGTGAATTTATTTTTTTGTAATTTAAATTTTTAAATTTTTTTTTAAGATAAGGAATACTTCTTTTAGGCTCATTTTTAATAATAAGATAACTTGCATATCTATAAATTAAACCTGAATTTAAACAAAATAAATTATATTTTTTTGCAATTAGTTTTGAGGCTAAACTTTTTCCACTGGCGCTTTCACCATCGCAAGCTATCCTTAAGGGTTTATATAATTTCAATTTTACCTCCCAAACTCCTTATTATTGAAATAAATCCGGGAAACGAAGTATTTACTGTTTCAAAGTTTTTTATCTTTGTCTTAATTCCTGTAACTAAAGAAAAAATGCATGCACTTAAACAAATTCTATGATCCCCATGCGTCTTCACCAAAATTGATTTATTACTAGTCTTAATGTTATTTTTTCCAAAAATTGTCATAGTATCTTTTGTACTTTTACATTTTATTCCTGCTTGAATTAAAATTTTTCGCATCTCTTCAATACGATTACTCTCTTTTTTAGTTACCTCATTTATCTGTACAAATTTTGATGTTCCTTTTGTTAAACCTGCTATCACAAAGAGTATAGGCAATTCATCAATAAGTGAGGGTATTATTTTTTTTGGGCAGCTAAAGGCTTTTAAAAAACTACTTTTGGCAATAACAGTTCCTACTATCTCACCACTGTTTGATGATTTTCTTAAATTTTTTATTTTTATATCTGCCCCAGCTTTTTCTTTTAGAACTTTATAAAATCCTAATCTTGTTTTATTTAACAAGCAGTTATGAATAATTATTTTTGATTTAGATGATAATAATGCTGCAGTTACAAGAAAAGCAGCTGAGCTTGGATCTGAACCTACAGTATAATTGAAAGCATGTAAGTTTTTTTGACCAAAAATTGAAATGATATTTTCGTTATTTGATTTTTTGATACTGATATCAGCAAAAATTTTTTTTAAGAGAATTTCAGTGTGATTTCGACTACTTTTTTTTTCTATTACAGTATTTTTACCTGGGGTATTTAGAAAAGAGGCTAACAAAGAAGACTTAACTTGCGCAGATCCAATTTTTTCAACATGATTTTGTGCTAATGGCATAGATGTACCCTCTATTGTAATTGGTAGAGTTTTTTTGCCTTTTGGGTAAAAATTAGCCCCAACTTTTTCTAGAGGTGTTATAACTCGCGACATATCTCTTTTATTCATAGATCGGTCGCCATATAAATAAAATTTTCCTGGGTTGGTAGATAATAGTCCACACAATATTCTAGCTGTAGTGCCACTATTACCAACAAATATTTTTTTAGCTTTACTACCTGCTACTTTAAATGAACTTAAACCATTACCATAAACTTTATATAAATCGTTTTTTTTTATTATTTTTACACCTAATTTCCTCAAAGCCTTTAGACAATTTAAAACATCTTCAGATTTTAATAAATTTTTTATCTCGCTGATACCGCAGCATTGACTCGCGAAAAGCAAAGCCCTAATCGAACAAGATTTGTCTCCAGGAATTTTTACTGTTTTGTTAAATCGATTAATTTTTTTATTTATAAATACTGAGTACTTTTGGTTCATTTAAAATTATAATTTGAAGTCTGATCCAAAGTAAAGTTTTTGAGCCTCGGTCGTATTTACTATTTGTTTTGGAGAACCATTTGCTACAATAGTACCATTTGCCAAAACATATGCTCTATCCACCACACTAAGCAGTTGCGATGCATTATGATCTGTTACTAATACTGCACAACCTCTAGCCTGCAACTTTATTAAAAGTCCTTTGATGTCTTGAATAGATAATAAGTCAACTCCTGCAAAGGGTTCATCTAATAATAAAACTTTAGGGTTGTTAATTAAACATCTTGCTATTTCTGTTCTTCTGCGCTCTCCACCTGATAATGAGGTAGCTTTAACGTCTCTTAAATGTGTTATAGAAAATTCGGCTAAAAGTTTTTCTACAATATCCTTTTGATCCTTAACTCTTTTTTTTACTATTTGAGCTATAGCCAATAAATTTTCATAAACTGTAAGTCCTCTAAAAATTGCTGTTTGTTGTGGTAGATAGGCTATTCCTAATTTAGATCTTTCATGGATTGCTAGATTAGTTAATTTTGTATTTCCTAAAAATATGTCGCCAAAATCACATTTTACAAGACCTAATACTATATTCATAAATGTACTTTTGCCGGCACCATTTGAACCAAGAAGACCTAACATTTCTCCCTGATTTAAATGTATATCTATTTTTCTAAGTATAACTCTCTCATCAAAAGACTTAGCAATGCTTTTTGCAGATAATATTGGCTTTGATTTAAATTTAATAATTCTAAATTTTTTAATATTATTCATTTAATTTATTATTTTTACTTTTACCTTTTTTGCATTTTCAAACATTGAAAAATTATATTTTTTAGAAACAAAATTGTAATCAACTTTATCAGCTTTAAGATGACTTCCGTCATTCTTTATAACAACATCATTATACACACTTGCAAAATCCTCAGACGCTATTAAATCTAGATTTTTTGATGTTATTATTGTTTTTCCATCGGTAGCTTTTACATTTTCTTGAAAAAAACAATCGTATGTTTTTTTATTATAACTACCTTTTTCACTTGTTATAACGATCACCCTGCCATCTTTCATGCTCAAAGTAACTTCCATGCGAGTCATATATACAATATCTTCTTCGTCAGACAAAATATACGCTTTATCTGACTTAACAGTAAAAGGTTTATCAAAGTCATATAAACCTTTATATTCAACATTTTCAAAAGTATTATCCTTATTTTTTGCATCGCTAATTTCTTTATCATTTTCACTTTCAATAATTACACTTTTTCTCTCAGAAACTTTTTTTTCGCCTATTTTTGGATAAAGTATATAAGTTATTAATATAAGAAAAACGCCAACGAATGTTAACATTAATTGAATAGTTTTTCTTTTTTTGGTCATTTTATTCCTCTGCTAAGACAATGATGAAGATGAATAATTCCAACAACATTTTTAATTTTTTTTCCTACATCTTTACTTCTTGCCACTAAAAGAGAAGTTATTTTTTTTGTATTCATTATGTCAATTGCAGATAGAGCTGTAGCTGTATCCGATATCCAGATTGGATTTTTTGTACAAACATCAACAATTTTTTTCTTAAATAGATTATTACTGTGTCTTCTAATATCACCATCACTCACAATATGAATTTGCCCATTTTTTTTCTTAATACACACAACACCTAATCTTTTTTTTGACATTTCCTTTATTGCGGTTCTTATATTTTTACTGGCAGGTATTAAAGGAATTTTGTCGCCTTTTGCCATTATTTCTTTTACTTGAACTAATGCCGTAGCCAGAGATCCTCCGGTATGATGTTCAACAAATTTTTTATTAGTCCACTTTTTTCTTTTCATACAAGCTATTGCTAAGGAATTTCCCCAGCAACCAAACATTGTAGAGGATGCTGTTGGTGCAAGACTGTGGCCAGCTTCAATCACTTTGGGCAATAGGACTTTGTAGTTAGAAAATTTTAATAGCATAGAAGTTGATTTACAACTTACTCCAACCACAGGAATATTATGTCTCTTTGTAAATCTTAAAATAGAATCTAATTCTGAAGATTGCCCAGAAACACTAAAGACCATAATAATATCCTGATTTTTTTGAATAGCTCCCAAACCACCATGTTGCAAATCGTTTGCTGAAAAAGCTACACTTGGTGTTCCTAAGCTTGATAGAGTGCCGGCAACTTTAAGTCCAACAAGATAACTTTTGCCAACACCTACAACTAAAACTTTTCCCTTACATCGATTAATTAAATTCACAATTTTTGAAAATTGAGTTGACCGCCCAAAACTTTGCGACAACCTTTTTAAAGCTGAAATTTCAGTCTGTACAGTTGATTTTGCTATTTTTAAATCTTTATTCATTAATGTTGAAATATGTCTTCAGTAAATCCGCTTTGGTCTAATTTAATTCTTGTTTTTAAAAATTTTATTGAACTTTCATAAAGTTCTAATCTTTTCTCTCTGACTAACATTTTATTAAGCTCATTTTTTATTTTATGTAAATATATAACATCGTTACTACAATACTGAAGTTGCGCATCAGTTAATTCACTTAAACTTTTATTCCAATCGCTACTACCGAGTCTTTTATCTAATTTTTTACCACAAAATTCTTGCACCAAATCTTTCAAGCCATGGTACTGGCTATAAGTTCTACAAAGTTTCGAAGCTATTTTGGTATCCCAAATATTTTTAACATCACATTTAAGAAAATATTCCAAACCAGATATATCATATCTTAAATAGTGGCCAATTTTTGTAATTTTTTGATTTTCTAAAATTTTAACTATATTTGGAGCTTTATAATTTTTTCTATTTGGTTGAATAATATAAGCATCATTATTTCCAGTGCTAAATTGAATTAAACTTAATTTATCTCTATGAGGAATTTGCAAACCTGATCCTTCAGTATCAACTGATAGGCTTGAATGCTTTTCAAGTTCTTTTCGCGCATCTGTCGAAATATCATCTTGAAACTTATAAATTTTAGTCATACCTAAAACCATATATAATGTTAATGTTGTCAAAATGCAAAATAATCAGAAAATAATAGCAATATTTGGAGCTGGCGGATTTTTAGGCAAACATTTAATGCGTCAACTAACTAAACTAGACTACAGAATAAAGGTAGCGACTCGTAATCCCTTTCAAAAGGGATATTTAAAACCGCTAGGTAACCCCGGTCAAATAGAGCTTTTAAAAACAAATATTTTTAATTCAGAAGATGTTAAGCAAGTTTTAAAAAATTGTGATCTTGCTATAAATCTTGTGGGTATTTTGTATGAAACAAGAAAACAAAAATTTAACCAAGTTCACTCACAATTTCCACATCTATTAAGTAATTTGTGTAGTGAAGCTGGAATAAAAAATTTAGTTCACGTTAGCGCCTTAGGAGTTAAAGAAAGACACGCTTCACTGTATATGCAATCAAAACTTCAAGGTGAAAAAAATATTCAAAATAATTTCAAACCATCAGTTATTTTAAGACCTTCGGTCGTGTTTGGGCCAGAAGATAAATTCTTTAATACCTTTGCATCCCTTGCCCAATTTTCTCCCGCCCTCCCTTTAGTCGGTGGGGGCAAAACAAAGTTTGCACCTATCTATGTAGGAGATGTGGCAAAAGCCATTGCAAAAGCAGTAGAGTTAAATAATTCAGAACCTAAAATTTATGAATTGGGCGGACCTAAAAATTATTCATTCAAAGAACTTATGGAAATTTTATTAGCTGAAATTAAAAAGAAAAGATTTTTAATACCTATTCCTTGGGGCGCCGCTAAGTTTCAATCCTACTTTTTACAGATGATGCCAAACCCACTGTTAACACCTGATCAAGTAGAATTATTAAAGCATAACAATATTGTTTCTGGTGATCATCCAACATTAAAGGATCTTGGTATTAGCGGGACACCGATACAGAGCATCTTACCTAAATATATTTATCGTTTTAGAGCGGGTGGACAGTTTGGTTAGTTCAAATTTATTGTAAACCAAATCCAGTAGGAATAATTATATAGTGAATAGCTAATACAATTCCAACCGAAATACTTAATCCAAACACCATTTTAATAAAGTCTTTACCAATTAATGGAAACACGTATTTGAATTTGTATTCTTTATTCATCGTAGAGATTGCAAGTTCTCTTCCACATAACAATCCTACAAATACCCAAGTTGTCGACATAGGAAGATCGTTTAGTTCTTTAAAGTAATAAAGGACAGCAGCATAAATAGTATTAATAATAGTTGCTGATCGAGCATATCTAGTTCCAGTTTTCTCCAAAACTACTGTTTGGATACGTCCACCCTGTATGTAGAAAATATAAAAAAGAAGAATTGTAAAATAAGTTACAACAACTAATAATAATGTAAGATCAAGTTGTCTTGGTAGATAAACAGCAATATTTGCAACATCATGAGAAAGCCAAGCTGCCCATAAATAGGCTGAACTTACCCAAACCGCATTTCGCCAAAAAGAAATTTTCCAGCCAGTGGTAATTTCATCAAATTTTTCATTAATAAATTTAGAAATAACAATCCAACAAACATAAGCCGCAACTGCAGCAAGACCATAGCCTACAACACTCTTTAAAAGCATTTTTTCTAAAACAACCGTTGAAGCAAAAGCTGAAAGAACTAAGAAAGTAGTTGATACTGGTATTCCAATTCTTGTTAGTAATAATAATATTCCAGGTGCTACGGCGTGATACCATTGAATTTCTTGGTAAGGAATTCTTGTTAATCTTCCAAACGAAATATCTCCATCATAAGCCCACCACCCATAAATCAATACAACAGCCATCATAAAAGATGCAGAGGCGGCCAACGTATACCATTTAAACCACTTCTTTTTTGAAGCAATAAAAGTACCTAGAGTTTGAATTGAGTCGTTAGCAATTACAGACCAGCCTGCTAAGGCGAAGCCAACAATTGTGTA